>CAJOOI010000126.1 GCA_905236105.1 uncultured Acholeplasmatales bacterium
GCCTTTCAATTATTAATTACTAAAACAATTATACATCTTACTATATAAACATACAAATATTTTATATTATTATTAAAAACAGATGAAAATAAATTATGTTATTTAATTTAATAATAACTCAAAAAAAACAATTTTTTTTCTTATGCCACGCAAACAAGAGTCGATAAAAATCGGCTTTTAAAAATTTTAAAAATCATATATTAATTGACAGATTTAAGAAAATTAGGAATTTCTTTATTTTGATATAACATAAAATAATTAATAACTTTTCTACCATTCTCGGTAACATAATATTTTGAGGCACTCCCCACTTTTTTTATAATCCCATGTTTTCTAAGTTTATCAATTAATCGTGTTGTTTTATTTCTTATTTTATTACAATTACAATCTTCTTCATCTTTGAAGTATCTGGATCTTAATATTTTATTGGTAAAACCATTAATTAGTAATCCTGCATCAGCTAAAATATTAAATAGTCTTATATCATCTTTATTAAACAAATTAAAACCAGTATATACTCTATTATTAATAATTTTTTTGTTTGAAATATTTTCTAGTTTTTGTAAAGCAATTTCTTTTTCATTAGGAATAGGTAAAGCATTAATATATCTCATATTAATAGCCTTACAAACTTCTGCATATCTATATAGATTAGCTATTGATTTTCCCATAGGAACCCATTTCTTTTCGGTAACTAATTCTTTATGTTCAACTACTTTTTCAACATCTTTTAAAATCTTAAATTCATAAGGATCATTGATAGTTGTTTCAATTCTAATTGAATATCCTTTATCATACATTTTTATTTGATTAGATTTCATTTTGTGTTTCAATCTAAACCCTTGATTTCTTTTTCTTAAATCACTTGTTATCTCTCCCTGAAATTGAAAACCAGTATCTTTTAATTTTCTTCCAAAGAAAGACATAACATCATCACACTTAAATGTATAGAAAGCATTTTCAATTAAAGATTTAAAATATTCATCAATAGATTCCCTAGAATCATGAATTATATCAGTAGAATACTCACATTCAGCCAAACACCAATAATAACCACGAGAAAAAGTTTCTTCAATGATAGGTAAAAAATTATTAATATCTTTAATCATTGAATCAAATTTATCTGATATTTTAGAATTTACTATTTTATCAGCAATTTCTTGTGCTTTAGAAATATCTTCAATGTAAGAAAAAGAATTATTATACATTTCAAATTTAATATCTTCTTCTAATAATCTTTGTTTTAACCATTCATGACCATTTATATATATTTGAACCATAAAAGGAAACCATGATTGAATTTTAATATGCATAAAACCAAATTCTTTATCTAGATAATAAAGATAATAATATTTACATTTTCTAGGTCCCCATTTAAGTTCTAATTTTTTAGTTTCACCATTTTTAATAACATTCATAGTTGAGCAAACTTCAATATTAGAAAAAATACAAATTAATCCATCATCAACTGGATTTTTTTCTAGAAGTTGTCTAGCCAGAGTTCCTTTATCAGTATCATTACCATAAATAAATTGATAAGGTCTATTTCTTTCTTTAGCGATATTTTCAATATGCTTACATAATGAGTTTGTAACATTTTCAGCATATTCGCCAAAATCCTTAAGTAAAACATTATTATGAGACAAGAAATATCCCATTTGACTTACATTAGATAATTGAAGAGAATAACCTTTAATAATCATTCTATCAAAAGTTGATAGAATTCCATTGATTTTTTCTTGTTTCCATTCTATAATATTCATTACTAAACACACCTGACTTTCTTCTGATAGCTCGGGAGCAAAGTTTAACTACCGAGGCTCCGATTTAATTTTTTGTTGGTTATTATAACCTTTTAGCCAGTTGAAAGCAATGTGTTTTGTACAAAAAATCTCAGGAATTTTATTCTTGAGATTTTTTGTTTAGGTTGCGGACATAGTCCGCGGTATGTTATAATCACTTTAGAAATAAACCTGATTACGAATTTCCAAACGTGGTTATCTATCTCATGCACCACTTGCAGAATAATTTGAAAAATTTTAACTAAATAATAAATGAGCAATCTGAAAATGATTGTTTTTTTTATTTTGTATAATAAATACAATTTATCCCATACTATCTATCAGGAGGAATATTATGTTAAAAGAAAATGAAAATAATGAAATTGATGTTTTAGATGAATTAAATAAAGGAGCATGCATGGGAAAAGATGCAATACATTATATTATGGACAAAGTTGAAGATAATGCTTTAAAAAAAGAATTAAATAGACAATATCACAAATATAAAGTAATATCAGATGAAATACATAAACTATATCCAGAATATGCTGAAGATGAAGATGAAGAACCACATGAAACAAATGCAATGACAAAATTTATGACTTGGTCGGGCATTGAAATGAAAACAATGACTGATGCTACTACTTCTCATCTAGCA
>CAJOOI010000127.1 GCA_905236105.1 uncultured Acholeplasmatales bacterium
ATTCGGAGGCACTGAATATGAAATTTTTAACTAAAGAAACATGTGAAAAAATGTCAAATCAGATGCAACTTAAAGCAAGAGATATTGATGTTTGTCTATATAATATATTAGATGGATCAGATATGCCAAGAGATTTTATTTTGGATTGTTTATTATTTTATCAAAATAAAGATGGTGGATTTGGAAATGGATTATTTATCGATAATTATAATCCGAATTCAAATGTATATTCAGTATATGAAGCATTTAGAATACTTGATATGATGAATTTTAGTTGTAATGATTCTAAAAATGAATTATTCGATTCACTAATTAATAAAGCAGGAAATTATTTATATAATAGACATATATTAATAGATAATAAATGGAATTTTAATGTTGAAACAAATAAAGATTTTGCACATGCTAAAATATTTGATTTTAATGAAGAAAATCTAAAATTATTTGGTCTTCATCCAACTATGGATATAGTAGGATATACACTATTATTCTTTAAACCTACAAAAGCATATTATAAAAAAGCATATAACTTAGCTATTAAACTTATGGATGAATATTTAAACAAAAAAGAAGTAAATAAATATGATTTAATAGCTGTTGATTCTTTTATAAACTCAATTAAAAAAGCTAAAATAGATTTAAACACAAAAAAAATTGAAGAAAAACTAATTGAAGATATTAAAAATATTATCAGTCTTGATTTTAATGATGATTTATTACATCCTCTTGATGCTATGTATATTAAAGATGATAAATTAGATGAAGCAAGACAAAAAGAATTAGATTATTTAATTGATTCTGTTGCATCATTTGGCTTATGGGATTATAAAAAATCATGGGGAAATGGAATTTACCCAGAAGAAGATAGTGCAATGTTAAAATGGATTGGAGCAAATACTGTTAATAATTATTATAAATTAAAATATTTTGAAAGGATAGAATAAGAATGAAAAAACCAGTATGTTTAATTATAATGGATGGATTTGGTTTAGCAAAACCAAGTGAAGGAAATGCAATTTCACTTGCAAAAAAGCCTAATTTAGATCATATTTTTTCTACATTTGACACAAAAAAATTAAATGCATCAGGAGAAGCAGTAGGTCTACCTGATGGTCAAATGGGAAATAGTGAAGTAGGACACATGAATATTGGAGCAGGTCGTATTGTATGGCAAAGTTTATCTAGAATAAATAATGCAATAAAATCAAAAGAATTATGGGATAATGGCCCAATTAATCGTGCAATTGAAAATGCATTGAAAAACGGCAAAAAATTCCATATTTGGGGCTTATGTAGCATTGGTGGAGTACATTCACACATTAATCACATTATAGCTTTAGCAAATATGGCTCATGAAAAAGGTATTAAGGATGTTTATTATCATGCATTTTTAGATGGTAGAGATACTCCACCTGAAAGTGCTTGTGAATATTTAACAGAAGTTATTGAAAAAGGACAAGTTAAAGTAGCTACTGTTGGTGGTAGATATTATGGCATGGATAGAGATAAAAACTTTGATCGTATTCAAAAAGCATATGATGCTATGACACAAGGAATTGGTGAATTTATAAGTGATCCAATTGAAGGTATTAAAAAATCATATGCAAATGGTGTTACTGATGAATTCGTAATACCTTTCGTATCAGATAAAAATGGCATGATTGAAGAAGGGGATTCAATTGTTTTTGCAAATTTCAGACCTGATAGAGCAATTCAAATTGCAACTGCTTTTTCTAATCCTGATGGAATTGTTTATAATCCTGAAAAGCCATATCGTCTTGACACATCTAAAGGTCCAAAACATACCCATTTTGTTTCAATGATGAAATATGCTGATCAAGTCAAAGGTGAACTTGCATTCCCACTTCAAACATTTGATAATTTAGTAGGAGATGTAGTATCTGCTAAAGGCTTAAAACAATTAAGAATTGCTGAAACTGAAAAATATGCACATGTTACTTTCTTCTTTGATGGTGGTGCAGACAGACAAATCGAAGGAGCAGATAGAATCTTAGTTAATTCACCAAAAGTTGCAACATATGATTTAAAACCTGAAATGAGTGCTTATGAAGTATGTGATAAAGTAGTTGAAGCCATAAATAAAAAATATTATGATATGATAATACTTAATTTCGCAAACTGTGATATGGTAGGACATACAGGTGTTATTCCTGCTGCAGTAAAAGCTGTTGAAGCAGTTGATTTATGTGTAGGTAAAGTAGTTGATGCCCTTGATAAAGTAGGTGGCGTTGCAATTATTACAGCTGACCATGGTAATGCTGAAAAGATGATTGATGAAGATGGTTCACCATTTACAGCACATACTACAAATCCAGTACCTGTTGTTGTAACTGATAAAAATATTAAAATTAGAGATGGTATATTATCTGATTTAGCTCCAACTATTTTAGATTTACTTGAAATAGAAAAACCAGCTGAAATGACTTCATCATCTTTAATTGTTAAAAAATAATAGACAAATTATATTAATGTATTTATAATGTTAATACATATTTCTTCGGGGTTTGGTGTAATTCCATACCGGCAGTATAGTCTGCGAGCTTTATTAAAGCATGAATAGGTGTAATTCCTATACCGACAGTATAGTCTGGATGAGAGAAGATAAATTAATGGCCCCATTTTTTAAAATGGAGCCTATTTTTTTCGAAGGATTATGTAATTACTTAAAAGAAAGGATTATATATGAAACAAGATAAAAAAGTAATTCATAGTTTAATTGCATTTATAATAATGATAACAATAGCTATTATTTTGATTGTATTAGGTGTTATATTAGATAGGATTGGTGCAACAAATTTTGTTAAAAGTGATGCAATTCCTAAATATAAATCACCTTTTTATATTTATTTACTTGAAATAGGTGGAGCAGTATTGTTCTTATTATCATTTGGAAATCTACATTTTTATTTACAAAACAAATATAATATAAAGAAAATGAATATAAAACAAATGGCAATAATTGCTGTATTTAGTGCATTATCAGTTATATTATATTATTTTGCAAAATTTAATATTCCAATTTTTCCATCGTGGCTTGATATCCAATTTTCTGATGTACCTGCGTTATTAGTTGGGTTTATGTATGGTCCTTTTTCAGGTGCATTAACGATTGTTATAAGATTTTTTTGTAAATTGCCTGGCACACAAACTGTAGGAGTAGGGGAACTTGCTGATTTATTAATTGGACTTACACTTGTTTTAACATCTGCATTTTTTTATAAGAAGCATAGGACACTAAAAGGTGCTTTAATATCTATGTTAATTGGTATGGCTTCTGCAACTGTTGTTGCAACTTTATCCAACTGGGTATTATTAATACCAGCTTATAAATTTATTGCAGGTTATCCACAAGCAGCACTAACTGGAGCAATGGATACGATTTTAGGTGGAAGAGGTATTGTAAATGATAATAATTTTATGTTTTATTATCTATTTATAGCTGTAATACCTTTTAATATATTAAGATATATAATGGTCTTTACTGTAACATTCATTTTATATAAGAGATTACAAATGCTTATAATAAGGTTTGCAGGTAATTACAAAGACCAGATGATAGAATATGAAAATGAAAAAGAATAATATTTGAAACAAGGTGATTTAGTGTTTAAAATTTATAATTGGAAAGAAACAATCTATAAAAAAGATTTAATTGCTGTAATAATTAATGGATTATTAACTGCATTATTAGTTGGAATGCTTGCAGGAGCGCTTGATTTTTTATTTTATAAAATAAATTTTTCATTATCTATTGGCTTATTGTTATTATGCTATACAATAGCTTATAGAGTAAGAAAAGCTTATTTTAATTTTCATATTTTATATCCTGTTTTGGCAGTTATATTCTTATTATTTGGAATTTTTGTTGAAATGTTAACAAATTATTGTTTTATTTATGGGTCAATTACTCAAATATTTAATATATTATCATCATGGAATTTTTATTTTAATTATTTAACTTTTCCAATTTATGGTTTTATAAGATTTTATAATACATCTCAAATAGCTCATCTATTTGGTGGTATACTTGATCTTATTTTCTATGTTTTTTCAATTATTGTATGTTTTAAATTTTCTGGTGGTAAATTAAAATAATTTATTTTGACATGGATTAAAAAAATTCATGTCATTTTAAAGAATGATATTGTAAACGCTTTCATAACTAAAATAATACTAATTATAACAATATTATTGTATAATATTGATTGGTAAAAATTAAAAAATTTAAGGAGATGTAAATTTATGCCATTTATTACAAGCGTATACGCTAGAGAAGTATTAGATTCTCGTGGAAATCCAACAGTTGAAGTAGAAGTTACAACTGAATCTGGAGCTTTTGGTAGAGCATTAGTACCTAGTGGTGCTTCAACAGGTGAACATGAAGCATTAGAATTAAGAGATGGTGATAAAAGCCGTTATCTTGGTAAAGGAACTTTAAAAGCAGTTGAAAATGTTAATAAAGTAATTGCTCCACAAGTTTTAGGTTTAGATGTTAGAAATCAAGTAGCAATCGACAAATTAATGATAGAACTTGATGGTACTGAAAATAAAGAAAAATTAGGTGCTAACGCTACTTTAGGTGTTTCTATGGCTTGTGCTAGAGCTGCAGCTGATTTCTATGGAATGCCATTATATAACTATTTTGGAGGTTGCAACGCAAAACAATTACCTTTACCAATGATGAATATTCTTAATGGTGGAGCACATGCAGATTTCTGTATTGACTTCCAAGAAATTATGATTCTTCCAGCTGGTGCACCATCAGTTAGAGAAGCAGTTAGATGGGGTGCTGAAGTATTCCATGCATTAAAGAAAATTTTAAAATCAAAAGGATATGTAACATCAGTAGGTGATGAAGGTGGTTATGCACCTAAACTTGGTTCAAATACTGAAGCTTTCGAATTAGTAGTTGAAGCAATTAAAGCTGCTGGCTTCGTTCCTGGAAAAGATGTATTCTTAGGAATCGATGTTGCTGCATCTGAATTCTATGACAAAAAGACTGGTAAATATCAATTAAAAGCTGATAAAGGTGAATTCACTTCAAAAGAAATGGTTGATATTTATTATACTAACCTTGTTAAAAACTTCCCAATTATTACAATCGAAGATGGTCTTGCAGAAGATGACTGGGATGGTTGGAAATATTTAACTGATAAACTAGGCGACCATGTTCAATTAGTTGGTGATGACTTATTTGTTACTAACACTAAGAGACTTGCAAAAGGTATCGAACTAGGTGTTGCTAATGCAATACTTATTAAAGTTAATCAAATTGGTACTTTAACTGAAACATTAGATGCTATTGAAATGGCTAAAAAAGCTGGTTATACAGCAATCGTTTCTCATAGATCTGGTGAAACTGAAGATACAACTATCGCTGACATCGTTGTAGGTACAAATGCAGGTCAAATTAAGACTGGTTCACTTTCAAGAACTGATAGAATTGCAAAATATAACCAATTAATCAGAATTGAAGACGAATTAAATGCTCATGGTTTAGTTCAAGGTGTTGCTCAATTCAAAGGCAAAGATTCATTATATAGCATTAAATAATTTAAGTTAAATAATTTAATCTTTAATTTGGCTTAATAATTTCGATTATTAAGCCTTTCTTTTTATTATGGTGGTGGAAATTATGGCTGATAAACAATTAACTAAAATTCAAGAAATAGAAAGAAGTATTATAAAAACATATCGTTCTAAATTATGGTCTCCTTTTATTAAAGCCTTAAAAGATTACGAAATGATTAAACCAAATGATAAAATCTGTGTTTGTATATCAGGTGGTAAAGATTCAATGCTTCTTGCAAAACTATTTCAAGAATTAAGAAAACATTCTGATTTTGAATTTGAAGTATCATATATCTTAATGAATCCAGGTTATAATGAAAAAAATTTAAATTTAATTAAAAAGAATTTAGATATTTTAGGAATACCAGCTGAAATAATTGATACAGATATTTTTAATATAGCAAATAATGTAGGTGGTAAACCATGTTATTTATGCGCAAGAATGCGTCGAGGTGCTTTATATGGAATTGCTGAAAGAAAAGGATGTAATAAAATAGCTTTAGGCCATCATTTAGATGATGTTATAGAAACAACATTAATGTCAATTTTAAATAATGGTATTGTTCAAACAATGCTTCCTAAAATACATTCTGATAATTTTAAAGGAATGGAATTAATTAGACCACTATATTTAATTAGAGAAAAAGATATTAAAAACTGGGCAAAAAGATTTGATTTAGAATTCATACGCTGTGCATGTCGTTTTACTGAAATGACTGAAAATGATGAAATGGTTTCAAAAAGAAAAGAAACAAAAGAATTAATTCATGAATTAGAACTTAAAAATCCAGTTATCATTAAAAATTTATTTATGGCTACTTCAAATATAAATATGGATAAAATTCTAGGATATAGAAAAGGAGAAGAAATACATTCATATTTAGAAACTTATGATGATATAAAAAATAATGATTCTAAATAATTTAATCTAAATAAAAATATTATTTAATATCAAATAATTTAATTTTAAATGGCTTTAATATTGGTGAAATAAAGCCATTTTTTTAATTTATGAATAAAATATAAAAATTAATTATTTTTTTAAATTTTTACTTTAAATGACATACTTACTATGATATAATAATCGAGTGGAAACGTTTACAGAAAGGAATTTTACTATGGAAAACAAAATTAGAAACATTGCAATTTTAGGACATTTACAAAGTGGTAAAACTTCACTTGTTGAAGCATTATATTCTATCACTTCAAATGCGCCAAAAGGAAGCGTTGAAAAAGGAAATACAATAAGTGACTATACACAAGAAGAAAAAGCAAGAATGAATTCAATTAAGTCAGCAATCGTTCCTATTAAACATAATGATTATAAAATTAATTTAATCGATGTTCCAGGAAGCGATGATTTTATTGGAGAAGCTGTTGCTGCAATTCATGTAGTAAAAGGAGCAGTATTAGTGTTAGATGCACAAGCTGGTGTTGAAGTTCAAACAATCAAACACTGGAATATGCTAAAAAAGAATGGTATACCTACAATACTATTTTTAAATAAAATGGATAAGTCAGATGTTCATTTTGACAATGTAGTTGAAGATATAAGAAAGAAACTTGGTACAAATGCTGTACCATTCTGTTACCCACTTGCAGCAGGAGATAAATTTGATGGATTCGTTAACTGTATCGATTTAGTTGGTAGAAAATGGAATGGTAATGTGTGCCAAGATGTTGAAATCCCTGCAGATTTAAAATCAAAAGTATTTGAATTGAATAATACAATGGTTGAAGCAGTTGCTGAAACATCAGAAGAATTAATGGATAAATTCTTTGCTGGAGAAGAATTATCAAAAGAAGAAATTCAACAAGGTTTAAGAACTGGTATCTTAAATGGCGAAATTTCACCAGTTATTTGTGGTTCAGCATTAAAGAATATCGGTTTAAATACACTTCTTGATATGTTTATTAAATATATGGCTAACCCATCAGATTTAAAACCAATCGTAGGTGTTGATGCAAATGGTAATAAAGTTGAAAGAAAGACTTTAGATGAAGAACCATTTAGTGCATTTGTATTTAAAACAGTAGTAGATCCATATAGTGGAGTATCATCAATTTTCAAAATTTATTCTGGTACAATTAAAGCTGGAGATGAAATTTTCGTTCCTGAAATAAAGAAAAATTTATCAGTTTCACAATTATTTTCTGTTTTAGGTGGAAAAACTGTAGCTGTCCAAGAATTACATGCTGGTGATATTGGTTGTGTTACTAAAGTAGAAGGTCTTGAAACTTCTATGACAATTTGTAACCCAAAAAATGTTGTAGTTTATCCAAAAATCGCCTTCCCATCACCAGTTTATTATAGAGCTTTAGTTCCAAAGACAAAACAAGATGAAGATAAATTATCTATGATCCTTAAGAGAATTGAAGCAGAAGATAAATCAATTGAAGAACGTCATAATAGAGAAACTTCACAAAGATTATTAGGAACATTAAGTTTAGGACATTTAAATTATATTCTTGAAAAGATGAAAAATAGTTATAAACTTGATGTTTCAACTGAAGATGTTAAAATCGTTTATCGTGAAACAATTAAAACTAAATCAACAGAAAATCAAGGTCGATATATTAAACAATCTGGTGGATCTGGTTTCTATGGTGTAGTTGTTATGGATTTTGAACCAGCAGAAGAAAATACATTCACTGAAGAAATTTTCGGTGGTTCAGTACCTAAAAACTATTTCCCAGCAGTTGAAAAAGGTTTCTTTGAAGCATGTGAAAAAGGTTTACTTGCTGGCTTCCCAGTAATCGGTGTTCATGCAACATTAAAAGATGGTAAATACCATCCAGTTGATTCAAACGAATTAGCATTTAAGATGGCTGCTATTTTAGCATTTAAAGAAGCATATCCAAAATGTAAACCAGTTATTCTTGAACCAATTATTAAGATAGTTGTATCTGTAAATAGTGATTTAACTGGTGATATTATTTCTGATCTTAATCAAAGAAGAGCTAGGATTATGGGTATTGATGCAAATCCTGATGGATCTCAAGCAATTACTGCTTTAGTACCTGAAGCTGAAATCATCGAATATGTAAATGATCTAAAGAGTATAACACAAGGTGCAGGTTCATTTACAAGAGAATTCAATAGTTATGAAGAAGCTCCTGGCTATGTTCAAGATAAATTAATTGCTGCAGCTAAAGCTGCTCAAGCTCAATAAAATTGAAAAAAGGAATTACCTCGATAAAAGGTAATTCCTTATTTTAAGTTATGGATAAAGAAAAAATAGCTTATTATAGCCAAAAATATAAAAACCATCAAATAAAATTAAGTTTTATTTTTATGATAATAATTATATTAATTGGTGTTGCTTTAATTGGTATAGGTATATTTTTGATATGCTATAAAATAGAGATATATAGAATAATAGTTGCTTCAATAATGATATTATTAGGTATATCTGATATTCCACTTGGAATAAAATTTTATATTTCAATAAAAAAGCGTATATTAGCACTTGATGATATAGAAGCAGTAAAAAGATATGCTAAAATATATGGCATAAAACAAGAAGAATTAAAATAAAAAATAGGATTTCTCCTATTTTTTATTTTTATCATCTTTTTTAGATTGAGCTTCATTTACACTTTTCATAACTGCTCTTACTTGTTTTTCAGAAGGTGTTCTACCCATTTGTGACATCATTGCACGAATAACATCTTCATTTATTGGTGGATTTTTTTCTAATTGTTTAGCAAATAATTTTCTTACAATGAAGAAAGTAGCAATAGCAGCAATAAGAATTGCAGCAACTAAAATTAGAATAAATTGCCAAATTTCAAGTGAAATTGTCATTATTTTCACATCCTTAAACAAACTATCGTTATTTTACATTAGGATAAA
>CAJOOI010000128.1 GCA_905236105.1 uncultured Acholeplasmatales bacterium
TAATAAAAGTACTACCATCAAATAATTTGTCTTCTAATAATGATAATTATTTAGTGGTAGTACTTTATTTATTTTGAAATAATATATCAAATTTAACATCATTTAATTTAAAGAATAACAATAAAGACCCGTTTACGGGTAAGTAAGAGTGTCAAAGGCAATTGGCAATAAAAAAGGCCCTGAAATCGGGGGCGCAGTATCAAGGCTTGGAGCCTTTGAGAAAAACAACGCCTTTAGACGTGGATTTTTATTTAAGCTGGTGGACCCTTGGGGACTCGAACCCCAGACCCACTGATTAAGAGTCAGTTGCTCTACCAACTGAGCTAAGGGTCCTTTTTTCAAGCCCGTTTATTATATAATATTTTTTTGTAATAAGTCAATAAAAAATAATAAAAAAACTAATAATTTAATTTATGGTTAATTATTTTTTTGCCATTTTTATGCTTTATACAATATTTTCTTTCTTTTATATATCATATTAATATGATATAATTTCATTTATAAGAGGTTAAAAATTATGCAAAGAAATTCATGGAAAGCTTGGCTTTATTTACTTCCTGCTATATTGTTTTTAGGAATATTTATGATCTATCCTTTAATAGATGTTATTATATATTCTTTCGAAGAAAATTTTAGGTCTGTAAGTCAAACATATACAGGAGTAGGATTTGGTAATTATAATTATATCTTTAGAGATGTTGAATTTTTTAATGCGTTAAGAAATACAGCAATTATGGTTATTGTAACTGTACCTATTTCAACAATAATAGCTTTAGGGCTTGCTGCTGGATTAAATGCAATTAAGCCTCTAAAGAAAGTATTTGAAACTATATTTTTCTTACCATATGTTACAAATACTTTAGCTGTTGGTTTAGTTTTTATGATTATTTTTGATGTAACACCATTTACTCCAGGCTTATTTAATAGTTTTTTAGGAATTTTTGGAGTTGATCCTGTTGATTGGATAGATGGGCCATATGCTGCCAAGATGTTTGTTATGTGTTTTTATATAATATGGACAGTTTTACCATTTAAAATTATTGTATTAGTTGGAGCATTACAAACAGTAAAAAAAGAATATTATCAAGCAGCAAGAGTAGATGGTGCATCTAGATTTAGACAATTTAGAAAAATTACTGTACCTCTGATTTCACCAATGATTAGTTATCTTGTCATTACAGGTTTTATAGGTGCATTTAAAGAATATAATAATGCAGTAGCACTATTTGGTACAAATTTAATGGAAAAAGAAATGAATACAATTGTTGGTTATATTTATACTTCATTATATTCAGAAGCTGGTGGCTTCCCATCATATGCATCAGCTGCAGCAATTGTATTATTTGTAATAATTATGGCTATTACAGCAATTAATCTTGTTGTAAGTAAAAAACATGTACACTATTAGGAGGTCAAAATGCAAGAAAAAGATATTTCTCCTATAGTTGAGATTACAAATGATGAAAAATTAAATAAAAAAGATAATAATTTTAATAAAGAATATGTTTCTAAAGAAATTAAGGCTACTAAAAGACTTAAAATAATTAGAAATATTGTAATTTATTTTTTCTTAATAATTTGGGCAATAATGGTTTTATTTCCTTTCTTCTGGATGGTATTAACATCAATTAAGAGTCTTGCAGAATATAATGCAGAACAATTACCTAAATTTTATTCATCTTCACCAACTTTTGAAAATTATGTTACAGCCTTCCAGGCAGTAAATATGTTAAGATATATGCTTAATACATTAATATATGCAGTAACTACAACATTCTTAATGGTTATTCTGTGTATTTTAGCAGCTTTTGCTTTTGCAAGACTTAATTTTAAAGGAAAAGAAGTAGTATTTACTATTTTTTTAGCAATGATGATGATTCCAAATGAGCTTGTAATAATCACAAATTATCAAACGGCAGTAAATTTGGGCTTAAGAAATACTTATGTAGGATTGATATTACCTTCGGTATTATCAGTATTCTATATTTATTTATTAAGACAAAATTTCATGCAGGTTCCGGATTCAATGTATTATGCTGCAAGAGTAGATGGATGTAATGATTTTAAATATTTATATAAAATATTAATCCCATTATCTAAACCTACTATTGTAACTATTACAATATTAAAATTGATTGAATGCTGGAATTCTTATGTATGGCCAAGATTAATTTCTACTAAGGATGAATATTATTTAGTATCTAATGCTATTCAAGTAATAAAAGCTCAAGGATTCGGTAGAGATAATATACCGGCAATGATGGCAGCTGTAGTTTGTATTTCAATTCCTCTTATTGTTATTTTCGTTATTTTTAGAAAACAAATAATGAGTGGTGTTGCCAAAACTGGAACTAAGGGGTAGAGAATATGAAAAAGTTTGTTACATTTATTTTGATGATTTTTTCTTTCTTTATTCTTACATCATGTCATGGCGCATATTCAACAAGAGTAGTAGATGTTATATATCCAGAAACATTTGATGAAACTAAAAATTATAAGATAGTTTTTTGGGCTAAAAATGATTCTAGAAATGATCAATTAGAAGTATATCAAAAAGCCATTGCTGATTTTCAAAAAATATATACTAATATCGAAATCGAATTAAAAAATTATACTGATTATGGATTAATATATAATGATGTAATCGTAAATATTCCAACTAGAACTACACCAAATGTATGTATTGCATATCCAGATCATGTTGCAACATACCTTGAAGGTACAAATGTAGTTGCAGACTTAGATCAATTAATGTCTAATTCATCTTATGGTTTAGGTGGCAAAGATGTTAAATTTGATTCAGTAAAAAAAGAAGAAATAGTTAAAAAATTTTTAGATGAAGGATTGATTAATGGAAGACAAGGTGTCTTACCATTTGTTAGATCTAGTGAAGCATTATATATAAATAAAGATTATGTTGAAAAATTAGGCTTTAATATACCTAATGTGCCAACTTGGGATTGGGTATGGGAAGTGTGCCAAAAAGCAATTGATGAAAATAATACTAATAAAGTATTATATCCATTAATTTATAAATCAAGTGATAATATGTTCATCAGTTATAAAAAACAGATGAATCAAGCATTCACTGAAAATTCTCAAGTTAAATTTTTAAATGATGAAACTAAAACTTATTTACTTGATTTGTATGATAAATCAAATAATAAAAATTTATTTTCTACATTCAAACAAGTTTCATATCCAGCCAATTTCTTAAACAAATGGCAGTGTGTAATGGCAGTTGATTCAACTGCTGGAGCAACTTGGATGGGATATGGTGCATCAACTCATGATGCAGGGAGCCAAGCAGAAGGTGAGCCATTTGAAACTGTAGTGAGAGTAATACCACAAGTTGATGATAAAAATATCAAAATGATATCTCAAGGACCTTCAATTTGCGTATTTGGTAAGGAAGATAAAGATGAAGTTGTTGCTTCATGGTTATTTGCTCAATTCTTATTAACAAATGACATCCAAATTGGTTATTCATCAACTGAAGGCTATGTACCTGTTACTAATAAGGCAATTAATTCAACTGAATATAAAAATTATTTAAATTCCACAACAGAAAATAAAGTTAAGCTTCAGGCATCTAAATTAGTTATAGATAATATTGATAATACATTTATTACAGAAGTATATACTGGTTCAACTTATGCAAGAAATGCTGCTTCATATTTGATTGAAGCAGTCGTAATGAAAAATTCACCATATAATACATCTGAAAAAATAGATGATTTATATGTTAGAACTATTAGATATAATAATTTAGCTCAAACTGAAGAGCTCAATTATTTTGTAGTAGTTCTTAGTGTATTTTTAGCAGCAATAGGCATAATTGTAATTATGCTTGGTGCAAAATTAATTAAAATATTACGTAAGAAAGAATGATTATATCTATAGTCAATAATTGACTATAAAAAAATAAAAATATATAATATTTATATCAATAAATTAATAAGGTGGGAATAATTGATGAAGAAAATTTTTTCAGTATTAAGTGCATTCTTTTTAGCACTTGGTGGTTTATTTGTTTTAGCTTCATGCGGAAAAGGAACTCAAACAGATAATTTAGGTGATGCATTATCTTATGCAAATTATGAAAAAGCATCAGATAAATCAACAGTAGTTATTGAAGGCTATGTTCAAGCTAGACGTACTTTCTATCAAGGACATGCAGTATTATATCTACAAGATGATAATGGTGGTTATTTTGTATATAATTTACCTTGTACAGAAGAACAATATAATAATGATTTAAAAGTTGGCAACCATATTAAAGTTAAAGGCTATAAAACTTCATGGGCTGGCGAAGTAGAAATATTAGGAGACCAAAGTGGCAGTGAAGCAGAATGGGTTAAATTAGATGGTACAAAAACATATCAAGCAACTACAGTAACTTTTGATACATTTGTTAAAAATAACAATAGATTTGTAGCTTTAAATGATTTAGTTGTAGTAAATACTTTCGAAGAAGGAAGAAATATTTATTATAATGTAACTGATGGCAACCAAATTTATACATTCTGCGTTGAAACATATATGGAAAATACTCCAAAAACATCAGAAGTATATAAAACAGTTGCTAGTTTAGAAAAAGGCGATTATGTAAATGTAAAAGGTTTTGCATATATGTATAACACACCACAATTACATACTAGTGAAGTAACTAAACAAAATAAAAATGCTTTTACAAAAGGCACAGGTGTTTTAACATATAAACAATATGCAGAAACTCAAGATAATACAACAGTAACTATTAGTGGCTATATTGATGCAAAACAATCTTGGTGGAATAATAAAGCTACTATTTATCTAACTGATAAAGATGGTGCATATTTTATTTATGAATTACCTTGCACACAAGAACAATATAATAATGAACTTGCAATTGGCAATCATATTAAAGTAACTGGATATAAATCAACTTGGAGTGGTGAAACTGAAATTCTTGGTAGCCAACAAGGTGCTGAAGCAACTTGGGAAAAATTAGATGGTAAATTCTTAGCATTACCTATAGATTACACTGAATTATTAACAAATAGTACAGAATTAGCAAAACATATGAATGAAAAAGTTAAATTCTCTGGTTTAGAAGTTGTAAGTGTAACTTTACCTGGTACAGAGGGTAATGATATTTATTATAAAATTAAATATACTCCAAAATCAGGAGATCCAGTAGAATTTGAATTTTGTGTTGAATCTTATTTAACAGATAAAACTACTGATGTATATAAAGCAGTTGCAGCACTTCAAGCAGGCGATATCATTGATGTAACAGGATATTTATATTATTATGGTCAATCTGGTGAAGCTGCACTTCCTAATTTACATACAATATCTTGTGTTAAACAAGCTAAAAGCAATTAATTTAATAAATAAAAAATGATTAATTAATATTGATATGGCATCTATTATTAGAATAGGTGCCATATTTTTATAAAAAGCTCATATAAACAATATATATTATATATAATATAAAAACAAAAAAATGCTTAAAAATAAAAAACAAAAAAATTTTTAAAAAAAGTAAAAATATTTGTTGACAACCTTTTTTAAAAGTAGTAGAATAAGTGAGCACGCATCGAGAGAGGTAGAAAAACAACCTCGAGATAATATGCGGTTGAGTAGCGAAGTGGCTAAACGCGGCAGACTGTAAATCTGCTCCTTAGGGTTCGGTGGTTCGAAACCACCCTCAACCACCACCTACAAATTAGGTCTTTGAAAACTATATATGACAGAGGAAAAACAAACAGAAACACGCAATTAATTTAAGTTATTAAGAGCAAACAAAAAA
>CAJOOI010000129.1 GCA_905236105.1 uncultured Acholeplasmatales bacterium
AAAAATTTACATAAATATTACACCAAGTTTCTGAAAAAGATATTGAGAGATATACAAGATATTAAACGAAAATATGCAAAATATTTTTAGTTATTTTTTTCTTGAAGATATCTAACATTAATTTTTTCTATATAATCATATTGCAACAACTGGAATTATATATGTGCCATCATTTAAAATAGATATCTTATCTGCAGTACATATAATTGCATTATTTCTCTTATTAAATTTAGTATCAGCTAATTTCTTAAACCCTTTTGTTGAAGATGCATTAAATTCTTGTCCTGATTTAATCTCAATTAATGACATTGATGCATCCCTAACTAAAACTAAATCAATTTCATTTTGATCAGCATCTCTATAATAATATAGTTTTTGCATTAATCCTTCATTCATAAAAGATTTTCTTACTTCATTAAATACAAAAGTTTCAAAGAATCTTCCTTTCAAGAAACTTCTTTGTAATGTTTCAGAACTATCTATTCCACATAAATAAGCTGCAAGACCTGTATCAAAGAAATACATCTTTGGTCTTCTAATTACACGTTTAACAATTGATTCTTCATTATATGGTTCTACTAAATAGATAACTGAAGTTTTAACTAATACACTAACCCATGATTTTATAGTGTTTGTTGAAACTCCTACTTGTTTTGCATAATTATCATATACTAGTTCTTCTCCAGTATTTGATGCTAGTATCTTTAAGAAATTTATAAATTTTACTTCATCTTTAATATTTATTAAATCTTTTAAATCCTTTTCTAGATATGTAGATATATATGATGAATAAAACATTGATGTTTTTGAATCTGGATCATCATATAATCCAGGAAAAAAACCTCGTACAATATATCTAAAAATTCCAGTTTCATTTAAATTAATGCTAATTCTTTTTGATAAGGCAGAAATATCAGTATCAAACACTCTTGATTCACGATTATAAATTTCACTCATAGATAAATTCATCATATCTAAAATTGCTACTCTTCCAGATAATGATTCACTAGATTCATCTAATAATTGTTTTCTTTGAGAACCAGATAATATATACATTCCATTACTTTCCTTATTGCCAAGTTTCAATCTAGATTCGTTAACAATCTTTTCAATAACGGGAAACAATTCTGGTGCCTTTTGAGCTTCATCGATGATTAATGGAGCTTCATGTATGGATAAAAAAGTTTTAGGATCAGACTTAGCCATAGCCAATTCTAACTTATCGTCTAGACTAACATATGAATAAGTATCCCCTTTAATCCACTTATATAGTAATGTAGACTTACCAATTTGTCTTGGGCCTGTCAGTAAAACAACTGGATAATGTTTAATTGCATCCTTAATAGTTTCAACAATTCTTCTATTTATCATATTTACTACCTCTTAAAATTTGCAGTTGCATTGCATATTTTCCGTAAATATTATAGCAAATTTAGAGTATTAGTTCAATACTAAAATATTAATGTTTTTGTATACGTCAAAATTTAACAAACACGAATAACAAAAAAATATTAATTTCAATATAAATCACTCCAAACTTAACAACTTCTACTGATTTTAATAATACAATAAATTCAAAAGCATTTATAGATTTTTGATTAACATCTAGAGATATAACATCAAAATATTTGCCAAACTTTTCTTCAAAAAAATGTATTATAACAAAGATTTAGTTAGATTATCTAATCCATTTTACATAACCTTAACTTAGGCTCAAAGATTTTGCTACATCACTTCCTTCACCCCAACATTGTTTTCGGTTTGTGGTTCACTACACTTGGCGGTAAATACCCGTGACTTGACTTTCACCAGTAAGACTAATGCCATGCCCGGCACACGCAAAAAATCGACCACTTGCATCAAAAAAAGTGGTCGATTGGTCGATTCAATGGTCGATTGGTCGATTCAGTGGTCGATTGGTCAATTTATTATTCCTTAAAATCATAATAAGTAGCTTTTCCACTGCCATGTCTATAAATCTTAGACTCAGATAATAATTCATTCAAAATGTTAGTAGATTGTGTTTTACCAAGATTTGTAATAATTCTACATTGTTCATTATTAATTGAACCATTAATTTCTATGTAATTAATTATCTTTTCTTTATTTTCAATTAATTCTTTTGACTGAGTAAAATCAGATTTTAAGTAAACAACTGTTTTAAACACTTCTTTATCTTTAACAACAGGTGTTGATTTAAAATAAGTAGCACATGCATTTTCTATTTTTTCAAAACCAGAACCAAGCTCATCAGCATATCCAATTTTTCTAAATGTTTTAGCTATAATTGGATTTTTAGAGAATGGTTCTAAATCATTCATTTCTACATCTTTATATGTTTTTGGATTA
>CAJOOI010000130.1 GCA_905236105.1 uncultured Acholeplasmatales bacterium
ACCATTTTCATCCAATGCAGTAACATAATACACATCACCAGCGTCATAAATAGTGTAGAATGGTACAGCAGATAAAATTGTTTTTAAACTTGGACCCACATTTGATATAACTGCACCAGAACCAGCATTGACAATAGCATTTTTACCAACAGATTTCTTAGAAGTTATATAGTTATCATCCAATGTTGAATTAGTATCTCCTAAGTCAACAGCATAATCCCCATTAGTCGCTTCAATATAATTATCAGAAATTATTGCATTAGCTTTTAGAACCACAATACCAGTATTTTGTATATCATAGGTCCAATCTCCAGAAGGTTGAGTGCCTATTGAATTTCCCAATGCTCTAATAATATTATCTGAAATTGTGTTGTTATCTGAAGTAGATGCAATACCAATAGTATAATTACCTTCAGCAATGATTGTGTTATTTAAAACATTTTCATTAGCTCCACCAAGCTCTAAACCAACAACAAAATAAGCTTTACCATAAATTTGGTTTTTAATGTAATTTACATCAAGATTACCCATACCGCCATACATACCTGAATAAATTGGATATGAAGCTTTTGGACCAATAGCATAAATATTATTATTTTCTACAGTACCAGTTGCACCTTTTTCAGGGTTAATACCATTTGCATAGTTTACATCAGAAATAATATACAAAGTATTTTCTGAAATATTGAAATCTTTACCATAAACTTTTATACCGTAAATGTAAGCTGCACCCAAAGCAGAAATATTATTATTATTAATTAATGCATTATTACAATCATCTCCAATTTCTATAACTGCTAGGGTATCATATTCTCCATAAGTTGCTGACTCATTATAAATTCTATCATTATATTCCAAATCAACATTATTATCTTTAAATATTAAATCATTCACATTTAAAAATGCAATACCTTTAGAAGGATTATTCGCATATGTATAATCACATGAAGGAATAGTAATGTCAAAAGTATTACCATATACAATTACATCATCCATATTAGATATTTGAAGTGCACTTGAAATGGCATTACCATTACTTTTGCCGATGAATATAATGTAGTTATCAGTAAAGTTTAAAGAATCAATACCATTTGCAGAAATAGCATAATTATTTACAGTATCATTTACTGTAGCAACATAAATATTGTTGCCTATAACTTTACCGTTTCCAGAAATAACATAATTAATACCAATTGCTGAAGAAGAAATATTATTACCTTGGATTAAAGCATTTCCACTAACTGAAATTGCCATACTAGTAGTTTCATTGGTTAAATATCCATCACCAGTTTCAGCATCATGAATTTCTGAAGCATAAGTAATTATGATGTTATCTAAAATAGTGGCTTTTCCATTATTTGAAACTTTTTCAAATATACCGCAGGTTAAATTACCTCTTGCAAGAATCATATTGTTATAAACATATGAATTATCTTCACATAACTGAAGAGGATTTGCCAAATAAGCATTAACAACAATTATATTGCTGTCATAAACTATGTTTTTACTATATGCAGAGTAAGCACCACTAGTGTATCCAAAGGAATAAACTCCATAACCTGCAGTTTTAGCTTTAACAAAAATAGTGTTGTTCTTAAGAAGTCCTTCAGTTAAACCAGGATTAACTGAAATACCACAAGCATAATACACTTCAGAAGTGATATTTAAATTATTATCTTTAATTGTAAAATTATCTCCGGATATATAAATACCATAAGTATAATAAAATCCTGAAGCTACAATATTATTGTTTGAAATAATCACATCTTTACAGTTAGATATCTGAATAGCATTATTATATGAACCTTTTCCTTTAAAGGTTACATTATTATTAGTTATGTTTAATGCATCAATTTCTGCATTAATTGCGCAACATACAATACTTTCATTATTAAGCTCCACAACAATCTTGTTGTTATTAATAACAACATTACCATCCTCAACAAGATTAATTCCTGCTGATGTTGAATAGATATTATTGTTTTCAATTAAAGCAGAACCTTTTATTGAAATAGCAGCACTTTTATCAGTTAATATAGGATCCCCAGAACCATGTTCAGCTTGATTAGTACCTAAACTGTAAATAGTATTACTAGAAATAAGTGAATTTTTCGCCCTACTTTGAGCAATACCCCATGTATAATTTCCATCAAGAGTTATAATGTTGTTAGAAATTTCACTGTATAACTCAAATAGTTCCATACCACAGGAGAAAGTGGAATTACAATAGATATCATTACCTTCATATGTAATATTTTCAATATTACTGCCTTGATCTTCAGTCCAAAATGCAAATGAATCCGCAGTATAAATTCCATATGTATCAGAAGGAGCTTTAGCAACAATAGTATTATTAATTAATTTTCCATTGGATGCTGCAGACAATAAAGATATTCCAGAAGAATAAGTTTGATTTGCAACAATGTTTAATCTGTTATCTGATACTTCAAAATTATCTGCAGATATTGAAATACCGAAAATATCAGAATGACCAATAGCATTAATTTCATTATTGTTAATTAAAACATTTTTAGACATGTTCCAATATAATTTTTCAAGGAATATTTCATATTCGTCATAATCTCCTTTTACAAAAATTGGATTAACTGCAATAGCTGAAATAGTATTTCTACCACTGCTTTTAGAAGTATATTGTAAATCAATTTTATTATTTGTGATTTTCAAATCTTCACAGAAAATGAATTTAATACCTTCAGTATACGGAAGTGCATTATAAAAATTTGTATTATCATACCTAATATCAATTGAAGGGATTGAAATGTTAAATTTATTGTTATCTATTAAAATATTTTTTGAAGAGCCCTTATTTGTATCTCCTTCAACACGAATAACATTATTAATTTTTCTATTAGAATTAGTTGAATAATAGGTAATATTATTGTTTAATACTTTTAAATTATCCACGTAATTTGCATAAATTACATAATTATCAACATTGTTGATAGCTTTAAAATTAATTTTATTATTTGATATTGTGACATTTGTCATATCTTCAATATCAAATAAATATGAAGATTCCTGTGTTAAATCAAATCCGTCAATAACCACATTATTAGAACTAATAATGAATGAAACTCCATTAAAAATCGCATTTTTACCAGATAATTTAATGGCTTTAGTAATATTTACAACATTCACATCAATTCCTGTGAAATTTCCTTCAAAAACAAGTTCATCATCACTAACAGTATTTAATAAAGTACCATTATTATCAAAGTAATTATGGAAAGTTGCATTAGTTACAGTAGCACTTGCACTGACAACTTCAGAGCTTTCATCATCTACACTAAGTGCATCAGTGTCTTCTTCAACACTTAGAACATCATCATCGATAGCTATTTCATCATCCACTTCAACTAGAGTAACATTTTCATCAGCCGCAAAACTTGCGCTTACAGCAAACATTACAACGCAGACTAAAATCAGTGAAATAACCAAATTCTTCCCTTTAATATTTACACCTCATTTTAATAATTATTAAATAAAATTATAGTCGACTATTTTTTACAATAAGCTTAAATAAATTGACTATAATTAGAAATATGACATTAAATATATTTAAAATTTATTAAAGAAAAATTGAAAAAAAAGTAAAATAAAGATTAAAAATCTTTATTTTTTAATTTTAATTATATTTTTAATGGTGCAACCACCGTAACTTGAAGTAATGGTGTATTTTCCTACATTCAAGTTCTTAATAGATACAGTAGCAACACCTTTTTTATTGGTTTTGGCAGTGTATTTCTTACCTTTGATTTTAAAGGTTACTTTTTTCTTTTTGAGTGCTTTACCATTTTTATTAACTACCTTAACTGAAAATTTGATTTTCTTAGCTTTTTTCTTAACAATGTTTTTAGCGGTTAAAGTAGGTTTGAAGGTCAATTTGTTGACTACACTGTCCCCATTAAATTCAGCAGTTACTGTATATGTTCCTGTCTTTAATTTAAGAGCTTTGGTTGCATAACCATTTGAATCGGTTACAACCTTAAATGTCTGGCCATTAACTTTAATGATTACAGTTCTGCCGGCACCATAACTTCCATCAGATCCTCTTACACGCACTTTATATTTTATTGTATTTCCATAATAAACTGTTGAATCTTTATTTTCTAACAATGAAGCTAAAACTACTACTTTACCACTATTTTTAGAATCATAATATTGGTCATCACCTGCAAATGAGACTGAAACAACATAAGACCCTTTAGATAAAATCGGCATAGTAACTTCACCTTTGGAATTTGTTACCAAATTATAGTTATTTGAACCAATTTTGACTGAAACAAATTTGTTAGGTAGTGTATTACCATATTGGTCTTTTAAAATAGCTAAAACACCATTAGGATACACATCATTGTTCAATACGAGATTTGTTTTAGTAAGCCAAAATGCAGTCAAATTAGCAGTGCCTGAAATTGAGTTATAATCAGCAGGGTCATTAACCTTTGCAATAATGGTAGGATCATCTTCATAAATTTGAGGAATAACACCAAGGAGACTAGCTAATCCATTATTGTCAGTTATTGCCTTACCAATATAGACTTCATAACCTTCGTCATCAACATAAAACTCAACAGTTATGCCCTGAACAGAATCTCCTAAAATATTTTTAAGAACTGCATTGAATTGAGCATTTCTTGCAATTGGGCCTGTTGAATTACTTACCACAATATTTAAATCACCATAACCAATTTCAGAATCTGCTTCAAATTCTGTAACTTTAAAGTTTTCTTTAAACACCTTTGCATAAACTTTATAACTTCCAGGAAGATAATAATATGAAAAATGATATTTAAATTCTGCCCATCCTTCAGATAAAACTGTGGAGTTCAATTCATTAAATTCAAAGTCATAGAATTTGACAATAGCTCCATTTAAATCAGGATTTGTAGTTTCAAATCTAAAGGTTCCATTTTCCAAATATTTAATATTAATATCTGACAATATTCCGGTCACCAAATAATAATAGTTATTTTCAACAGTATTGTTAACAGTACTATTAATTGCGTCATTTCCAGTACCATTAGGAGAGCTTAAATAATTATTGGAAATAATATTATCAATAGCACCATCATCAAGTATGATTGCATAACCTTTTAGGATAGTGATATTGTTATCATCAATTGAATTGTTTGAAGAATAAGCCCTTAAGTAAATACCGGCATAGCCAGTACCGATTATATCATAATGTTTAGTGGAAGCATTTTCAATTAAACCATCCCCATCAAGATTAAGGAATAATTTATTGGATTTCACATCATTATAATTACCGTTTGAAATTGCAACCCCCAAAGCTTGACTACCATTTATATTAAACTCATTTTTATTTATTTGATTATTGTTTGAACTGAATGCCTCAATTCCATATATTGTTTGTGAATTTAGTGTAACATTATTGTTTTTAATAATGGAATCTTGAGACATTTCCAATGTGATACCATAAGACACATTTGTAGATCTTGCATTAACAATATTTCCATCCATTAATGTTAATTTAGAAGATGAACCTATAATTAATCCTTCAACACAGTAATTTCCTTCAAGAATTATATTATTCTTAATAAATTGATTATTAACAGCACCACGTCCTTCAGGATCAAGCATAGTGGTATAATAACCTAATACGCCCATACCATAAAGGTAATTATCTTTACCGTAAACATAGACATTATTTTCAGAAAATATATTATTATGACTGTCATAATACAAATCAATTCCAACAAGAGAATTTGTTGAATTATTTGGAGAGTAAGTTTGATTTAATTTAGAGGTAACAGTAACATGATTATTGGAAACAACATTATCTGATGAATAAACCATTAAAATACCGTAAGTCCTATACACTTCCTTTAAAACATGACTACCCGGTGCAGAATTGCCACTTGTACACACTGAATTACCATCAGTACAAGTGTTACCATCAGTACAGGCACTATTTCCATCAGGACAGACAGAATTACCATCAGTACAAGTGTTACCATCAGTACAGGCACTATTTCCTTCTAAACAATGCTCTTTTTCAAATTGATATCTTTCTTCAGTCCCATTTGTGAAAATGACATTATTTTTAAAATTACAATCAAAAACAGCATTTGCAAGGATTGTATAAGTTAAATAATTTCCTTCAGATGACAATGTATTATTTATAACATCTACTCCGCTTGATTCAAGAATATAAATTGCATATGCTGCATTTGGATCATAAACATCAATTGTACAATTTAAAATTGTTGCACTGGTGACATTATATACAAGAACCCCCCAAGCATTAATTCTTTCAGCACGATTATTTAAAATAGTTAAATTTTCAATCCAAACTCCATCAGAAATTACTCTAAATGTAGTGTTATAAAATATGGAATTATTTCCTACAAGTTTTATTGCTTTATTTAAATAAATATACTTATTTGAAAATTCGCCACTAAATCTTAAAATATCCCCATCATCAATCTTAGAGCTTAAACCACCATTTACATCAATATATTCATCATAATTTTCAGATGTGATTAAGTGATTGACGCCTTTATAGTTATAATGTTGTTTAGAAGGATCATATACCCCTTCAGGAGTATTAATTTTCGCATTTTTGTTAGTTATACTATTTCCAGAAATATCCCAAAACATTGATGAATCCGCTTCGGCAGCATTAATCGAATAGGCATTATTTGTAGTAATAATATTACCTACTATAGTAATGTTTCCAGGCATTTTTTTAGGACTGTTTTTTTGAATTAAAACTCCAACACCGGATTGACTTACAATAGTATTATCAATGACATAAAAATTTTGAACCCATACTTTATCATTTGAAATAGCAGCACCTGAAACAGTAGATATATTATTGTTTTTGATGGTAATATTAGGAACAGATTGAGTACCTGAAACTTTTATTCCAATACCGCTAAGAACAACCTGAACGAAATTATCCTGAACTATACAATTTTTATTAATAGATATCCCTGCACCTGTCGAAGATATTTTAGCATTAATTATTGTATTGTTTCTGACAATTGAATCACTGCCTACCGCAATAGCTCCATCTCCACCAACTTCAGTACCGATATGATTATAATCAGCACCAGTTATATTTATAATTTTATTATTAACAATCAAACAATTAGACCCTGAAATACCCAAATATGCACCAATGACTGTATTAGAATCTACAATATTATTACTCCCCATCAATTGGATACCATACGCCCAGGAGGTAGGTAAAACATTATACTTAACAGTATTGTTATAGATTGTATTGAAATTGGAATTGCCTCCTTTTAGAGGACCTCCAGAATAACTTGATAAATAAATAGCATTTACATCATCACAGGCAACATTATTATTAGCTATATAGTTGTAATGAGAACCACTAACAAGCAATGGAGTTGTAGACCAAGTTGCATATCCTTCTTTTGGACCTGCGGTAGAAATTTTATTATCTGTCACATTATTATAATTTGCACCATTAGCAACACAAATCGCATATGAAGATGTTCCTCTATTGTTAATTATGCAACTTTTAATAACACACTTACTTACACCATTTAAAAATATTCCATAATGATAATTAATTGTATTAGCAATTTTTAAGCTAGAAATATTACTTCCAGATGCTCCTGAATAAAATGTAAAAATACAATTTTTTAAGTTATTAGAACTTGTACCAACAACATTGACTGGAGTCTTAAACGTAAAGTTCTTATTAGATATCTGTCCATCAATGTTTATTGTATCTCCACTCTTTACAAGAGAAGATGTTTCCCCATTACTGTTAAAATAGGTAGAATAACTACTTTCATTAATTGTGTAACTATTTGAAGTAGAAGAAACCACTTCATCAACTACATCCGAAGTCAATACCTCATTTGAATCGGAAATATCATCAATAGCTTCATCAACCCCCACCGTATTATTTGCATCATCGGCTGCACTTACAGCACCCACTGATACAAGTAGAAGCAATAAAACTAATATAAAATTAATTTTTTTAACCATATTATACCTCTTCATTTAATAATTCATACTGTTATTATGTTTAGAAGTAAAGTATATTTAAAAATTTCTAAAATTTAAAAAAATAAAAAAAAGTTGATGATTAAACTAATAATCATCATATTCATCTTCATCGTTTCTTACATAACCAACTAAAAATATTGCAATCAAGATGATAACTGCAATAATTACAAATATCGGCATGCTTGATTCAGCTGCACTAGCAGATTTTGCAGCGGACTGTTCGGATAGTTCATATGCTTTACTTCCGGAGTCACCTGCACTGCTTGATGAAGCAGATGCTGCACTGCTTGACGCATCACTGGCAGCTTTAGCATCTCCGCTTTGAGAAGCGTCAGCACCTGCACCAGTTCTTCCACCGTCACTGCTACTTGATTTCTCCTGTGAAGTGCCATTGGATAATGTCTGTGCATTTGAATCATCATTACCATTGTCATTGGCAGATCCAGTACCTGAACCGGAGCTGTCCCCACTGGTTCCTTCCTCTTCAGGCATCTGATATAACGGATCAGTGTCTGTTGCCTGAGCAAGTATTTCTGCAAATTTCTGTTTTTGAGCAGGAGTCAGAGAACTCATCTGAATGATTTTTGCATTGAATGCAAGGTTTTTACATGTGTGGTGACAACATGCTACACCATATTCAATTACCTGTTTCATATATTCATCAATAAGTTTCTGAACGGTACTTGCATCTCCATCCCATGTTCCCTGATCTGCCAGATAAACCATCCAAAGCAGGGAAGTCTGATATCCGTAGGATGTTGTTGCTCCGTCAATATATCCGCTCATACCCAGAAGTTCACCGGACATCTGCTCACCAAGTTCTTTACCTAGTTTGTCATCAGCAACTGTGAGAACACCGAACATGTTCTGGTATCTTGCAGCATATGCGTTCATACCTGACCCTCCGCCTGTAATGAGCGGCATGTAATATTTAGGGTTTAAAAGCATTGTTCTTATCTCAAGTTCCATTTCTTCTTGATAGGTTCTTGAAATATATTTGTTCTGGTTCCTGATATCTACAAATGCAGTATCCGGACGGGAAAGACCTGCTCTTTCTCTGAGTATAGTTGCCGCATTATACATTCCTCCAAACCAGTCATAGTAATCGTCTGAATCGAATGTTCTCCATGTACTGTCCAGGTTCTGAGTAATCAGGTCTGTTTTACCAAGCAGATACATGAATGTATCCTTCTGATTTTTAATGTCAAGGTTACCGTTTTCATCAATAGTCCATGAGAATGAGACTCTTGAAAGGTATATATCCATCAGTTGTTCATTTACAGTGGATTTTTCCCAGTCTGCAGTGTTCGGAATAAGTGTTGACATACCTGTTCCTTCAAGTATATTTCCCGGAAGACCGAAGAGACGGTCCAGTACAGGATTTTCATTGTAATGTTTGATTACAAAGTTGTTTGTTTCATTTTCACCCTGTGCAAAAGCAGCAAGCTTTACTGCAGTCATCATCCAGGTAATCCAGTCCTTGTTGCTTGTAACAATACTTGCAAATACATCAATTCTTGGTCTATTTACAACAGTACCGTTTGAAAGTTTAACAGTCAGTTTCTGCAATGGAAGCATCTGAACACCAATTACCTTACCGTTGTCAGCCCATACAGGCTTACAACCAAGGAAATATAGGAATTCTGCAACACCGATTCCCTCAGTTCTTGAAATTTCAGTACCCCATAAAATCAGGGAAGTGAGTTCCGGCCATTTACCGTGTTTTTCATAGTAGTCAGCCAAAAGCAAATCTACAATCTTAACTGCGGACTGGTAAGCTGCTTCTGAAGGCATTCTTGTAGGGTCTGATGCATAACCGTCATAACCTGTCGGGATAGAATCTCCGTATGAAGGGTCTGCAAACAAACCTGCAGGAACATATCCTCCTTCCAATGCTGTGAGAATTGCATTCCATTCATTGTTGTTTTGAATATTGACAATTACCTGTGCCGCATAGAGTGTTGAATTGTATAATGCTGAATTTACAGGAATATTATACTTTTGTGCCAGCTCATCAGGTGAGGAACCGTTTACAAGTTCTTCAATGTATCCTCTAAGGAATTCCTTTATAATACTTGCCTGAACGAGACGTTCAAGGTTGTTCTGTACATCCTCATAGAAGTTCAATCCTTCAAATTCAGGATATAAAAATTCCATAAGATAATTGTAGATTTTTGTCTGGGAAGTTGTAATAGTAATAACCTCTTCGGTCAGCTCATCGCCTGATAAGATTTTACCTAATGTATGCAGACCGTAGGTTATGAAATCATCCTCCATATCCTCAAGGTATAAATGAAGATTGTCAAGCCATTCCTGGAATGTTTCATTTTCACCGGTAAAGTTTGTAAAGCCCAATGTCGGAGCCAGAGCCAAAATTTTAGCCTTATATTCTTCTGCATTGGAAGTTACATTAAGTTTAACCTGATCTTTATAGTAGTTGATGTAGTTATTCAGTATAGTATAATTACCATACAATCCGGATGTAACCATTGCAGGAGTCATGTGAGTAATCAGCAGTGCTGCAATTCTGTCTCTTGCAACCATAGCTTCACCAGGGTTTGATACAATATACGGGTACAGTGTCGGATTCAGTGTTAACTCAAAAGTCCAGTCCCCTTCAGCTGAGCCGAGGTTTGTACCTGGTAGCCATTCCAAAGTTCCGTGAGTTCCCATATTCACAATTGCATTGACCTTGGCGGTTTTATCCAACCATTTATAGAATGAAACATAGTACTGTGTCGGAGGCAGTTTCAAATCATGATAATTTTCAATTGTTTTTACTTCCTCCCATCCTCTACTTGGCTGGAATGTAATGAAGACTTTACCGAACCATATTCCAGGAACAACCATATACTGTTCATCGGTTCCGTTATATACCATGGAAGGTCCAAGACCCGCTCCCCAGTAATCAACCATCTCTTCAATCAGGTCCTGAGGAATATCCTTAATAAGACTTCTGAAATCACGAGTTGAAATCAGCTGATTGTGTTTAACCAGTTCATCATAATTGTCTTCAACATACTCTTTTAAAAGACCGTATGCCCATGAACCTTTGTTACCCATTTTAAAGATAATCTCTTCCAGTTCTCTGGCAGTCATTTTTTCTCTGATGTCTCCGCCGGTATCATAGCCTTCCTCATATAATTTTACGATTAACTCATATGTTGACTGAGTTACGTTGAGGTATGATGCACCGATTTCAGCTTTTCCTGGCGGATAATTATAAAGCACTATTGCAATTGTTTTATCAGAATTGCCCAGATCTTTTAAATCAGCCCATCCGCAACTTAATTTAACCATCTTATCTACACCTGACTGGATAACATGAGTTTTACCCTCATCATCCACATATGACAAGATAACCGGACCGTATACACCTTCAAAACTCGGGAAGGTTACTGCATATGTCCATTCAATCTGAGGACCAAGTTCGGAATTGTAACTGTACTCTGAAATTTCATTAACCCCTTTAAGAACTGCCAAATCGATTTCGGATAAATCAGGTTCTGCTGTACCCTCAGCATAACTTAAAGACCAACTATATAAAGAAGTAATTGTTGAAATACCAATATTTGAAGCATTGGTGATTCTGTTCAAAATAGAAGACATTGAAGGAGTGGTACTTGTTTTAAATACATTAAAAGCTGTTCTACCACTTTCAGCATAGCTTCTTATTAATGAATCAACAACATCTCCTCCACAATAGTAAGTAGCAATAGCTATGAGTTTTTTATCCGGATTCAGATTGGATTTCAATTGCTGTTCAAATTTATTGAAGAGTTCTTTAGGATTAAGTGTATTTTCCACCCAGTATTCATATTCAAACTTCATCCAGTTCAGACTGCCGTCCTGAGTTCTGGTGTAACCAGGATCTGCGGTAATCCACTGATGAATCAAATCAGAATCCGGAAGAAGAGTAACCATTCCAATGTCAGGATGATAAAAACCGCATTCCGGACTCATTAATGGAATTCCATCTTCAGTTAAAGTAGGATTGGAATATTTATCCGGTTCAATAAGATAACGGACATAGTTAAAGTAATTCTCCATGTTGGTTTTTAAAACATTGGAATCCTTGATATCTTCAGCCTGGAAATATGATCCAATATAAGTGTTTTCAACAGTATCATAAGTATTGTTGTCATCAGAGGCTCCGATGATATGCATACCTGTGGCATCCAGAATTTCCTGAGTGTAAGTACCGAAAGTGTATGCAACCCTATAATTTATATTTGCCGGAGAATTTAACAACAATTGTTTTAAATATGAAGCTGTGAACCTGTTGTATGCTGAATTTTCAGCAAACATATCAATATGGATATAATTGGCCAGTTCAGCAAGCCATGCTCTTGATTCATCGAAATTTGTTGTACTGATATATGCAATACGCCTTGACATATTCATCAACACATCCACTTTCTCATTGTGGGATGAATAATCAACAAGTAATAAAATATCCGGAACAAACATTATATTATCAATATTTAAGGTTTGACCGTTCTTATTAGTGCAATCAACACTTAATTTAAGAGGATTATATGTCAGATATGTAAATTCCAAATAATATTTTTGAGAACTTACATTTGTAAATGTTGCAATACCCTTATTGTTTGTGGTCTGAGTTGAAATTAAAACATCAGAAGAGTCATATAAATTAACTGTTGCTCCTTTTAAGTCAATTCCATCTTCAGTCCATGTTTTGCCCGTTTCGTTAAAAGAATCGTATACATGAACATTAATTACATTATTGCCTGCTTCAAGCATTCCCTCATCTGACTGAGAAGATTCAACTTCTGTAATTCCCTGTTCACACGTTATTTCTTCTAACTCGCTAGGAGCACTCACCACATCAGATATTGTTTCATTATCCCCTGCAAATACTCCACTTACAGAAAATAGAAGCAATATTGAAAGAATTAATGCGAATACTAATTTATTATTTACCTTTTTGATCTTTTCACCTCCTTCATGCCCAATTTACGAAACATAGCAAAAACAATTTTTTACTATAAGTTTAAATTTGGTTTGAAAACATATAAAATTAACTAAACTAAAACAATATTATCAAATGATAAAATAATCTAAACACAAATAAGATACATTTAAATACTAAATCAACTAAATAGAATTTAGCAATATCAAAGAGGTGATAATATGCGCAAGATAGCTATACTTTTGGCAATAGTCCTTATCGGAA
>CAJOOI010000131.1 GCA_905236105.1 uncultured Acholeplasmatales bacterium
TAGAAAAAGAAATCAAATTCATCGGTGGTGCAGTTGATAATCCAGTTAGACCTTATGTAGCAATTTTAGGTGGTGCTAAGGTTTCTGATAAGATTGGTGTTATTGAAGCATTAATCCAAAAAGCTGATAAGATTCTTATCGGTGGTGCTATGATGTTCACATTCTTAAAAGCACAAGGCGTTAATGTTGGCGCTTCTAAATTCGAAGAAGATAAATTAGATTTAGCTAAAGAATTACTTGAAAAAGGTAAAGGTAAATTAGTATTACCTGTAGATGCATTATGCGCTAAAGCATTTGAAGATGTAAAAGGCGTAGAAAAAGATGTTAATGCTTTTGCAGATGATGATATGGGCTTAGACATTGGTCCTAAGACTTTAAAATTATTTGCTAAAGAATTAGCTGGTGCAAAAACAGTTGTTTGGAATGGACCTATGGGCGTATTCGAATTTGAAAACTTCAATAAAGGTACAATTGGTGTTTGCAAATTATTAGCTGACTTAAAAGATGCTTCTACTATTATTGGTGGTGGAGATTCTGCAGCTGCAGCTGAACAATTAGGATTTGCTGATAAAGTAAGTCATATTTCAACTGGTGGCGGTGCATCTTTAGAATACTTAGAAGGTAAAGAATTACCTGGTATTGCTTGCGTTGATAATAAATAATATTGATGCATTTTAAAAAACGGGAAGAAGGCGAAATTTATGGAAAGACAAATCGTAGTAAAAAGTACAGTTGGACTTCATGCTTCATTAGCTGCTAAAATTGTTCAAGCAGCTTCAAAATATTCAGTTGATATTTTTTTACATTATAAGGATAAAACAATTGATGTTAAATCAATTCTAGGTTTAATGAGCCTTGCAATTCCTAGCGGTGAAAATGTTGTTATTGAAGCATCAGGTGATAAAGCTGAAGAAGCTATCACTGATATCGCAACTATCTTAGGATAAAAATATTATATTAAATTAGGAGAATTAAATAAATTATGAGAAAACCAATGATTGCTGGTAACTGGAAGATGAATAAAACTAGAGATGAAGCAATTAACTTCACTTTAGGAGTTGCCAACGGTCTTCCTCTAAATGTAGAATGTGTTGTTTGTGCACCTTTCATTATTTTAAGAGATCTTGTAAAAAGAGCCCCAAAAAATTTAAAAATTGGTGCTCAAAATATGGATTACCATGAAAGTGGCGCATTCACTGGCGAAATTTCACCAATTATGTTACAAGATACTGGTGTTGAATATGTAATAATTGGCCATAGTGAAAGAAGAAGCTATTATAATGAAACTGATGAATCAGTTAATTTAAAAGTAAAAAAAGCTTTAGAATTCAACTTAAAACCAATTGTTTGTGTTGGTGAAGTCCTTGAAGAAAGAGAAAGTGGAAAAACAGAAGAAGTTTTAGCTAAACAAGTTAGATTAGGATTTGAAGGTGTAAAACTTGATGAACCAGCTAATTTAGTTGTTGCTTATGAACCAGTTTGGGCAATTGGAACAGGTAAAAATGCTACAAGTCAAACAGCTCAAGATGCATGTAAATTCATTCGTGGTGAATTAGCTAAAATTTTTGGTCAATCAAAAGCTGATGAAATTAGAATTCTTTATGGTGGTTCTGTAAAACCAGAAAACATTAAAGAATATATGGCAAATGAAGATGTTGATGGTGCTTTAGTTGGTGGTGCATCACTAAAAGTTGACAGCTTCCTTGCTTTATGTAATTATAAAAATTAGTTTTATAAGCCTTGGGTTTGCTTTAATCCAGGGCTTTCTTTTTTTATTTTAAAATTTATAAAATAAAAATATTTTAAATTTTCAAATATATTGGTATAATTTAATTAAGGATAGGTGATTAAGCATGAAATACGTTATTACAATTGGCAGAGAATACGGTTCAGGTGGTAGATATATTGGAAAATTAGTTGCAGAAAAATTAGGAATCAATTTTTATGATAATGAATTAATTGATAAAGCAAGTAAAGATTCTGGTATTAATGAGGCTATATTTAAAACATTTGATGAGAAAAAAGAATCATTATTAGGTGCTGGTATTGGAGCTTATCGTTATGATATGTCATTAAGCCAAAAAGTATTTTTAGCTGAATTTGATACAATTAGAAAAATTGCATCAGAAGAATCATGCGTAATTGTAGGCCGTTGTGCAGATTATGTATTAGAAGGATATAAAAATGTCATAAATATTTTTATTTGTGCTTCTTTAGAAAACAAAATTAAAAGAGCAATTGAATTTTACGGCTTCGAACCTGAAAAAGCTGAAAATCAAATTAATAAAATAAATAAAAAAAGAAAAAGTTATTATAACTTTTATACTGATAAAACTTGGGGTAGAGCATCAAATTATGATTTGTGCATTAACTCAGGTATTGGTTTAGATGAATCAGTAAACATTATTGTTGCTTATGCAAAAATGAGACTTAATTTAAAATAAGATGTTTACAAGAGATATTCATTCTAATAAAGAAACAGTTAAAGATGCATTATATGAATTAGATAACTCTATTTTAATGGCAAAGAAGATGAAAGAACATATTCTTTGCCTTATTATTGGTTATGGATCACATGGCACAAAACATAAAATAAATAGTGCTATTTTAGATGCATTAAAAGAATACAAAGAAAAAAACAAAATTAAAGATTATATTTTAGGATCTAATCTTTATATTTTTAATACGGAATATCAAAAATTTAAAGGAAAAGAATA
>CAJOOI010000132.1 GCA_905236105.1 uncultured Acholeplasmatales bacterium
AAACAATGGTATGTAGTTAATACTTATTCTGGACATGAAAATAAAGTTAAAGAAAAACTTGAAATGAGAGCTGAATCTATGGATATGCAAGATTATATCTATAGAGTAGTTATACCTGAGGAAAAAATAGTTGAAGTAAAAGATGGTGTATCTAAGGAAAAAGTTAAAAAGATGTTTCCTGGATATATTTTAGTAGAAATGGTTATGTCAGATGAAGCTTGGTATGTTGTACGTAATACTCCTGGTGTTACTGGGTTTATTGGATCATCTGGTAAGGGTGCTAAACCAACACCTTTACAACCATATGAAGTAGATAAAATCTTAGGTAATATGGGAATTAGTAGAATGGATGTTGAAACTGATTTATCAGTTGGTAATAAGGTTAAAATTATTGCTGGTCCATTCCAAGGTATGTTTGGAACTGTTGATTCAGTTGATTTACCTAATCAAAAAGTTATGTTACTTGTAGATTTATTTGGTCAAGAAACTTCTGTTGAAGTTGAACTAAGTCAAATAGAAAATGCTTAAAACTATTGCATTTACAAGAACTTTATGTTATTATTTAGGGGCTATATTTAATTTAATATAGATTTAGTGGGAAGCGTTGTTTGCATTTTAAGCGGTAATCAAGCTACTTGTACCACTCGCGAAAACTTATTATAGGAGGTGTTTTTCGTGGCAAAAGAAGCAGTAAAGAAAATTAAATTACAAATTGCAGCAGGAAAAGCTACTCCAGCTCCACCAGTTGGAACTGTATTAGGACCTGCAGGAATTAATTTACAAGATTTTTGTACTAAATATAATGATGCTACTAGAGATAAAATGGGAGATGTTCTTCCAGTTGAAATCTCAATTTATGAAGATAGAAGTTTTGATTTCGTTATCAAAACTCCACCAACAGCTTTCTTATTAAAGAAATATGCTAAGGTTAAAAAAGGATCTACAAAAGGATGCAAAGAACCAGTAGCTACTATTTCTAAAGAAACATTAAAAGAAATAGCTGAAATTAAATTACCTGATTTAAATGCTTATGATATTGAATCAGCTATGAAGATTGTTGCTGGTACTGCTAAAAATATGGGAATTGCTATTGAAGGTCAAGAGTAATTCTTAAATAATTAGAAATTATCCCAGTGGAAGGATAAAACATTTAAAAATCCGCTTAAACCACATAAGGAGGAAATAAAATGAAAAGAAGTAAAAAATATGTTGCTGCAGCTGAAAAAGTTAACAAGAGTAATCTTTATACAAAAGAAGAAGCAGTTAAGTTAGTTAAAGAAACTTCAATTAGTTCTTTTGATGGATCTGTTGAGATTGCTATGAGATTAAATCTTGATACTAAAAAAGCTGATCAACAATTAAGAGGAGCTATAGTTCTTCCAAAAGGAACTGGAAAAACTAAAAAAGTATTAGTTATTGCTAGAGGTCCTAAAGCTCAAGAAGCACGTGACGCTGGAGCAGACTTTGTTGGTGATACTGATATGTTAGAAAAAATTGAAAAAGAAAATTGGTTTGATTTTGATACTATGATAGCTACTCCAGATATGATGCCTTTATTAGGTAAGTTAGGTAGAGTATTAGGACCTAAAGGTTTAATGCCAAACCCTAAGACTGGAACAGTTACTATGGATATAGCAAAAGCTGTTGAAGAAGTAAAAGCTGGACGTGTTGAATACAGAACTGATTCATTTGGAAATGTTCATGGAGTTATTGGTAAAGTATCTTTCAGTGAAGAAGATTTACTTGCTAACCTTGATGCATTTGTTGGTCAAATCATTAGAATTAAACCAGCAACTGTAAAAGGTGAATATATTAAGAATATTTCAATATCATCTACTATGGGTCCTGGAATTAAAATTGAAAACAATTTTGACAAATAGGATTATGTAGTATATAATAAAGACAAATTTGTAGGTGCCATAGACAGTAGGTATAAAAGTAAATCCTACCGAGGACTTTATATTAAGTAATAGAAAGTTCTTTGGCGTGAGTTAAAGAACTTTTTTATGGCATTCCTCAATAGATTAAGGAGGTGTATTATGGCAAGTGAGAAAATCTTAAACGAAAAGCAAGCAGTTATTGATGAAATTAAAGATCGTGCTCAAACTGCTAAGACTATGGTTTTATTCGATTATCGTGGAATCACTGATAGTGAATCTAAGGAATTACGTATAAAATTAAGAGAAAGTGGTTCTGATTACAAAGTTTATAAAAATACATTAATGACTAGAGCTTTTAATGATTTAGGAATTGATCTTAGTGAAGGACTTACTGGTCCAAGTGCATTTGCATACAGTGATGATCAAATAGCACCAATTAAGGTCTTATCTGATTTTGCTAAAGAACATCCAGCATTAGTTTTAAAAGTGGGGATTGTAGATGGAGAGAAAGCTGATCAAGCTAAGTTAGCTGAATATGCTTCATTACCATCAAGAGACCAATTACTTACTATGCTTGCTGG
>CAJOOI010000133.1 GCA_905236105.1 uncultured Acholeplasmatales bacterium
ACCATATTCTTGGGCAATATCTTTTGGAATCATTCCTTCTTTATGTTTTTGTTTGATTTCTTCAATTTGTTCTTTTGTAAGCATCATATTTTTCTTCCTCCTCATTAGTACATTTATTGTACTATGGAGGTAAATTTTTATTCAAGATACCCACAATTTACGCTTACATATAAAAAAGGATTTAGTTAGTGAAGGAAATTCACTTTCTAAATCCGATTTTTAATTATTTTTTTTGATCATGCTTGAAAAATTTATATTTTGTTGCATAATCTATTGGTTTATAATTTGATTTTAAACCAATATTCATTTCTTTCATTAAATTACCATTAATACGTTGTAATCTCTTCATTGAAAGTTGAGATTGAATTAATGTGTAATATGGTGTATTAGCATGAGCTTTTTTAGCTGATAAATCCTTGTGAGGGAATTTTGCATATCTTTCATCTTTAGGATCTGCAGCTATATAAACTTTAACTTTTACACTAGAGAAACTAATTTTAGCAATTACTTTATTACCTTTATAAATAACATCATATTTATTAGTTAATCTATTTGAAACATCATATTTCATAAATTCATTTTTAACCATATTATAAATATGTGCTAAATCTGGATTAAGTTTTTTAACCTTATCGACAAAAGTAACCTTATTTGCAGGATTTGATTGATAATATTTCAAACTACCAATAACTGCAGCATAACCACTATCACTAAGTTCTTCTTTAGCTTTAACATTCCAGTCATTTGGATATTTTTGTTGATAATTTCTAATGATTGCCTCAACTTGTTCTACAGTAAGTTCAGGAATATCTAAATCTTCATCATCGTCATCTTCAACATCATCAGCTAAGCCTTTTGTTTCAGTTTCAGATAATGTTAAAACATTAAGGTCAAGATTTTGATTTGCTTTTTCTTGAACGATATCTTCTTCAGGAGTTGGCTCTTCCTGTTGTTGATTATTAACTATATCATGAAGCATTCTTTCTAATTCTTCACGTTCTTTACGTTCATCTTCAAATCTCTTATTAATTTCTTCACCTTGACGTCTCATTGCATCGTCAATATGCTGCTTATTTTTATCTGATATTTCTTTAATTAAGGCATCAACATCAATTTGTTGAACTTGTTGTTGTGGATATGGATAAGGCATTCCATAGCCAGGATATGGATAAGGCACTCCATATGGAGGATATGGATATCCTTGATATTGTTGTTGAGGTTGTTGTGGCATTTGTTGATTTTGATTATTGATTTCTCTTCTTAATCTATCAATCTCATCTTGATATTTTCTTTCTCTATCAAGACGATCACGTTCTTCAATATCTCTACGCATTCTATCAATTTCACGGCGTAATTCATCATATTCTCTATTATTATTAGATGTAATATTTACTGTTGTTGCAGTTGATGTATTATCGCTTGAAGTTGTAACTGTATGAATAGCAGATGAGGTATCTTCTTGTACCTGTGGTAAATTCAATTCAAATACATTTTTAGCAAATGCTTCAAATTCTGCAAGAGGTATAGGTTTTGAAAATACATAGCCTTGAATTACAACATCATGAGTGATAGTTGCAATAACATCAATTGTAGATTGGTTTTCAACACCTTCACAAACTATTTCTACACCTAATTTTGAAAGCATCTTTAATACATCTTTAGCTAATTCTTTATCTTTATCTAAAGTAAGATTATTTTTAAAGAATATAGCATCCATCTTTATTACATCAAAAGGAGATGATGTAAGTAAACCTAAAGATGAATATTCTTTTCCAAAATCATCCATTGCTAATCTAAAACCATTTTGTTTTAGCTGCATAACAATATTTGATACATGTTGAGATGTAATATCAGCTGCAGATTCAGTGATTTCAATTTCTAGATTTCTAGTGTTTGCACCAACTGAATTTGAAACTGAAAGTAAGTTTTCAACAAATTTAGGTGAATCAAAATTTAATTTAGATGCATTAACAGAAATTACTATGTCATGGAATCCTCTAGATACCATTGTATTAGATAATTTTGCTGCTTGTTTAAACATTTCAGCATCTATTTTCTTAATAAAGCCATTTTGTTCGAATGTAGGAATAAAATCATTAGGGTAATATTTTACAGTACCTGATGAATCAAGCCATCTAACTAAAATTTCACCACCGACAACTTTTCCTGTTTCAAGTGATACTTTAGGTTGAATATATGGCACAAATTCACCATTTTCTAAAGCTATATCCTTAAGCTTATTAATTTCTCTTAATTTATCGATGCTCGCTTTAACATCATTATTAAAATAATAAATGTTAGTTTCTCTTGCTGTTGAATATAACAATATGCCTATTGTTTCTTCAACAACTGCATATCCAGAAGTAATATCTGGATGTTCATGGATACCAAATAATTCACTAAAATTATATGTACCATAATTTTCAAAATAGATTGAATCAAGGCGTTTATCAACTTCTTTAGTCCAAGCCTTAATTTCATCAACACTTCTATCGTTAAATACAACAATAAATTTATTGAATTCAACTCTAGCTACTGTTTCTTCTTTTTTTAATCCTTTAAGGAATTGATCAGCAATATTTACCATCAATGTATGTTTACGTTCGTAAGATGTGTAAAGATATGCTAATTTAGGTAAACTCACCACCACCAAGGATGGTTTAGTCAATTCTTTTTGGTGTCTATCGATATATCTGACTAAACCATTCTTGTTGAATGTATCTGATTCATTATCCATAAGAACAGAAACTTTCATTTGCTTTACATAATTAAATCTAAAAGCAATTAGTGCTGCAATGATGAGAAATCCCAAAATCCCTATTATTATATATAGATATAGATCATTCAAAATCATCACCTACTATCTAGTCACTGTGCTTTCTGTTCTTGTTAATCTTACCATATTTATCTTTATTAACTGCGATTAAAATTAATATTAATAGAATGATAGATACAATAATACCTACAAATAATGGCCACCAAGTCTTTAATAGACTAGTAAATCCGCTATTAGATGCAAGTGTTGCACCATCTAATTTAAATGTTACTAAATCAGTTTGTTTGCCGTTTGATACTCTTACTGTAACTTCAGTTAAGTTCTTATCATCAAGATCACTTATAACTTCAGCTTTAATAGTCTTATCATTCTTATCATATTTAATATAATCAGTAAATAAAGCTTTTGATTCATCATCATCTTTTAATGCTGTACGATCAGCTTCTTTTAATGATACTGTATAAACTTGGTTCTTAGAACCATCATCAAATGATTTAGATGTCTTAAATTCAATTGCACTTGAGCCATCATATTCTTCAACTGAATATTTTAATTTTTGTTCATAAATCTTAAATGCAACTATATCAGAAATATCACCATCTGTTACTTTAACTAATACTTCTTTTAAATTAGGATCAGTTAAATCAGAAATGATTTCAGTTGAAATGTTATTTTGTTTTCTATCATATTGGATATAATCCATAAACATTTCTTTAGTTTTATCTGTGTTATCAATTTTTGTATCGCCTAAATCAATTTGATATGTTCTCATCACAGAACCATCTTTAGTTGATGTTTCTTCACCAAGATATTCTATTGTTTTTGAACCATCATATTCTTCAACTTTATATTCCATTGGTAATCTGTTGATCTTAAGTACAACAGCACGTTGGTTAGTTCCATCAGCTGATGTAACTACGATTGTAACAACATTTTCACCAACTTTTAAGCCTTTTTCACCAACAACTTGAACAGTTTGACGTTTGTCAGTACCAGCTATTAAACCAACACCTGGAGTTGCAGTAATGTCTAGATTAACAACTTTATTAGGTACTGTATATTCATGAATTACATTAGAATCAAATAATGCTGTATCAAATAATGAGATATTATCTTTCTTATCATTTACATCATAATCATTATTTTCTAGATATTTATCTACTTCAGTAGTTACGTCTTTTTCATTAGCATCCCAAGGAGTAATTGAAACTAGACCAATATCTGTTGCTGTAGCTTCACGACCTAATCTCTTAACATGAACTCTATATTGAATCTTCTTACCATCACCACTTGTTGCTTCAATTGTGAAATCATTATCACCTTCATTGAATTGTAAATCAGTGAATTGACGAATTAAGCCAGTTGGATTTTGGCTAGAATTTGTACAAGTTGTTTGATAAGAATCATCTGGTACTTCAATTGTAATAGGAGCAGATGTTACTGAATTTGGAACTAATAAATAGAAATCTTTAATTTCATCTTGAGCTACTTCAGGATCTTTAAATTCAATCTTATTAGCATCAACTAAATTTGAATCTTTATATAATTGATAATCTGCAACAGTTAAATCTTCTAATTTAGCATCAGGGAAATCTAATTTAACGATTGCTGAATAAGTTTTTTGAGTTCCATCTTCTGCAGTAACTGTAATAGATACTGAGTTATTACCAGGAACTAATTTCTTTTTTGTACTACCGCTGCTATCTCCTGTACTACTAATATCAAGTTTAGCTTTTGAATCAGTTGCAACACCACTTATTGTGATTTCAGGATCATTATTTGGAATAGTAACGCTAAAAATATAATTTTCTTCATCTGGTAAGAATTCTTGTTTACCTGTAGTTGGATTTAATTTAGTAACTAATACATTATTAATCTTAAATTCAGAAAGTGTAGCATCACTTGAAGGTTTAGCAACTTTAATTTTTACTTTATATTTTTCACTATTATTACCTTTTTGACTTGTTAAGAATACTTCAAATTCCTTTTCAGCTCCTAAAGCTATATCAGTTGGAATATTAAATTGACCTGTACCATTCTTTGTTGATGGTTCATATGGGTCTTTTTCAATATCAATTGTTACTGATTGAGTTGGATATGGAATTTCATATTCATATGTCATAATTGAAGCATCAAATTGTTCTTTATATCCAGTATCTTTACCTAAATATTTATTACCATTTGAATCAACAACAGTTATTCCAAGAACATTATGTAAATCTTCAACATCAAGTGGTCCACGAGAAATATTAATTGTATATTCATCTTTTGTGCCATCTTCTGCTTCAGTCTTTACATTAAATTTAAATACATAACCAGATACATCTACACCTGCGCCAGAGAATGCTTGTAGAGCTTCTACAGATTTATATTCACTTAAAATGCCTTCTACTTTTGTTGTTGTAGCATTTGCAACACCAACGATTTCTACTGCAGAAATGTTAGGTTCAACAAGTGTATCTAGATTTTCAATTGTATAAGTCTTTGTTGCAGGATCAAATGAAGCAATTAAATCTTGTTTATCGCCATTAGCTTTAGTAACAACTGCCTTTAATTGTTTTAATGTTGCATCGCTATTTGGAAGTGATCTTACAATAGAGATAGTATATTCTGGAGAAATGAATGTACCAGCACTATAGTGAGTTTGAACTTCAGCTTTTGCTCTAATCTTAATATTAGTTGTACCTAAACCAATTGATTGTAAACTATTAGAATATGTTTGCCATAAACTTGAACCTGTTAAATCAGCTTCAACAGTTGCTAAATTACTATTTGGTGTTACTTTTAAGTATGCCTTATCAGTTGTATAAGGAACATTAAATGTATATGTAAATGTATTAGGATCATAATCAAATGCTGCATTTGATAAATCTAATACATCACTACCAGTTGCAGATTCTTTTATTTCTATATCTTTAATATCGAAATCTAAATCAGCTCTAATGATTGTAAATTTATATTGTTTAGTTGCACCATTTTGTGATTCAACTTCTACAGTAAATACATTAGCACCAACTTGTAATAATTGAGAAGCTGGAGTAACACTCTTAATTTTAGCGCCATCACTTAATTGTAATGTATAACCATCTGTATTACCATTTAATTCTTTACCACCTGCAAGTGCTGTTTCAGTGATTGGAACGAATTTAGCAGTTGATACACTTCTATCAACAAAATATTGATATGTATCAGCTACTGGATTCCAATCTGAAGCAATTAAATTACCATCTGTACCAGCTTTGATATATTTAAGAATATAATTATCAGAATTACCTAATTCTCTCTTGATTTTAATTTCATATGTACTACCAGTTGGATCAGTTTCTGTATATAACAATACTTCAAATTTATTATCACCTGGCTGTAAGCTGAAATTAGCTTTTTTAGATGCAGGAAGTGGACTTCCTTCTAATAAGCATGTTAAGCCATTAGCTAAATTACCTGTTGTAGTAAGAGAAATTTCAACTCCAGTTACATCATATGGTACAGTACCAGTATATGTATATTTTGTTGGAGTGAAATCTGCAGTATGGTTAGTGTTTGCAGTATCGATTGCAGATAATGTTGCTAAAGATGTTGGTTCATCAACATAAACTGTAACTGGATAATTCTTAGGAGTTCCATCTTCTGCAGTAACTGTTACAACAAATGTATTTTCATAACCACTTAAAGGTTGAGTTCCTAAATCACCAGATACTTGAGATGTAGATTTCTTTGGAGATGCACCAATTGAAACACTAGTTGTACCATATGGTAAATGAATCTTATATGGATCAGGTAATGGATTAGAATCAATAGTTAATACATCAAGTTCATTATTTGTATCCATCTTAGGTCTAGTTACAACTATTTCATAAACTGATGAATTTGCTGTACCATCTTCAGCATTTGAAGAAACTTTAATTGTAACTGTTGCGCCTTCTGCAATTGCAAAATTCTTAGAAGC
>CAJOOI010000134.1 GCA_905236105.1 uncultured Acholeplasmatales bacterium
CATTTGCTAGTGCAGATTTATCACTTGCTGCTTATGCTGGTAAACAAGTTGTAATTTATGCAGCTCCTAGAGGTGTAAATTTAGGCTCTAAAGCCTTCCAGGTTCAAGTAATTAAAGTTGAATTAGTTGAACAAGCCACAAGTGAAACAGTTTATGTTTCTTCAAAATCTGCAGAAGTTGAAGTTGGCAAAACTGCTAAAATTACTGTTGCTAAAACTCCTTGGACTACAGATGAATTAACTATTAGTGTTGCATCAGCTGATGAAACAAAAGCTACAGTTTCATATGATGCAACAAATGGTGAAATTATAATTACTGGTGTTGCAGTAGCTGATTCAGTAAAAGTTACTGTTACTCCTTCAACTGGTTCAGCAGTTGAAATTGATGTTAAAGTTAAAGAAGTAACTTTATCACCTGCTTCAACTACTCCTACAGCTGCATTATTAGGAAAAGGTGATAATGCCTATGATGATGCAACAGTAAATGGAAAAGCTGCAATTAAAGTTGGAACAAGTAGTAAGGGTGGAAGTATGACTATAAAAGTTGGTGCTGGAACTACAAAAGTAGAATTCTATGCAGCTGCTTGGAATGGCGTTACAGGATTATCTTTGAATATTACAGGAGCAACTACTGATTCTGAATCTGTAAGTTTAACGGCAAATACAGGTATAGCTGGCAATTCACCATTTACATTAAGTGGTGATGCTGCTCCTTATAAAATTACTTTGACTTTATCTGGCATTACTGAACCTACAGTATTAACTCTTACTTCAAGTATAGCTAAAAGATTTGTAGTATGGGATGTAACATATTATAAAGAAGCTTAATTTTAAATTTTAAAAAAGCAATCACACTATGTTTCAATCTATTTAGATTGGCAATCACTTAGGTGGTTGCTTTTTTCTTTTAAGCGAAAAAAAAGATGTACTAAAACGTACATCATCTTTTCTAGAATAATATTATTTATTCTTCATCTTTTTCTTCATTTGAATTATTAACTTCAGTTTCCATAACTTCAACTTCTTGAGCTTCTTCATTATCTTCTGGCTCTAGATTAGCTTCTTTCATTGAAAGAATTACTAATTCAGGCATAAATGAACCGATAACAACATATGTAGCATATACACATAAAATAGCACCTAAAATAATAAATTTAGTTTCACGTTTATCAAATACTGTAAGACATAAAATACCAAATGCTAAAATTATACCTGCATAAGCTAATTGAATAATAAATGTAACTAAATTTTTATTTTTACTTAAGAAATAAGTTAATAAAGCTTGTAATAACATTAAGCTTCCAACAACTACTAAAAGATATGGAACAAAATCTAAGAAATCAACTAAGAATGTATCGATAAATGTTTTAACTAAACAAAAAATACCAAGTGATAATGATACTGCACCAGTTAAACTTAATGGTGATACAAATCTTTTCTTAAGTAAGATAGAAACTAAAATAGCTGCTGAACCTTCAATTAAGAATAATACACCTAATATGATATCTAAAGTATCTAGAACTTTTTGCTCATATTTAGTACCTAATATTATAAATAATATACCAAATAATAGAAGAAAAGCAGCACTAATCCAATAATTTAGTTTGCTTCTAATCATTTTTATCTCCTTTCATAATTATTTAATTAATCCTAAATATTATAATTATTTATAAGTTTTTTTTCAAGTGAAAAAACATATGTAAACACTTACTTTTATTTGTTTTATTAAGAATAAATAATTAATAATAAAACAAATAAAATAAGTTTTATAATTATTAACCTATTTTCTATAAGAAAATAAAATATTTCTTGATTTTAGTTCTATAGAAGTGTATAATGCTAAATGCTGAGGTGATTTTATGAAATTGACTCTAGCCCAATTAAAAAAGCTAAGTTATCCTTATTCATTTAAAGAATCACTTGATTTAAGTGCTGAATTAAATGGATTTGAAGATATTTTATCTTCTAGTAATGCTTTAGTTAAAACAATAATAAATCAATATGGAGAAGATTATAAAATCTCATTTGATATTGATATTAATTTAATTTTAGAAGATGCAATTACATTAGATGAAATAGATACAAAGATAAAAGCTAAGGGGGAAGAATTATTTTCATCAGACCCAGCAAAAGAAGATGCATTTTTGATTAATGCTAATACTTTAGATACTAAAGAAGCAATAATCATGTTGATTTTATCAGAAAAACCAATGTCAACATCTAGTCAAGTTTTTGTAGATGAGACTATTGAAGACAGTGATGAAAGTGATGATAAAATTAATCCTGCATTTGCATCTTTAAAAGATTTATTATAGGAGGTGTTTTGAATGGCTGTACCTTTTCGTAGAGTATCAAAAACAAAGAAAAGAATGAGAAGATCTCATTTAGCACTTTCTGTACCTGGAATGATTACTTGTCCTAACTGCGGTGAATTAACATTAGCTCATAGAGTTTGCCAAAACTGTGGTTTCTATAAAGGTGTTCAAGTAGTTAAATCTAAGGAAGAAAAAGCAGAAAAAGAAGAAAACTAATACTTAAAGAAAAGAAGAAATGGACACCAAAGGGTGTCTATTTTCTTTATACGAGGAGATATATGAAAAAATATCATAGTTTTAATTTTTTAAAGAAAATATATTTTGTTAGAACTGGTGGTAGCTTAGAAGAATTAAAAGCTGCCAATTTAATAATGGATGAAATTAAATCATTAGGTGGAAATCCGCATCTAGAAGAATTTGAAGTAGATTATTCAGAAATTACTAAAGCTAAATTAGTATTTGATGATAAAATAGAAATAGAATGTAAAGGCTCAGGATATAGTGGTTCAACACCAAATGATGGTGTTAGTGGAGAATTTGTTTATATAACATCTGATGAAGATTTAAATATGACATCATTAAAAGATAAAATAGTATTAATATTAAGTAAAAGAGTACCGCATAAATATTATTTAAAAGGTTTAAAAGATGGTGCTAAAGGTTTTATTGTAACAACAGGTGATGTATATAAAAAAGATAATGATGTAGATTTAGATCCATATTTAAATAGAGAACCAGATTATAAAGAAGGATTAATACCAACTGTAATGATTCGTATGAAGGATGCAGAAAAAATAGTTGAAAAATATCCTTCTAAAGCTACATTAACTTTAATATCAAATGATTCAAAAAGAAATTCGAGAAATGTCATTACAGAAATTAAAGGAAATGAATTTCCTGATGAGGTAATAACATTTACTGCCCATTATGATTCAGTTTCTTATTCAAAAGGTGCATATGATAATGGCACTGGTGCAATTACATTATTACAATTATTTGATTATTTTAAAAATAATATGCCAAAAAGAACATTAAAATTCATTTGGTGTGGTAGTGAAGAGATGGGACTTTTAGGGAGTAAAGCATATTGTAAAAATCATGAAGATGAATTAAAAAATAATATAGTATTAAATATCAATATCGATATGGTTGCTGTAACATTAGGATATGATATTGCTTGTGTTACAGGAGATACTGATATTATTTCTAATATCAAATATGCATCAAAAGAATTTGGATTCCCAATTCATGTATATCAAGGTGTATATTCATCTGATTCAACACCTTTTGCTGATAAAGGAGTTCCTGCCATATCTTTTGCAAGACTTTCAAAATCAGGTGGTGCAACAATTCATTCCAAAAATGATGTTATTGAACGCTTAAGTGAGCCAAATTATTTAAAAACATGTAATTTTATTATTAATTTAACATCAAGATGGATTAATTCATGTTATTTTCCAATTAATAAAAATATACCTGATAATATGAAAGATGAATTAGATTATTATTTATTAAGAAAAGAAAGACCACTAAGGTAGGAGATTCATATGGAATACATCCATAAACCAGTATTATTAAATGAAGCAATAGAAAATCTAAATATTAAAGAAGATGGAATATATGTTGATGCTACATTAGGCGGTGGAGGACATTCTTCAGTAATTTTATCAAAATTAAAAAATGGCCATCTATATTGTTTTGATCAGGATGATTATGCAATTTCAAAAGCAAATGAAAAATTAAATAAAATATCAAATAATTATACAATTATAAAAAATAATTTTGTTAATTTAAAAGAAGAATTATTAAAATTAAATATTAATCATATAGATGGAATATTATATGATTTAGGTGTTTCATCATTTCAATTTGATATTCCAGATCGTGGATTTTCATATAATTATGATGCAAAACTTGATATGAGAATGAATCAAGATAATGATCTTACTGCCGAATTTATAATAAATAATTATAAATACGAAGATTTAGTAAGAATATTTTATAGATATTCAGAAGAGCCTTTTTCAAAACAAATTGCAAGAAAAATAGAAGAATATAGAAAAACTAAACCAATTAAAACAACTTTTGAATTAGTTGATATAATAAAATCTGCATTACCACAAAAAGTGCTTAATTCAAAAGGTCATCCAGCAAAAAGGGTTTTTCAGGCCTTAAGAATTGAAGTAAATGATGAATTAAAAGTATTTGAAAAATCATTAAAAGATGCAATAGAAATGCTAAATAATGATGGAAGGATAGTTGTTATAACATTTCATTCACTTGAAGATAGAATTGCAAAAGACATATTTAAAGATGTAACAACATCTAAAGACCCTTTAGGCTTACCAACTATGCCTAAAGAATCATTATATGAACTTGTTAATAAACATGTTATTACAGCTTCCCAAGAAGAATTAGAAGAAAATAACCGAGCACATAGTGCTAAAATGAGAGTATTAAGAAAAAAATAAAAACAAAAATATATCGATTATGATATAATACTAAAAGTAAGTAGGAGGATTATAAAATTAATGAAAAAAACAGTAACTTTTGAAACTATATTAGGATTTTTATGCTTTTTAGCTTTAATGCTAGCAGGTACAGTATGGTTATTACATTTTATTCCAGGAGATGCTTTAGAAAACATATTAAAGCAAATTAAAAATGTAGCTGTAATAGTATTAATCGGTTGTGCATTAGTATTTGGATTCTTATGGTTGTATAATGTTAAAATGAATAAAACACTTAAAATAGTTTTAATGGTATTCTTTGTTTTATTTGCCGTATTAGCTATTCTTGGTGTATTTGGTATTTAAAAAAGCTCTTTGAAGCTTTTTTATTTTACCTAAATTTATTTTACAAATAATAATATAAAATAAAAGAAGTGCTACATCGAAATTTTCATTATTTGATGTAGCACTTCTAAAAGATTTACATTATTATTTATATATTATTGATATTTTTGCTAATTTATTATTGCCTTGGAAATATTCTAATTTCATTATTAACTACATCCATAATATATTCAATATTTGGTTTTATTTTATCTCTTAAAATATATTCAGCAATTAATGTTTCAACATATTTTGTTATATATCTTTTAACAGGTCTTGCACCGAATTCTGGATTATATGAATTATCTAAAATATATTTCTTTAAAGAATCTGCAAAATAAATATTGATTCCTTTTTCAATTAACCTTTTATCTAAATCCTTTAAGATTTTAGTTACAATTTTATATAATACATCTTCATTTAATGGATTGAATGTAATAATTTCATCAATTCTATTCAAGAATTCTGGTTTAAAATATGATTTTAATAATTGATCAATTTTTTGTTTTTTATCTATAGAATCTTTTTCTAATAAAACTTCACTACCTATATTAGATGTCATGATTATAATTGTATTTTTAAAATCAACTGTACGACCTTGTGAATCAGTTAATCTACCATCATCTAATATTTGAAGTAATATATTGAATACATCATGATGTGCTTTTTCAATTTCATCAAATAAGACAATAGAATAAGGGTTTCTTCTAACTTTTTCAGTTAATTGTCCACCTTCTTCATAACCAATATATCCAGGAGCAGAACCAATTAATTTTGAAACTGAATATTGTTCCATATATTCACTCATATCAAGTCTTACAATATGTGCTTCGCTATCAAACAAATTATCTGCCAAAGCCTTAGCAAGCTCAGTTTTACCAACACCAGTAGGACCCAAGAATAAGAATGATCCAATTGGCTTATTTTCATCTTTGATACCAGCTCTTTGACGTAATATTGCATCACTTATTAAATCAACTGCCTCATCTTGACCAATTACTCTTTCTTTTAAATTTGCTGAAAGCTTTAATATTTTATCTTTTTCACCTTCCATTAATTTAGAAATAGGAATATTAGTCCATTTAGAAATTACTTCAGCAATTTCTTCTTCAGTAACAGTTTCACTGATTAAATGGTCATCTTTTTTATTTTCTTGATATTCTTTTATTTTATTTTCAATTTGTGGTATTTTTGCATATTGAAGTTCTGATGCAAGCTGATAATTACCATCATTAAATGCTTTATCAAGCTTAAATTTTGCATCATCTAAATCATGTTTTAACTTCTTGTAATTTGCAATATCATTCTTTTCAGCTTCCCATTTTTTATTTAATTCTTTATCTTTAGATTCTAACATATTTAATTCATCATTGATGTCATTTAATCTTTTCTTAGAAGTAGAATCAGTTTCTTTTCTTAAAGCCATTGCTTCAATTTTAAGTTGAGCTATTTTTCTTTCTAAATCATCAATTTCTGCAGGCTTTGAATCGATTTCCATTCTACATGAAGCACATGCTTCATCAATTAAATCGATTGCCTTATCAGGTAAGAATCTGTCTGTAATATATCTATTTGATAATGTTGCAGCACTTACTATTGCAGAATCTAAGATATTTACACCATGATGCAATTCAAAACGTTCTTTTATACCTCTTAAAATAGAAATAGTATCTAAAACTGTAGGTTCACTAACTAAAACTTTTTGGAAACGACGCTCAAGAGCAGTATCTTTTTCAATATATTCTCGATATTCTTTAAGAGTAGTAGCACCAATACAATGTAAATCACCTCTTGCAAGCATTGGCTTTAGCATATTTGATGCATCTAGTGCGCCATCTGATTTACCAGCACCAACTATCAAATGAATTTCATCGATAAACATAATGATTTTACCATCACTATCTTTAACTTTGTTTAATACAGCTTTAAGTCTTTCTTCAAATTCACCACGATATTTAGCACCAGCTACTAAAGCACCCATATCTAGTTCAAATATTTCTTTATCTTTAAGTGAAGATGGAACATCATTTGCTACAATTCTACGTGCTAATCCTTCAACAATTGCAGTTTTACCTACACCTGGTTCACCAATTAAAACTGGGTTGTTTTTTGTTTTACGTGATAATATTTTAATTATTCTTCTAATTTCTTCATCACGTCCAATAACTGGTTCAATTTTACCTTCTTTAACTAAAGTAACTAGATTTCTACCATATTTTTCTAAAACATTTTCATTTTGTTCATTGTTGTTGTATTCCATAAAATCACTACCTTTCTTTTTACATCTATATTATATTCTTAATAATTGGCACTGTCAATAGTAGAGTGCTAATTTTTGAATAAAACTTTATTTTTGTATGCTTTATGATATAATCATAAATGTTTGTATGAGGATATGAAATGGAACTTGTTTTTAGTAAAGAAATAATAAAAAAAGAGAATAAATTTATAAAATTATTACCATTTTTAGTTATATTAACCTTTTCATTAATTGGTTCATATACTTTTTTTTATGATGGTTATCCAATAGGTGATGATTATTCATTTCATTTTTCTAATGTACTTGATATTGTAAAACAATTAGAAGAAGGGAATTTAAGTGTTATATCATCTAATCTAGCATCTGGATATGGAGTTGGAAAACAATTATTTTATTCTCCGTTATCACATATAAGCTGTGCATTTATTTTTATGATTATTAAAAATTTTGGGTGTGATCTAACTTTAGCATTTAAAATTAATGCCTTTATTTCTATATTTGTTTCTAATATTTTTACATATATATTGACATATAAAATATCTAAAAATAGATTTATAGCTTTAGTTTGTGCATCATTTTTTGCGTTTTATCCTTATAGAATGTTTGATATAATCTGTCGTATTGCATATGCTGAAGGTTATGCATATATGTTTATTCCTATTTTCTTTTTAGGTTTATATGAATTAATTAATTTAAAAGAATTAAAAATAAAACCTTTTATAGAAATTATAATAGGGGCAGCAGGATTATATTTATCACATAATATTACTGCTTTATTTACTTATTTATTCGGTTTTATATTTTTATTATGTTATATAGATAAAATCATAAAATTAATAAAAAAAGATAAATTAATATTATTATATGCAATAATAACTCTTGTTATTACATTAGGATTATGTGCTAAGATTATGTTTTCATCATTTGAATTGTTGAATATGAATTATTATAATATTTCAGTTGATGAAAGAATGTGGACTAATAAAGATTATATTATAGGCCGTAGTGATTATATGAATTATTCTGGATTTTTAAATTACAATTGGCTTAATTATTATGGGAATGAATTTAAAATTGATGAAATTAAAACTATATCTTTAGTTAAAGATATAATAATTTATTTTTCATTAACAATATCTTTTGTTTTAATTGATATATTTTTAAAAAAATTTATCTTTAAAAAATATCATATTATAGTTTCATTAATTTATTATGTTACAATTTGTTTAATATTTGTAAGAAGATTAGAATTCATATTGGGAGTTGTAGCATTTATTATTCTTTATTTAATATATCAAACTTGTATATATAAGAAAAATCCAATTAAAAGTAATAGATTTGGATTTATAATGATATCTTTTACAATAATATGTTTATTATTAATATGCTTTTCATTCTTGTGGCATATTATGCCTTCTATTTTTTATACAATTCAATTTCCATGGAGATTATGGACATTATTTTCATTTTTTGCATGTTTATTTATGTCATATTATATGGCAAGATATCATTTTACAATTGTTCCATTTATGATTTTATCTACTTTTTTATTAGTAGTTAGTCAACCACTAATTGAAAAAAGAATAATTCATGATAATACTTCATTTTGGCTAACTGAAACAAATGAAGAAATATATACTAAAACTAATTCAACTGGCGCTAATATGGAATATTATCCAACTAATTTTTATTATTATGATAAATATGAATCTAAATATCGTAAATCATTATATCCATACATAAAAAAAGAATTATGTTGGAATATAGGACAAAATCCGAATTATTATAATCCAGTTATTTTAGAAGGCGTTGGAAATATTGATGTTATATCAAAAAAAGCTCCAAAAATAGAATTAGAGCTTACAATTTATGAAGAATCTTTAATCCAAATGCCATTAATATATTATCCTGGATATAAGATTACTGCAACAGATAAAAACAATGTAACTAAAGATATAGAAGTAATTGATATCGATGGGTTAATATCTTTTAAGATAGAAGAAGGAGAATATAAAATAAATACTTCATATGTTGGCACTAATATCCAACATTTGGGTATAAATTATTTTAAATTATCATTTGGTTTATTAATTTTATTTTATTTTTTAGATATAGAAATTGAAAAAAGAAGAAAATATATGAAATAAAGCAGGCTTTAACCTGCTTTATTTTACATATAATTTATGTGCATGTACATTTGGATCAGTTGTTAAATTGATCCCTAATTTTTTAAATACACCGCTATCTACATCAGGAAGTATAGCTGTTGAATGTGCTTCACAACCTTTTAATTCTTTTAATTTTGACATTGCAAGATTTGCAAGAGGATTTGTGATAGCAGAAATAGATAAAGCAATCAATACTTCATCAGCATGCAATCTTGGGTTTTTATTACCTAAATCATTTATTTTCATTTGGCTTATTGGTTCAATAATTGAAGGAGATATAAGCGGTAATTTATCATTGATATCTGCAAGATGCTTTAATGAATTTAATAATAAAGCAGCTGGGGCAGATAATAAATCAGATGTTTTACTATCTACATAACTTCCATCACTAAATTCTAGTGCCATTGATATACTATTAGTTTTTTCGGCTTTTTTCTTTGCGTAGCCTACACATTTCCTATCATCTTTTGTGATAGATAATTTATGCATTATAATATTGATTTTATCTACAGCTTCTTGAGATATTTTTCCATTCCTTAAATCAATTAATGAATTATAATATCTTCTAATTATTTCTTGACAAGATGCTTTTTTAGCTCCTTCATCATCAGTTATGGCAAATCCTGCCATATTAACACCCATATCAGTTGGAGATTTATAAATAGAAGAACCAAATATTTTTTCAAACATTGATTTTAAAACAGGGAATATTTCAACATCTCGGTTATAATTTACAGCTAGGCTTCCATATGCTTCTAAATGATATGGATCAATCATATTAACATCATTTAAATCAATTGTTGCAGCCTCATATGCAAAATTAACTGGATGCGTTAAAGATAAATTCCAAATAGGGAATGTTTCATATTTTGCATATCCTGCTTTTATACCTCTAAGGTTTTCATGATATAATTGAGATAAGCATGTTGCCATCTTACCAGAACCAGGACCAGGTGCAGTTACGACTACAATTTTCTTTTTAGTAATTATATAATCATTTTTGCCGAATCCTTCTTCACTTAAAATATAATCTACATTATGTGGATATCCTTTTATTTCATAATGTAAATATACTTTGATTCCTAGATTTTTAAGTTTCCTTATAAAGCCCATAACTTGAGGCTGTTTTTCATATTGTGTAATACAAATTGATTCAGATAATAAGCCTGCAGCCCTATATGCATCAATCAATCTTAAAACATCAGATTGATAATTTATTCCTAAATCACCTCTGATTTTATTATTTTGTATATCCCTAGCATTTATTACTGGTAATATTTCTACATCATCTTTTATTGAAAGAAGCATTCTTAGTTTTGAATCTGGCATAAAACCAGGAAGTACTCTTGATGCATGAAAATCATCAAATAATTTACCACCAAATTCTAAATATAATTTATCACCAAACATATTTACTCTTTCAAGTATTTTTTGGGATTGAAGTTTTAAATATTTATCGTTATCAAAAATCATTTTTTCACCACCCTGAAAAGCAACTAACACAAAGATTATATTACTAATATTTTTGAAAATCAACGTTGACTTTATATAACTTTTTTGATATAATTCTAAATGCTCGTAAGCGTGGCCCTGTAGCCAAGTGGTAAGGCACGGCACTGCAACTGCCTGATCGCTGGTTCAAATCCGGTCGGGGCCTCCAATATAGTAGAATTGACTTAATACCATAAGTATTAGGTCTTTTTTATGTTTAAAATAGGTTTGAACCCTATATTTTGAGTTATTAG
>CAJOOI010000135.1 GCA_905236105.1 uncultured Acholeplasmatales bacterium
ATTTCAAGTATCATTTTTTAATAATTTTAACGATATAATATATTACGAGATTAATGATATATGTAAGAAATATGCATTAACTGAAAAACAAAAGAAAATCCTCACTGAGTTAAATCTTAGTGAGGATACATTAAAATCATATATTAATGACATGCTTTATAACTAATCTTCAAATTTTTTTAAATAATTAAGACAGCTAATGGCCGCAATTGAACCATCTGAAGTTGCAGTTGTAAGTTGTCTTACTTTCTTAGATTTACAATCTCCTGCTGCAAAAATACCTGCTTCATTTGTTTCACATAAATCATTTGCTAAAAGATAATTAGAAGCATCTTTTGTAATATTAGTAAATGGTTTTGTATTAGCAATTGTACCAATTGATACAAAGATTCCATCAACTAATATTTCTTTTTCTTTGCCAGCCTCATTAATTAATAATCCTTTAAATTCGTCATTTTTATCAATAATATAATTTAATACCTTACTATTATAATGAACATTTACTTTTGGATTATTTAATATTTTTTCTACATTACAAGCTTCACCTGTTAAATTAGGTAAATCTTGAATAATTGTTACACTCTTTGTGTAATTGATTAAATCTAAGGCAATAGTAAGTGCACTATTACCACCGCCAATTACCGCAACATCTTTATCATTATAGAAGGCCCCATCGCATGCAACACAAAATGAAATTCCGTTACCAATGAACTCATCTTCACGGTCTAAATTTAGTCTTCTATATTTACAGCCTGTTGCGATAATAACTGCTCTTGCTTCATAAGAATTACTATCAGTTTTAACTATTTTGATATCACCATTTGATTCTAGTCCTAATACTTCTTCAAATTCATATTCAGCACCTAATTCTTCTACTTGATCATATAAATTAGAAGTAAGTTCTACACCGCTTATGCTTTTAAAGCCTGGATAATTTTCAACTCTAGGTGATGATGCAATTTGTCCACCGATAGATTCTTGTTCAATAACAAGCACTTTTTTATTGGCTCTAAGCAAGTATAAAGCTGAAGTCATACCTGCCATTCCTGAACCAATGATTATGCAGTCGTACATGTTTCTCCAATATATTTTTTAATGTTTGAAACATTAACTATTCTTTGATCGCCTACTGCTAAAGTTGGAGCTTGTTTAACACCAAATTGCTTAACTAATTCAACATTTTCTTCAGCTATAACTTTAGTATATTTAATACCTGCTTTTTGAAGCATTGCCTCAGCTACTTTACAGTTAGGGCAAGTTTTACTTGCGAATAATAAGATTTCAGAACCATTTTCTGTTTTATTTTCTACAACTTTAACATCATTAAATTTTTTACCTTTAAAGATAGAATTAACAATATCATATGTTTTTCTTTCTTTAAATTCTTCTAATTTACCATCATTCCAGTTTTTAACAGGACGATAATAACCAGTAATTCTACTATAAATTTCTGTTTCTTTATTACAATAAGGACATTGTTTAACTTCACCAACTAAATAGCCATGATCTTTACATACAGAATATGTAGGAGATAATGTGTAATATGGTAATCTATAATTTTCAGCAATCTTTCTAACTAAATTAGCTGCAGATTTCCAAGAATCTAGTCTTTCGCCTAGGAATGTATGGAATACTGTACCTGAAGTATATAATGTTTGTAATTCATCTTGAACATCAAGTGCTGTAAATATATCTGCAGTATAGCCAACAGGTAGATGTGAAGAATTTGTATAATATGGAGTTTCATCCATACTAGCTGTAATAATAGCTGGATATCTCTTCTTATCATGAGATGCAAGTCTATATGCTGTAGATTCAGCTGGAGTTGCTTCAAGGTTATATAAATCACCATATTTTTCTTGGTAATCAGATAATTTATTTCTCATGAAATTTAATACATCTTTAGCAAAGTCTTGAGATTCTTTATGAGTTAAATCTTTTTGTAAGAAACATGCATTTAAACATGCTTCATTCATACCAACTAAACCAATTGTAGAGAAATGGTTATTAAATGTTCCTAAATATCTCTTAGTATATGGATATAGGCCTTCATCAAGTAATTTAGTTACTGTATTTCTCTTAATTTTTAAGCTACGAGCACTAATATCCATCATTTTTTCTAATCTAGAATAGAATTCTTCTTTTGATTTTGATAAATAGGCAATTCTAGGTAAATTAATTGTAACAACACCAACAGAACCTGTAGATTCACCAGAACCGAAGAAACCACCTGATTTCTTTCTTAATTCTCTTAAATCTAGACGTAATCTACAACACATACTTCTTACATCTGATGGTTCCATATCACTATTTACATAATTAGAGAAATATGGAGTACCATATTTAGCAGTCATTTCAAATAATAATTTATTATTTTCAGTTTCTGACCAATCAAAATCTCTTGTGATTGAATAAGTAGGAATAGGATATTGGAAACCACGACCATTGTAGTCACCTTCACACATGATTTCAATAAATGCTTTATTGATCATATCCATTTCTTTTTTACAATCTTTATATTTGAAATCTTGTTCTTCATTACCGATTAAAGCATTTAATTCTGCTAAATCATTAGGTACTGTCCAGTCTAAAGTAATATTAGTAAAAGGAGCTTGTGTTCCCCAACGAGATGGTGTATTAACACCATAAACAAAGCTTTGAATGCATTGTTTTACTTCTTTATAAGATAAATTATCTTTCTTAACATATGGAGCTAAATATGTGTCAAATGATGAAAATGCTTGAGCTCCTGCCCATTCATTTTGCATAATTCCTAAGAAATTAACCATTTGATTACATAATGTAGACAAATGTCTTGCTGGAGCTGAAGTAATCTTACCAGTAACTCCGCCTAAGCCTTCTTTAATTAATTGTTTTAAAGACCAACCTGCACAATAACCTGATAACATAGATAAATCATGGATATGGATATCAGCATTTCTATGTGCATTTGCGATTTCTTCATCATAAATTTCTGATAACCAATAATTGGCAGTGATGGCACCAGAATTTGATAAAATTAAACCACCAAGTGAATAAGTTACTGTAGAATTTTCTTTAACTCTCCAGTCGTTGATTTGTACATAATTATCAACTAATGCTTTATAATCAAGTACTGTAGATTTAATATTTCTTTGTTTTTCATGTAATTTACGATATAGAATATATGATTTTGCAACATCAGTATAACCAGATTTTGATAATACTGTTTCTACACTATCTTGAATATCTTCAACACTAACTTTTTCATCTACTACCTTATTTGCAAAATCAGCAGTAACTTTTAATGCTAAAAAATCAATTACATCCTTATCATAATTAATATCAACGGATTCAAATGCTTTTGAAATTGCATTTGATATTTTATATAAATTAAAATCAACTACGTTCCCGTCTCTTTTTACTACTTTATACATATTATTTCCCTCCTATGCTAAACCACGTATTTTTATATAATCATATTTGTTTTTTAATTTTAAATATATTTCTTTTAATTCATCATCTGTATATGCTTGAAGATTAGGCATAATATTTGTATCTCTATCCTCAAATTTTTGAATAAAATATTTATTACAATTTAAATATTCTAGAATATGAATTAAATCTTCATAACTAGTATATTCTTTGATTACTGTTGTTCTAAATTCATAATCGATATTACAATTTTTAATAATATTAATAGATTCTTTAATTCTATCTAAATTAACATTTCTATTAGTTATTTCATTATATTTATTAAAGACACCTTTAATATCCATCGCTATATAATCTAATAAATTATTATCAAGTAATAATCTTATGACATCAGGATTAGAACCATTTGTATCTAATTTAACACTTAAACCTATCTTTTTTACTTTATAAATAAATTCTGCTAAATCTTTTTGAATAGTTGGTTCTCCACCAGTAATACATAATCCATCAAGAATTTTCTTTCTATCTTCTAAATAAGATAAAACTTCTTCTTCATCAATTAAGATATTATCTTTAGTATCTAATACCAAAGCGCTATTTTGACAATATGGGCACGCATAATTACAACCATTAGTAAATATTGTCGCAGCCACCTTGTCAGGGTAGTTTAATAATGAAACCTTATCAAAACCAGCAATCTGCATTATTAACCACCAACCTTGACATTAATGAAGGCAACATCATTATTGATTGCTTCTGTTAATGTTTCTTTAATTTTCTTTTTAGAAGTCTTACTTAAAACTTCAATAGAATATTTGTGTCCCCCGCTTGATAATCTTTCGTAGGCACTTACTTCATTGATAGTTTTGAAGGCTTTGTAAGCTTCTTCATAAGAATTTTTTGTAGTTATTCCATCAATTTGACTACCAAATATTGTTTTATCAACATTGATGAAGTGACTTGATGCATCACTATAATTAATTAAACTAATTGAGAAATTAAGTCTTTCTTCAAAGCTAATCTTCTTCGCATAATCATTAAGATATTCAAGTAGTTTAATTAGTTGGCTTGAATCATTTTTGAAAAATAATAAAGATGCTTCATATAATCCTATTATATTTATATATAGGACCCCACCTCTAAATATTTTTCTTACTTTTTGTAATGCTTCAAGCTTTTCACTATCTAAGATTACTCTTTCTTGAAATAAATATGTGTAATTTTCTTTATAACAATTACACATATTTTCAAAAGCTACTAATAATTCATTTTTGGCTAAATCTAAATTATTATTCAAATGAAGATAAAAATCATCTATATCTTTTGATGTTAATGCAACTCTTGCTAGATTAATGCTGCAGTTAGCAAGCATTATTCTACCTAAAGATTGACGCTTATCTTCATTAATATTATCAATTAATTTTTCGCCATGTGAGAAATATTCAATATCAGATACATTTGTTTTATTAGAGTTAGATAATAAATTTATAATATTAAATCCTTTACCCATCTCAATAATATCTAATATTTCATCAATTTGTTTTAGATCATATATCTTATAATTAAATGAAATATTTTTAAAATCTTTTGTTTTAAAAACATCTAAAATCATTTTTCTAATTATAAGTCCTATATTAGATTTAGCTGAACCAAAACTAATTGTGTAGCCTTCAGTTTTTAATGTAGATTCATCTTCGATAGAAACCAGAAGGTTTTTAATATCATCCGCAACCTTATTATTGGTTGTGAATGTTGTATCTTGCAATGATTTTTCAAATATTTTTTTAGATACTTCTGATTTAAAATATTTGTTTAATTCATTCTTACAATCACTAATATCTTCAAGCATTGATATTTCATCTTTTAATGCTCCAATATTAATGTATGGAAGAATACCATATATTTCAAGATACTTTGTTAGGTAATCTATTAAATAATTTTTATATAAATATATGTAATAAGGTGTAAGAACTTTATCAAGACTAGCTAATACTTCATCACCATATTGTTCTTTTTTTAGATTTTTCAAATAATTAATTAAATAAAATATATAATTATCATTTATTTCAATTTTTGATAAATCTAAAACTGAACCTCTAGAAATTTGGAAAGAATACATACCTAAATTATGAATAAAGATATTTCCTTCATCATGGTTTCTAATATATTTATTATCTAATAGATATGCCCTAGCATATTCTGTGGAGATAGATTTTGCAAAAGTAATAATAGATTGGAAACTATTTACATCTCTACTTGACAAAAATTCCATAGCCTTCAAGAATTTATGTTGTTGCTTTGTTGTAAATAGGTCTCTACTTTGAGCTCTTTTTACGCGATATTGTTTAAATGCTTCATATGCTTCTAGATAATTTGAAGCATTTAAAGTATTTTCAATAATATCTTGAATGTCTTCAACACTGATAGTTTTTCTTTCTTTATAATTATCTTCAATATAATTTAAGACATCAGCAAATATTTTATTAACAGCATTAACATCATATTCATCATAGGTACTATCAAAAGCTTTTTTAATAGCGATAGCTATTTTCGCTTTATTAAAAGCTACTCGCTGACCACTTCTTTTGACAATAACTAATTCATCAAAAACATTCGTATTCATCTTTCCTCCGCAATGTTCTTTCATTATACTCCAAGTATTTTATTTTTCAAATGTTTTTTTTTACAAATTTTTAAAATTTTTTTTAGAAAATTTAAAATAAAAAAATTTTTTCTCTAAAAAAAACATTAATAAAGCCATTTAATTGAAAGCGGCATGTTTTTTTATGAAAAAAATAATTTTTTATCTTGATTTAAGCCATTTTTTATGCTTTATTTGCTAGATATTAATATTTGGCATATATAATGTCTAAATGTTTTTTTTTGAAAACTTTGAACGTGTTTTTTTAAAACATATGAACAATTATTCAGTTTTAAAACATTTTTTTGAAAACCGCCGAATTGATATAGGACAAACAATGTCCTATTTTTAAACTTTACATATTTTTTTATATATAGTATAATAACGCTAGTCCTTTTGAAAGGAAGGCATACCATAGAAAATAGCGACATTGATAAGAGTTGCTATAACTTTTTTTGAGAAAATGGATCTCATAAAAAAATTAGTCCTATGAATTTTGTTCTATTAAGGGGGTATGCTAAAATGAAAGGACAATTAGAACAAAAAAATATCGCACGTTTTCTTAAAGAATTGCGTGTAAAAAATGGATTGACACAACAAGAGTTAGCAGATTTGCTATATTGTGACATACGCCAAATTAGACGGTATGAAAAAGATGGCACTGAAAAACTCAGCGTTATCAATCTATATGCTACTGTTTTTAACATTAGCGCATTAGGCATCCTTAGTGCTTCGGCATCTATGGGTGCCTTTTGATTTTTTATAAGCATTTTATCATAGGACATTTTGGGTCCTCACACCTTTTTTTAAAATTTGTTATATTATAGGTGTCTTAGAAAGACAGAAACATTTTAATACTTTATAAAGCCACTTGCAGCAACCAAAGGCCTGAAAGATTAATGATCTACAAAAAGGTGGCTTGTTGCCGATTACAGCAAAATTAAATACCTATAGAAAAAGACTAAATAATATATCGGCTAGTATTAATTTAAAAAATGGAGGAAATTAAAATGTTTAAAGAATTATTAGAACAACAATCAACAAAAGAAAATTCAAAAGGTGGATTATATTATTCAACATCATATGATTATAATTTAGATTTATTTACATTAGCTACACGTTATAAAGATGAAGCGGAGTTAATAAATCTATTTGATAATGCATATAATGAGAATCCAAAAATAGCAATTGCTAATCTTTTGCATATTTTAGATATAAGAGGTGGAAAAGGCGAAAGACGCGTTTTCAAAATACTTTTTAATCATTTATGCAAAAAGGATATCGATTATGCTAAAAAAGTATTATATGTTATTCCAGAACTTGGAAGATATGATTATATTTTACAAACAGCTAATACAGCTTTATGGTCTTGCACCATAGAAATCATAAAAAGCCAGCTTAAAGCTGACTTAAATAGTGATTCAATATCACTACTTGCCAAATGGTTACCAAGTGTAAGAACACATAATAAAAATAATCCACTAGCAAATAAAATTGCAAAAGATTTAAATATTAGCATTAAAGAATATAGACAAACATTATCAAAATTAAGAAATAAAATTGATATTGTTGAACATCATATTTCAAATAAAGAATATGATAATATAAAATATGAAGCAGTTCCATCAGTTGCAATGTATTATTATTATAATTTATTTTTAGAATATGATAAGGATAGATTTAATGCTTATATCAAATCAGTTAAAGACGGCAAAAATAAAATTAATGCATCAGTATTAGAACCATATCAAATTATAAAACATGCATTAGTTTTAAATTTAGATGTGGATATAGATGTGGATATAGATGAGAATATAGGTGTGGATATAGATGAGGATATTTTAAATACATTATGGGATAATCAAACAAATGTTTTAACAAATGAAGGTAAAAATGCATTAGTTATTGCCGATACATCAGGTTCAATGTTTTTAGATGGTATGCTACCAATAAGCTGCGCTTTAGGATTAGCTATTTATATTGCAGAAAGAAATAAAGGTATTTTTCATAATACATTTATTAATTTTTCAAATGAACCAACATTTCAAAAATTAACAGGTAATAATTTAATAGAAAAATTAAATTCCATCAATTTTGATAATTGGGGAGAAAGCACAAACATCGATAAGGCACTTGAAATGATACTTAATGCATCAATTTCATCTCCTATGGATGAATGCCCAACTCAATTAATTATCATATCAGATATGGAATTTGACTGTTCAATTAAAAAAACCCCAAATTTCAAACATTGGCAAAATAAATATCAAGAAAATAATATCAAAATGCCAAAAATAATATTTTGGTGTGTAAGTCCCCAACAAGATGGATTACCCATTACCAAAAATGATGATAATTGTTGCATAATTTCAGGATTTTCGCCAAAAATATTTAAAGATATATTAGAAATAAAAAATTTTACACCATCAAATGTGATGCTTGAAGTATTACAAAAATATTTCAAATATTTTGAATAAAG
>CAJOOI010000136.1 GCA_905236105.1 uncultured Acholeplasmatales bacterium
AAAAAGTCTGAAAAACAGCATAATTTTTCAAACTTTTTTTAAATTTAATCATTTTTCTTCCTTTTTACGACTGAACTGTAACAAATAGGTTTGTAATGAACCTATTTTATTTTGAAAAATAATTGAATAAATATTAATTTGTTTGTTATAATTTTATTAAAATTGGAGGTTTTAAAAATGCTAAGTGATGAAATAATAAAATGGATTAAAAATTATTTTGAAGAAAATGGCAAAGGATGTAAAGCTGTAATTGGTATTTCAGGTGGAACTGATTCTTCTGTTTGTGCAGCATTATTAGTTAAAGCATTAGGAAAAGAAAATGTTATAGGTGTATTATTACCTAAAGGTCTACAACATGATATAAATTATAGTTATGATGTTATAAATTTATTAGGTATTAAGCATTATGAAATAAATATAGGAAGCGCAGTTGATGCCCTAAATAATGAAATTGAGTCTGTTTATGGTCTCAACCCAAATGAAGTAGATTGTTATAAAACTAATACTCCAGCAAGAATTAGAATGACTGTATTATATGGTATATCAGCTTTAGTTGGAGGAAGAGTTTGTAATACATGTAATTTAAGTGAAGATTGGGTTGGTTATTCAACAAAATTTGGTGATGCAGCAGGTGATTTTTCACCTATGTCCGACTTAACAAAAACCGAAGTAAGAGCTCTTGGAAGAGAGCTTGGACTTCCTGCTTATTTAATTGAAAAAACTCCAGAAGATGGAATGAGTGGTAAATCAGATGAAGAAAAATTAGGCTTTTCTTATGAAACATTAGATAAATATATAAGAACCGGTATTTGTGAAGATGAAAAAGCTAAGTCTAAAATTGACCATCTACACAAAATTAATTTACATAAATTATTACTTATGCCTAAATATGAGAAGAGATAAGATCAATGAAAAAATATAAAAAAGGATTAGTTTTAGGTCGATTTCAGCAATTACATATTGGCCATGAGTTTATTATTAATAAAGCATTAGAATTATGTGATGAGGTATTAGTATTAGTTGGCTCTTCTGATAAATTTATGACTAAAGAAAATCCATTTAATTATGAAACAAGAGAATCGATGTTAAAAATAGTATTTGGTGATAAAATTAAAATTGCACCACTTCCTGACTTAGGAGTTGGCAATGTAAATATTTGGGGAAATTATGTAATAGATAGTGCTACTAAAGAAAATGGTTATCCTAATTGTATGGTTTATGGAATCGAAAACAAATGTGAATTATGGTTTAATGATGAAATAAAACAAAAAATCGATTTTGTAAAAATAGATAGAAATGATATTAAAATATGTGCATCTATTTTAAGAAGTTACATGTATGATAATAAATATATTGAATGGAAAAAATATGTAAATCCTGCATTATATAAATATTATTCATATTTAAGAGACATCTTAGTTAGGGCATATCTTAAATAATAAAATGGCGAGATTTGATTTCTCGCCATTTTATTATTCCTGATTCTTATACATATTTATTTTATTATTTATTTCTGCTTCCATACTATTTGGTGCATATCCAATAGTAGTTTGTGTCTCTTTTCCTTTTTTTATATATCTTAAATTAACTTCATCAGATTCTATATTTATAAAAACACCTAATACTTCTTCTTTTTTATATTCAACTCTACCATTTTCAACCATTGAATAGACAACAAATTGTTATTCTTTAAATTAAATGATGTTAAATTTGATATATTATTTCAAAATAAATAAAGTACTACCATTAAATTTATGTCTTAAGAAAAATATAAGATCTATGCCGAAAAAAGGCAAACCAGTAACACGCCCATCAAATCGGCTCTTGTGCCATTTTTTCCACTTTTTCTTTTTGCTATTATTAAATTATTTTTAATGTCCATTTAGAAACATCTTCTATTCTAGTGACTATATCATTATAAAAATCATTTTCATGACATACTAATATTACAGTTCCTTTAAAAGCTTTAATTGCTTCTTTTAAAGATTCTTTAGCTAATACATCTAAATGGTTAGTAGGCTCATCTAAAATAAGTGTATTACATTCTTTAAGCATTATTTTACATAATCTTACTTTAGCTGCTTCCCCTCCAGATAAAACCATCATTAAAGACTCTATTTTATCTTTTGTAAGTCCACATGAAGCAAGTGCTCCTCTTACTTCACCATTAGTCATTGCAGGATACATCTTCCAAACCTCATCTAAGGCTGAAATTCTTCCATATTCTTCTTCTTGAGCAAAATAGCCATAATGGATATTATAATCCATACTACACTTTCCACTAATTGGTGGAATAATATTTAATAAAGTTTTTAATAAAGTTGATTTTCCGATACCATTAGCACCTTTAAATAAGACTTTTTCACCACGTTCAATTGTTAAAGTTATTGGTTTAGATAGTGGTTCATCATATCCTAAAACTAATTTTTCACATGTAAAAACAAATTTACCAGATGCACCACATTCTTTAAATTTGAATGTAGGTTTGATAGCTTCTTTTGCTTTATCTATTATTTCCATTTTGTCTAATTTTCTTTGACGAGATTTAGCTAAATCAGTTGTAGCAACTCTAGCCTTATTTTTGTTTATAAATTCTTGTAATTTATGAATTTCCTTTTGTTGTCGCTCATATGCCATGTTTTGATTTCTTTTTTCTATTTCATACATCTGCATATATTGATCATAATTTCCACTATAACGAGTAAGCTTTCCATCTTCCATATGATAAATTACATTTATGACATCATTTAAGAAGCTTACATCATGAGAAACTAATAAAAATGCATTTTCATAATTAATTAAATAATCTTTTAACCAATTTATTTGTTCTTCATCTAAGAAATTAGTAGGTTCATCTAAAATTAATATCATAGGCTTTTGTAATATTAATTTTGTTAATAATACTTTAGATCTTTGCCCACCTGATAAAGCTGATACATCTTTATCAAGTCCAATTTCTCCTAAGCCTAAACCATTTGCGACTTCTTCGATAGTTGAATCTATTGTATAAAAGCCTGATGCTTCAAGTTCTGATTGAATTTCACCAGTTTCTTCTAAATATTCATTCATTTCATCTTCTGTACAAGAAGACATTTTTTCATATAAATCATTCATTTCTTTTTCTAAATCATACATGTATGAAAAAGCATCTTGTAAAACTTCTTTAATTGTTTTTCCTGGAGTTAATTTAGTATATTGGTCTAAATAACCACATGTTATTCTTTTAGCCCATTCTATTTTACCATTATCCGGTGTAAGCTCACCTGTAATCATTTTAATAAATGTAGTTTTACCTTCACCATTAAAGCCAATTAAAACAATATGTTCTCCCTTTTGCATAACAAAAGATGCATCTTCTAATATTGTTCTATTTCCAAAAGAAAATGAAACATTACTGCATTTTAAAACGCTCATAAAATCACCTATCGCATTTTATCTTAAAAATAAATAAAAAGCAAATAATAATTTTAAGCTTTAATAAATTTATTATTTGCTAAATATTAATTAGATATATTTTCTTATAAATTCTTCTATTTTATCAAAAGGAATCTTATCATGATTTATACCACCATCATATAAATCACAATGAGTTGCATCTTTTACAATCAATAATTCTTTATTATCACCCTTTAGTAATTTAAATGCATCTTTACCAAAATATAAGCTATGTGCTTTATCTCCATGTACAATTAAAACAGCACTTCTTATTTCAGCAGCATATGTTAATAATCTTGTATTAAGTAAAGATGTTGATGCTGTAACATTCCAGCCACCATTACTATTAAGTGATCTTTTATGATAGCCACGTTTAGTTTTATAATAATCATAATATTGTTTTACAAAATCAGGCATACCTGTAGGATCATCTACAACCCCACCACCTAGTTTATATGATTTATTTTTAAAATCAATTGTTCTTTGATTATTTAATGCAACTCTTTGAGCATATCTTTTTTCTTCAGAATCATCATTATCAAAATAACCATTACCTGTAACTCTTGACATATCATACATAGTTACTGCAACACTAGCTTTAAGCCTTGTATCTATACAAGCTGTTTGAAGCGCCATACCTCCCCAGCCACAAATACCGATGATTGATATTTTATTATTATCTACATTTTCTAAATTTGATAAATAATCTACTGCAGCTTGAAAATCTTCCACATTAATATCAGGTGAATTCATATATCTTACTTCGCCACCTGATTCACCTGTAAAAGATGGATCAAAGGCGATTGTTAAGAATCCACGACTTGCCATTTCTTGAGCATAAAGCCCACTAGATTGTTCTTTTACTGCCCCAAATGGCCCACATAAAGCTATTGCTGGAAGTTTTTCTTTTGCTTCCTTTGGCATATATAAATCAGCCGCAAGCTCAATACCAAAATGGTTTTTAAATGAAACCTTCTTGTGAAATATATTTTCATTTTTCTTAAATACTTTATCCCATTCATTACCTAATTTAATCATTTTTAATCCTACCTATTATCTTTTAATGAATCTGTCATACTTACTCTTGAAGCTTTATGCTTTAATAACAATAAAGTTATTACATATGTTCCAACTATTATTCCTATAATCATCATAACAGTTTTAAAGCTAGTTGATGCAGGCATTATCATATTAGCATTTTGAATCGTAATTCTAAAATAAGCCTTTAAAATTATATGCCCCAAAGGTATACCAATACCTAGGCCTAATGGAACTAAAATATGATTACCATTAATAATCATTCTATTAATTTCTCTAGGCTTATAGCCTAATACCATAAGCATTGAAATATTACCTTGATTATCTTCAATTATAACATTTACAACAGTAAATACTGCAATAACACAAATTAGAATACCTATTATTAATACTGTATAAATAATTGGTGTTCTTTCAGATAATTTTGCATCTTTTTGTTTGATAATTGATGATTTTTGGAAAATTGTTAAAATGTTATGAGCTTCAAATTTTGATTCTAATGAATCTTTTGATAAAACTATATTATATAACGTTGTTTGTTCTTTTAAATTATCCGATAATGCACTATCTATTTGATCTACTACATTCTTTGGAAGTAATTCTGTAATTGCAGGTTGTTCTAAGAAGCTTTTGATAGTTTTCAAATAAGATTTTATAACATTATTTTTACTAGTTAAAACATAAGATAATAAACCATTATCTATTATACCTGTGATTTTAAATGTTAATTTTTCTTCATTAAAATTAGAATTAATAGTAATAGTATCTCCTTCATTAACGCCCATCAATGTTGCGCATAATTTTGACATATAAAAGCTATCATTATCTAATTTTGTTATTTTATTTCCATTAGTTAAAGTTGTATACCACAAATCCATATTATCAGCATCTGCACCCATTAGTGGTATTTTTCTATCATTATATTCATAGATGGTCGCAAGCATATAATTGTTACCACTTTTTAAATCTTCATCTGTTGTAGATTGTGGCATTTTTAGAGTATATTCATATTCAAAATCGCCTGCTTTTTTCATCGCATCTGTCACAATCGCATCTATCGTATCAAATGAAGATAATGCAATTGTTATTATCATGGCTGATGCTGCAATACCTAAAAATACAACAAATGCTCTTCCTTTATTAATCAATAATGATCTAATAGAAAATTTAAGTGAGGTATTCATTCTCTTCTTTGTTAAGAATTTAGAAGATTTTGATGAAGTCCCTGCACCTCTAAGTAGAGTAGTAACTGGTTTATTAATAAGTGTTTTTACAGTAATAACTGAAGTAACAAAATAAATAAGCGTAGGTATTAAAACACCTAATATTGCTGTATACCATGGATATACAAAGCTTATTTTCATTACCTCAAAATCCCCCGAGGCAAGCTTACCGAAAAAGCCTACAGTTATATAGATGAAAATTGTCATTAATATTCCACCTATTAAGCCTGGTAAAATAGCCATTATCGAATAATGATAACATATTTCTTTATTACGATAACCTAAAGCTTGAATTGTACCAATTATCTTTTGATCGTTTTTAACCTTAATATTTAAAATAATAGCTATTAATGCCACAACAGAAATAGGCATTATAATCAAAATCAAGAAAGAAAAAGACATATATAGAGTAGATCTTGTACTAATAGCTCTTATTCTTCCTGATGTTGATGCAACATTATATTGATATGTTACATATTCATTAAATAAATGAGTTCTAAGTGCAGAAACATCAGTTGTGCCATTTTGGTTATATTTTAAAGCATAATTATTTGAAACAGAAGTCTTTCCATCTTCATCCTTTAAAAATTCATAAAATGCATCATCATTTAAATAAGCTATAAAAAATGAATCATAATTTGCATATGTATCTGTTGCTTCTTCAAGCCCATATAAATAATCTGGTCTTACAAAATAGCCAACAATTTTATAAAATTTATTATCTATTTCTATTTTAGAATTATCACTATCAAGTGATATATTATGCTTTATGGCATATTTTTCATTGATGATTATTTCATCATCTTTTAAATCTTTAATACTATTTATTGTTAAGCCTGGCTTTGTTTGTGTAATAGTATAAATATTAATTTTAAAGTTTTCTCTAAAAATTCTAGCATGTGTATCAGGTTTTGTTACATCATTACCATCTTTATCATATGTCTTTGAATTTAAGATGTTAACATATTGTTGATGTTCTAATAAAACATGATATTTTTCTTCTATTGATTTAATTTCTTCATCATCTATTTGCATTAATGCTGAAAAATCAGCATCTTCAACAACATCAGTTTTAAAAACCTTAGAAGTATAATTTTTAATTCCTAATCCTGATGTAAAAAGTAAGGCAAATGCTAATACAGATAGCATTGTTAGAATTGAGGCAGCAATATAAAAAATAATATTTGATTTTACACTTCTAAAATACCTTTTATTAAGTCTCAAATTTAATTTCATAATAGACCCCTATAATTCTAACTTATCTGCAGGAATTTTATTTTTATTATCTTCAATTGAATGGATATTTCCATCTTTAAATCTAATAATAACATCAGCTATACCTTGAATTACTTCATTATGTGTTATTATGATAATAGTTGTATGAAATCTTTGATTTACTTTTTCTATAACCTTTAAAACACTTTTTGAAGATTTAGTATCAAGGGCACCAGTTAATTCATCACATAATAAGATTTTAGGATTTTTAACTAGGGCTCTAGCGATAGCTATTCTTTGTTGTTGTCCACCAGATAATTCTCTTGGGAATCTGTCTTTTAAATTAGATATTTCAAGTTCTTCCATAATTTCATCAATATCTAAATTATTTTCTTTATTTGAAATATCTGAAACAACTTCTATATTTTCTAATGCCGTTAAATCAGGAACAAGATTATAAAATTGAAAAACGAAGCCAATGATTTTTCTTCTATATTCTGTCATTTGTTTTTTATTTGCTTTAGAAATATCTATACCATCTACTACAATTGAACCACTAGATAGATTATCAAGTCCACCAACCATATTTAATAAAGTAGACTTACCAGAACCTGATGGTCCTAATACTACATAAACCTTACCAGCATCTAAAGATAAATTCACACCATCAAGGGCATGGACTAATGATTCACCACTACCATATTCTTTTCTCGCATCTTTAATTTCAATTAGCATGGCTTATACCTCCATAAATTATAATAAATTATATCATTTATATATGATATAAATAAATATATATTTTTAAAAATAGCCCTAAAAACATTTTCATAAATTTATGTTTTTAGAGCTATTTTCATTATTTTTTTATTAATCTTCTACTGTTTCTGATGCAAGTTTTTTTAATTCATTAGCTTTATTAACATCAACATCAACACCAATACCTTCTTCATAATATCTTGCAAGTTCTAAGATTCCTTTAACATATTTTTGTTTAATTGTTCTTTCTAAATAAAATCTAGATTTAGCTAAATCTTTTTCTACATATTTTCCATTTAGATAATATGATGCTAATTCATAAGATGCAATTCCATTGCCTTTTATGCTTGCTTTATCCAACAATTTTATTCCTTCATCAATATTTTGATTACATCCTTTAGCTTCTAAATAGCATATTGCTAAATTAGCTATACCAGATAAAGAATTCATATTAGCAGATTTAAAATAATATTCAAAAGCTTTATTTATATCTTTTTTTACCCCAATTCCTTGCTCAAGCATAACTGCAACTCTATTTGTTGCCTCTGGATCATTTTGATTTGAAGCTAAAAGAAAATAATCAAATGATTTTTTATCATCTTTTTTTACTCCATCACCAAAATAATACATACAAGCCAGATTGTATGTAGCAAAATAGTTTCCTAAATTAGACGCTTCTTCAAATTTTTTTAAAGCTTCATCATATTTTTTATTTAATAATAATTCTGTTCCTTGTTCTAATAATTCTTTTGCTTCCATTAATAAAAAATCACCTCATATATTTGTCCATTTATTGTTTTTGGAGCCAAAATATTTATATTGTTTGAATCATCAAAATATTTTATTAATTCATTTTGAAATTCTTCTTTAAAATCTCCGACATAAATGAATTCTATTTTTTTATTTTTTAAATCATTATTTTTTATTTCATTATATAAAATATCAAAAGCTTCTATATTTGATATTTTATATTTTCCATTTCCTATTTTAGAAAAAATGTCATATTCAGTATTTGATATTAGAATATTTGTGTGTTTTTCAGGAATATATCCCCACTCATTAGATGGAGTATCTTTTGATGTAAGCATCATTGAATGATTTGGAACTATCAAATTTTTATCATCTAATTTAAATTCACTAGGCTGACCATATGTAGTACATGATACATACCAATTATCATTATAATTTACTATATTCCAAGCATGATCAGCATCCCCATTTTTTCCAGTTTGCCTATAGCATTTAATACCAAGCATATTTAATAATAATGCATAAGCCTTAGCCTTACCATCACATACTGCGCATTTATTTAAAAATACACCTTCAAGATAATATGCTTGTTCTTTGACAAGATAATTTGATGATGAATATGCTGTTGATTTATCATAATATATTTCATATGTTAAATAATCATAAATTGCCATTATCTTCTCAAAATCATCCATATCATCTGAAATATTGTCATGTATTACTTCTTTTGCTTTATTATAGATAACTAAGGCCATACTTCCATCTTTTGGCTTTGGATTATAACCATTCATAACTAAATAATATAATTGTTCGCTAGTTTCACAATCAATTTCTTCTTTATTATCCATATTTAATGAAAATCCACCAGTAGCTTTGTAATCATAATTTTTAAGAATTGTAGCATTAGATATATAGCTTGGTTTATTTGTGGCTATATCTTTACTAATAGAATATTTTAGTGAAATTATTTGATATTTTGTATAATAATCATCTTTAAAAACACAATTATAAACATCAGCTAAATCAGCTTCTTTATATGCTTTAACATATTCTTGGTATGGATTATAAAATGTTTTTGCATAATCATCTGCTATTTCAAAATATATTTCATCACTAATTCTATAAAAAGCTAAATAATCTAATACATAAATAAAATCATCTAAATTAGAAATAGTTTTATTAGGTTTTTTTAAATCTTCATTAGGTAAATCATCAATATATTTTTTATTTTTTATAAATTCTTGATATTCATCTTTTGTAATATTAGTTGTTGATAAATTAGTCTTATTATCATTTGAACAAGATATTAAAAAGAATGATAAAAATAACGCAATTACAAATTTTTTCATTTTTGTACTCCAAAAACATATGCTTGAATTCTTTTTGCTTCAAATGTCCCATTAGATAAATAAACTAAATTAGGATATACTTCTTTCATTTTTGTATATGCTTCTCTAAGGATTCTATCACTACCTAATAATTCAACTTCTATGATTTTATTAGTTTTTAAAAATATTTTATATGTATCATATAATATTGTTAAAGCGTCTTCTACTGAATTGGGATTTAAATTATATTCTTGATTATTTATAACTATTTTTGTGTTTTCCCAATAATTATATGAATCAACTTCTTTAATTTTATTTCCAATATCTTTTAATGCATTAGAATCAAAATTCCAAATAGCACTATTAGTATCATAATCAGTTAAAAAATAATTATGATTAAAATAAGATTGAAATAAATTTTCGTTCACATAAAATGTATCAATTCCATAAGTTGGGCAACTCAAATAATATTTATCATTAATTTTTACATAAACATAAGCATGCCCGCCTTTATCATTTCTTGCACCTATATGATATGCATCTATCCCCATCATCTTAGATAATAATACAATTGCCTTAGTTAAACCATCACATACTGCTGCATTATCAAGCATTGAGCCTTCTAAGAAAAATGATCTATTTGTTCTATTTTGTAATCTATCATTTATTAATGTATTATTTTCATATACATTTGCTGAATCAACATATTGATATATAGCTTTATAGATTTCAAGTTCTGTCATATTATCATTTGTTATTCTTGATAAAATATCAATTGCTTTAGAAAATATTTTATATGAAACTGATTCAGCTTTACAATATGGTACAAAATCATTTGCTACAGCAAAAAATAATTGTTCACTATTTTCAACACCTAAGAAGCCTTTATTATTTTTATACAAAGGTAAATCTGTAAGCTTTAATGCTTTATAATCATAACCGTTAAGTGAATTTTTGTAAAATTCATAATTCATTATATAACTAACATTATCTAATTTTGTTGTAATAGATGCGTAATTAGAAACAAAATATGCTTTTATTCCTAATAAATTTTCATCAAGTTTTGAATCATCATAATTAAAATAAAAATTATGACCAAGTGGAGCAATTTGTAAAGCTTTACTTATAAATGAAATACAATCTTCTTTTGCTAAAGATGTTAATTCATCAGATAATTTAAAATAAAAATAATCAGTTTTATTTTCATCTAAAGCCGAATTAAATATATGTGCATCAACAGAATATGCTAAATCATCTATTGTATAATTTATTTCTTTTTCACTAACAGAAGATAAATTTATATTCTTAGGGTAATTTAGACGCTTTTCAGATATTTCAAATGGAAAATCTATCCTTTCTTCAACCTCATAATCAGTATTTATGGTAATATTATTTTCTTCTTGTGTTGTTGTAAATATATGAGTTGTTGTCTCATTTATTGTAGTAGTTTCATTAATAATAGATGTTGAAGGACTTAA
>CAJOOI010000137.1 GCA_905236105.1 uncultured Acholeplasmatales bacterium
ATATGATGATAGCGATGATGATTTTTATGATTATGATTATTTTGCAGAACCATATAATGGGGAAGATTTAGATGGCGAATATGATGAGGATGATGATTAAAATTGAATAGAGAACATGAAATAATAAAAACATCTATAATTGGTATATTAGTTAATATTTTATTAGTTGGCTTTAAAGCTTTTATAGGATTTTTAGCTTCATCTGTATCAATTATTATGGATGCTTTAAATAACTTAACTGATGCGTTAAGTTCTTTAATAACGATTATAGGAACTAAACTTGCAGGTAAAAAGCCTAATAAAAAGCATCCATATGGATATGGAAGAATTGAATATTTAACTTCTACATTAATCGCGATTATTATTTTATTTGCTGGTGGAAGTGCTATTTATGAATCAATTTTATCTTTGATTAATAAACAAGTACCTTCTTATGATAAATGGGCGATTATAATCATATCTGTTGCGATAATTGTTAAAATAATTTTGGGTTTATTTTTTAGATATAAAGCCAAGAAAGTATCATCTGATGCATTAAAAGCATCAGGAACAGATGCGTTATTTGATAGTATACTTTCGTTATCTACATTAATTGCTTTAATTATTTCTTTAACTACTGATGTAAATATTGAAGGTTATTTAGGTATTTTAATTGGTTGTTTTATATTAAAATCTGGTTTTGAAGCTTTAAAAGAATCATTATCTCAAATGATAGGAGATAGATTAGAAAAAGAAAAAGCAGAAGAAATAAAACAATTAATTATGGCTACAGATAGCCATGTTTTAGGTGTTTATGACTTAATAGTAAATAATTATGGGCCAAATAAAGCAATAGGTTCTGCTCATATAGAAGTAGAAGATGATTTAACTGCCAAAGAAATACAGTATCTGGAACGTAAATTGCAAACAGAAGTATATCTTAAATTTTCAATAATTATGACAATTGGAATTTATGCATCAAATAATTCAACAGAAGTTTCAAATAAAATAAAAGAATATGTTATAAATTTATTAAAAGAATACAAACATGTTAAGCAGATGCATGGGTTTTATGTTGATGAAGAAAAAAGATATGTTGTATTTGATTTGATTCATGATTTTGATGAAGAAAGTCCATATTTAGTGAATAAAGAAATTGAAAAAAAATTAACTGAAGAATTTAAAGATTTTAATTTCAGTATCATAGCTGATAGTGATTTTAGTGATTAATAATAATAGAGTTGTAATTGAATCCATATTTGAAATATATGGGGAAAATTACAACTTTTTTTGTAGTGTAATATATCTTACAACTATTTGTGATAATGTGAAAAAAATAAAGTTAGAATAGACTAACAATATTGTAAAATGGTATAATATTACCGATTGTGTTAAAACTATAAGTTTTATGGAGGTATGTATGAATCGTTTGAGTGCTGTTGCTAAGAAAACAATCAATGAAATTATTGATAGATATCAAAATGAAGAAACTCCATTGATGTTAATTCTTAGTGATATTCAAAAAGAATATGGATATATTCCACTAGAAGTACAAGAAATAGTTTCAGAAAGAACAGGCATTCCTGTAGCTGAAATCTATGGTGTAGTAAGCTTTTATTCATATTTTTCATTAAATCCAAAAGGAAAATATGTTATAGGTGTATGTCTTGGTACTGCTTGTTATGTTAAAGGCTCACAACAAGTAATTGATAAATTTTCAGAAATTTTAAATATTAAGCCAGGTGAAACTTCTGAAGATGGTTTATTTACATTAGATGCATTACGTTGTATTGGCGCATGTGGTATTGCTCCAGCTGTATCAATTAATGGTAAGGTTTATTCTAAAGTAAGTGTAAATCAAGTTCAAGAAATAATTAATTCTTACAGGGAGGCTGCAAGATAATGATTAATAGTTTTGAAGCATTTGATGAAAAATCAAAAAAATGTATAGATTGTGTTTCTAAAAAATTTTCTGGTGAAGATGGAAAACGTCATTTACTAGTTTGTGGTGGTACAGGTTGTTTATCATCAAATTCTAGTGAAATTCTTGCTAAGCTTCAAGAATTGATTAAAGAAAATCATTTAGAAGATAAAGTTACAGCTAATAAAGTTGGTTGTTTTGGTTTCTGCTCTCAAGGACCATTTGTTAAAGTTTTACCTGAAGATACTTTATATCGTATGGTAAAAGTAGAAGATGCTGATGAAATCTTCCAAAAAGATATTATCGGTGGTGAAATTGTTGAAAGATTATTATATGTAGATCCTCAAACAAAAGAAAAAATTACTAAACAAGATGATATCACATTCTATAAAAAACAAGTTCGTATAGCTTTACATGGCTGTGGAACTATTAACCCTGAAGAAATTGAAGAAACTTTAGGAGTTGGCTCTTTTAAAGGCTTAGAAAGAGCATTAAAAATGGATAGACAAGAAGTAATTAATGAAATTTTAGCTTCTGGTTTAAGAGGTAGAGGTGGCGGAGGCTTCCCTACTGGTAGAAAATGGCAATTTGCATATGCTCAACAAAACGATGAAAAATATGTAGTATGTAATGGCGATGAGGGTGATCCAGGTGCATTTATGGATAGATCTATCCTTGAAGGTAATCCAATTGCAGTTATTGAAGGTATGATGATTGCAGGTTACGCTATTGGAGCACAAAATGGTTATTTTTATGTACGTGCGGAATACCCAATTGCTGTTGAAAGATTAAGAATAGCTATTAAACAAGCTGAAGAATTAGGCTTAATTGGTGATAATATTATGGGAACTGATTTCTCATTTAGAGTTCATCTAAGATTAGGTGCTGGTGCTTTCGTTTGTGGTGAAGAAACAGCTTTACTTAATTCTATCGAAGGACAAAGAGGTATGCCAAGACCTCGTCCACCATTCCCAGCTGTTAAAGGCTTATGGGGTAAACCTACTATTATCAACAATGTAGAAACTTTAGCTACAGTTCCTTATATTTTAAGAGAAGGTTCACAAAAATTTGCTGCACTTGGTACTGAAAAGAGCAAGGGTACTAAAGTATTTGCATTAGGAGGTAAAGTTAATAACGTAGGTTTAGTTGAAGTACCTATGGGAACTACACTACGTGAATTAATTTACGATATTGGTGGTGGAATTCCTAATGGCAAAAAATTTAAAGCAATTCAAACAGGTGGTCCATCTGGTGGATGCTTAACTGCTGATGATTTAGATGCTCAAATAGATTATGATAACTTAATTGCTAGAGGCTCAATGATGGGTTCTGGTGGTGCTATTGTAATGGATGAAGATAACTGTATGGTTGATGTTGCTAAATTCTATATGGAATTTATTTGCGATGAATCATGTGGTAAGTGTTCTCCATGCCGTATCGGTACAAAGAGAATGCTTGAAATTTTAACTAGAATCACTGAAGGAAAAGGAACTTTACAAGATTTAGCAGATCTTGAAGAATTAACTCAAGCAGTTAAAGCTAATTCATTATGTGGTCTTGGTCAAACAGCATCTAACCCTATTTTATCAACAATGGCTAAATTTAAAGATGAATATTTAGCTCATATAGTTGATAAGAAGTGTCCAGCTCATGTATGCAAGAAATTAATGAGCTATGTCATCGATAAAGATAAATGTATCGGTTGTGGCGTTTGTGCTAAAAACTGTCCAACTAGTGCAATTTCAAGAACTGAATATGTTGCACCAGGTCATAAATTAGCTTCAATGCATATTGATACAGCAAAATGTGTTAAATGTGGAATGTGTCAATCTGTATGTAAGTTTGGCGCAGTTTCTAAAAATTAGTGGAGGGATAAGAAATGGCTTTAGTTAATATTAAAATTGAAGGTCGCCCATATCAAGTTGAAGAAGGTTTGACAATTTTAGAAGCAGCTAGAAAATGTGGTTATGAAATTCCTACACTTTGTAATTTCAATAAAGATGAATGCTCACTAGCTTCATGCCGTGTATGTCTAGTTGAAGCAACAGGTGCAAGAGGTTTAGTTGCATCTTGTGTGTATCCTATAGCTGAAGGTATGGAAATTAAAATTTCTTCTCCAAAAGCTACACAAGCAAGAAGAGTATCAGTGGAATTACTTTTATCTAATCACTCTTTCCATTGCCAACAATGTGATAAAAATGGGCATTGTGAATTATTACATGTTGCTCAAATGGTTGGCGCAAGAGAAGGTAAATTCTTTGGTGAAAAATCAGAAACATTTATTGATGATAAAAATTCATCAATCGTACGTGATACATCTAAATGTATTTTATGTGGTAGATGTGTTAAACGTTGTGTTGAAGCTCATGGTACAGGTATTTTAGGCTTTGAAAAGAGGGGCTTTAAAACATTTATTGCTCCAGCAGGAAATCGTGGATTTGCAGAATCTCCATGTTTGTTATGTGGTCAATGTGTAAATGTATGTCCAACTGGTGCATTAATGGAAAAATCAGAAATTGATAAAGTAGATGCTGCTATGGCACAAGGTAAATTTGTTGTTGTACAAACAGCTCCTGCAGTACGTGCTGCCTTAGGCGAAGAATTTGGTCTTCCAGTAGGCACTCCTGTAACTGGTAAAATGGTTGCAGCATTACATCGTTTAGGATTTGACCGTGTATATGATACAAATTTCGGTGCAGATTTAACAATTATGGAAGAAGCAACTGAATTATTAGGTAGAATTAAAAATAATGGTGTTTTACCTATGATTACTTCATGTTCTCCAGGCTGGGTAAATTATGCTGAATATTATTATCCTGAGACTTTAGATAATTTATCAAGCTGTAAATCACCTCACCAAATGCAAGGTGCTATTATCAAATCTTTCTTTGCTAAAGAAAAAGGCTTAGATCCAAAAGATATTTTTGTTGTATCAATTATGCCTTGTACAGCTAAGAAATTTGAAAAAGATAGAAAAGAAATGGAAGTTAACGGAAATCGTGATGTTGATGCAGTTTTAACTACAAGAGAACTAGCAAGATTAATCAAGAGAAGTGGTATTAACTTCAATAAACTTCCAAATGAAGAATACGACCAAGACATTATGGGAGATTATACTGGCGCAGGTGTAATCTTTGGTGTTACTGGTGGTGTTATGGAAGCAGCATTACGTACAGCTTATAAAGTATTAAATGGTAAAGAAAGAGAAAAAATCGAATTTACTGAAGTTAGAGGACAAGCTGGAATTAAAGAAGCTGAAATTGATTTAGGTGTTACTAAAATTAAAGTTGCTGTTGCATCTGGTATGAAGAATGCAAAAGTATTATTAGAACAAATCAAAAATGGCACAAGTCCTTATACATTTATTGAAATTATGTGCTGCCCAGGCGGCTGTATCAATGGTGGTGGACAACCATATGTAAAACCTATGTTAATGCCAAATGAAGATGATGATATTTATGAAACATATCGTCAAAAGAGAGCTAATGCTTTGTATTCTGAAGATGAAAGACAAACATTACGTCAATCTCATAACAATCCTCAAATTGTTGAATTATATGATAAATATTTAGGCGAACCAAATTCTCATTTAGCACATGAATTACTTCATACTCATTACAATAAAAATAGAGAAAGATTCCCTGAATTAAAAAAATAATTGAATATAAATGATGCTGTAAAATTATTTTTTAAAAATTTTGCAGCATTTTTTTTATTTTATTGGTTGACACTTTATAAAAAAAGATTATAATATTAATTGAATTTTGGCAAACTCTAATAAAGAGTGCCAATTAGGAGGCAAAAAATGTTAAGACCATTAAATGATAATGTAGTGTTACAAAAAGAAAAGAAAGAAACAAAAACAGCATCAGGTATTATTCTTACTCAAAAAGAAGAAGAAACTGAATATGCAAAAGTAATTGCTGTTGGGGTAGGTAGCAAAGATGAAGCTGGCAATTTAGTACCAGTTGATTTAAAAGTTGGTGACAGAGTAGTATATAAATCATATAGCCCAACAAAAATTAAAATAGATGATGAAGAATATTTAATTGTTGCTGCTAAAGATATATTAGCAGTTTTAGAATAAGAGGTGTTTATTTATGGCAAAAGAAATTAAATTTGGTAAGGATGCAAGAGATATAGTTCTTGAAGGAATAGATGAATTAGCAAATACAGTTAAAGTTACACTAGGACCTAAAGGAAGAAATGTAGTTTTAGATAAAGGCTATGGTTCACCACTTATTACTAATGATGGTGTATCAATTGCAAAAGAAATTGAATTTAAAGATTCATTTAAAAATATGGGTGCTAAGCTACTTTATGAAGTAGCAAATAATACAAATGATGAAGCTGGTGATGGTACAACTACTGCAACCTTGCTTGCTCAAAGCATGATTCATAATGGCTTAAATGAAGTAGCAAAAGGTGCTAATCCAGTTTTAATGAGAGAAGGAATTGATGAAGCAAGTAAATTAGTTGCTAAAAAATTACTTGAAAAGAGTAGAAAAATTGAAACAAATAGCGATATTATGTCAGTTGCAACTATCTCTTCATCTTCTAAAGAAGTTGGAAAAATCATTGCTGATGCAATTAATTTAGTTGGTAAAGATGGTGTAATTAATGTTGATGATTCAAAAGGATTTGAAACATCACTTGAAGTAACTCAAGGCTTAAAATATGATAAGGGTTATGTTTCACCTTATATGGTAGGAGATTTAGAAAAAACTACAGTTGAACTTGAAAACTCATATGTATTAGTAACTAACAGAAAAATCACAACTATTCAAGAAATATTACCTTTATTAGAACAAATTGTTCAAACTCATAAGCCATTATTAATAATTGCAGATGATATTGAACAAGAAGTTATTTCAACATTAGTAGTTAATAAATTAAGAGGTACTTTTAATGTAGTCGCTACAAAAGCTCCTGGCTTTGGGGATTCTCAAAGAGAAAATTTAACAGATATTGCTTTATTAACAGGTGCTAAATTTGTTGACAAAGAAATCAATATGGAATTAAAAGATTTAACATTTGAAGAATTAGGTCAAGCTAAGAAAATCTTAGTAGAAAAAGATTCAACTACAATTATTGAAGGTGCAGGGAATAAAGAAGATATTGATGCACATGTTAAAGATTTAAATGAAAAATTAGCTAAAGAAACTTCAAAATATCAAAAAGAATCAATTCAAAAACGTATAGCAAAACTTGCTAATGGTGTTGCTTTAATCAAGGTTGGTGCAACTACAGAATCTGAATTAAAAGAAAAGAAATTAAGAATTGAAGATGCTCTAAATGCTACAAAAGCTGCTTTAGCAGAAGGTATTGTATTAGGCGGTGGTGCAGCTTTAGCTTCAATTTACAAAGAAGTAAAAGAAGAATTAAAGAGCGATGTTGTTGATGTAAAACGTGGTATGAACGTTGTTATTGAAGCATTAACTTCTCCTTTATATCAAATTGCTGAAAATTCAGGATTTAGTGGAAAAGATATTGTATCTGAACAATTAACTAAAGATAAAAATATTGGTTTTGATGCTAAAAATGGAGTATGGGTTGATATGTTTAAAGCAGGAATTGTAGATCCTACTAAAGTTGCAAGAAGTGCAGTATTAAATGCTGCATCAATTGCTGGATTATTCCTTACTACAGAAGCTGCAGTAGGTGTAATTAAAGAGCCAGTTACTCCAACTCCAAACCCAGAATATTAAAATATAAAATCAAATGGCTTTCTTGAAAAAAATCAAGTTAGCCATTTTTTTTGATAGATATTTATTTATAGCTATGCTATAATAAATTAGTTTTATGTAAGGAGCAAAAATAAAATGGTTAAATATATAGGTGTAAATGATAGAATTACAAAATTATTTGAAGGTCAATTTATTATTCCTGAAGGAATAAGTTATAATTCATATATAATCTTTGATGAAAAGATTTGTATAATGGATAGCGTTGATATTGTAAAAAAAGACGAATGGCTAGATAATGTAAAAAAAGAATTAAAAGATAAAAAGCCTGATTATTTAGTTATAAGCCACATGGAACCAGATCATTCTTCTAGTATCGTAGAATTATTAAAATTATATCCAAATGTTACATTAGTTGGTAATGCTAAAACATTTGTTATGCTAAAACAATTCTTTCCAGGTGTTTCATTTAACAATTTATTAACAGTTAAAGATTTAGATGTATTAAATTTAGGAAAATCAAATCTAACATTTATTACTGCACCAATGGTACATTGGCCAGAAGTAATGGTTTCTTATTTAGATACAGAACATATTTTATTCTCTGCTGATGCATTTGGTAAATTTGGCGCTCTTGATTTTGATGATCCAGAAGGCTGGAGCTGTGAAGCAAGACGTTATTATTTTGGAATAGTTGGTAAATATGGTGCTCAAGTTCAAGCATTATTCAAAAAAATAGCAAATTATGATATTAAAAAAATATATCCACTTCATGGACCACTTTTAGAAGATAATTTAAGTGAATATTTATCCTTATATGATACATGGAGTAAATATGAGCCTGAAAAAAATGGTACAGTAATTTTATATACATCAGTATATGGAAATACAGCTTTAGCAGCAAAAGAATTAGGTAAATTAGTAAAAGATTCTGAAGTTATGGACTTAATTGATGAAGATATATATGAATGTGTTGAATCTGCATTTGAATATAAAAATATTGTTTTAGCTACAACAACTTATAACGGAACTATTTTCCCAAGAATGCTTGATTTTATCAATTTACTTAAAGAAAGAGGATTCCAAAATAGAACTATAGCAGTAATTGAAAATGGTAGTTGGGCTCCTACATGTAAAAAAGTAATTAGTGGTTTATTTGAAGATTCTAAAAATATTACAATTTTAGATGAAAAAGTAACAATTAAATCTGCTCTTGATGATAATTCAAGAAATGAATTGAAATTATTAGCAAATAAATTAAATACATTATAATGATTAGGAGGTTTTCAAATGGGATTAAAAAAAATACTATTTGATTCTGGTTATAAAGAATATAAAAGATGTTCAAAAAAAGCACTCTTAGTTTTAGCTGAATATGATAAACTTGTATCAAAATATGGTGATGCAAGAGGTGATAATAAGCTTGCTTTAGTTGACGAAAATGGACTAAATGGATATCAAAAGAAGACTAATGAATTTAAAGAAAGATATAAAAAAGGAGAATCTTTAGATGATTTATTAGTTGAAGCTTATGCACTTGTAAGACATGCAGCAAAATATATTACTGGAATGGAAGCATTTAGAGTTCAAATTGAAGGTGCTATTGCAATTCATGGTGGTAATATTGCTGAAATGAAAACAGGTGAAGGTAAAACATTAACAGGTGTTTTTCCTGCATATCTAAATGCATTATCTGGTGATGGTGTACATATTGTTACAGTAAACGAATATCTTGCTGGCCGTGAAGCAAATGGTGAAATTGGTGAAATATATAAAGAATTAGGCTTAACTGTTGGTCTAAATCTAAGAGAATTAGATTATGCCCAAAAAAGAGATGTTTATTCATGTGATATCATCTATTCAACTAACTCTGAATTGGGATTTGACTATTTAAGAGATAATATGGTATCAAGTTATGACCGTGTAACTCAAGTTAAAGGCTTAAATTATGCAATTATCGATGAAGTTGACTCAATTTTAATTGATGATGCAAGAACACCACTTATTATTTCAGGTGGTGAAAAAGAAGATAAAGGTCTTTATGAAAAGGCAGATGCATTCGTTAAAGGCTTAACTGAAGATGATTATGAAATTGATATTGAATCAAGAACAATATCTTTGACACCGGATGGTATTGATAAAGCTGAAAAATATTTTAATATCAGCAAAGAAGATGGTGGTATTTATAATACACAACATATAGATATCGTCCATCGTATTAATAATGCTTTAAAGGCAGTTTATATTTTCGCAAATGGTAAAGAATATGTTGTTAGTGATGATCATAAAGAAGTATTAATTGTTGATGCATCAACAGGTCGTATTTTAAAAGGTCGTCAATTTTCTGAAGGTCTACATCAAGCTTTAGAAGCTAAAGAAGGTGTAGAAATTAAAAAAGAAACAATTACAGTTGCAACTATAACATATCAAAATTTCTTTAGAATGTATAAAAAGCTTTCTGGTATGACAGGTACTGCTAAAACTGAAGAAGAAGAATTTAGAGATATTTACAACATGTATGTTGTAGAAGTACCTACAAATAAACCAGTTATTAGAGTTGATGCACCAGATTTATTATTCACATCAATGGATTTTAAATTTAAAGCATTGGTTGAAGAAATTAAATTAAGACATTCTAAAGGACAACCTATCTTAGTTGGTACTGCAAACGTTGAAACATCTGAATTAGTTCATCGTATGCTTGAAAAAGAAAAATTACCTCACGAAGTATTAAATGCTAAAAACCATGCTCGTGAAGCTGAAATTGTAGCTCTTGCAGGTCAAGAAGGCGCAATTACTATTTCAACAAACATGGCTGGACGTGGTACCGATATTAAACTTGGTGAAGGTGTAGCTAATAGATATGATTCAAATGGTCCTGATTCTACATATAATGGACTTGCAGTATTAGGTACTGAAAGATTTGAAGCAAGACGTATCGACAATCAGTTAAGAGGTCGTTCTGGTCGTCAAGGTGACCCAGGCTTTTCAAGATTTTTCTTATCTGTTGAAGATGATTTAATTATGCGTTTTGGTGGCGATGCTTTCAAAATGAGATTAGCATCTATAATTAGAATGATGGGTGATGGTGATGAAACTAAACCTATTTCTTCTAAGACTTTAGCAAAAATGGTTACGATGGCACAAGTTAAAATTGAAGGTATTAATTATGATTCTCGTAAAAATATTTTGAAATATGATGATGTTGTAAGACGTCAAAGAGAAGCTTTCTATAAAGAAAGACAAGAAGTAGTAAAAGCTGAAAATTTAGGTCCAGTATTGGAAAATATCTTTAAGCTTGAAATATCTGAAGAAGTCGATAAATTTATTAATTCATCAGGTGATTTTGATGATACTAAGCTTGCTAATTTATTTAATGTTGAATTAATTGGTAAATCAAATGTCATTAAAGTAGAAAAATTAAGAGAATTTAATGATGATGAACAAATCAAAAAATATATTTTTGATGAATCAATTTCAATTATTAATTCTAGTGTTGAACGCTTAAGAGGAGAAATTTCTACAATACTTGCTCCACTTGCTCAACAAAATCCAGATTTCAATCTTGAAGAAACTGTAAATAAGGAAATCCAAAATCTATATAAACGTCTAATTTTACCAACACTTGATTATCATTGGACTAGACATATAGATGATATGGCAGGCTTTAGACAAGGCATTTATCTACAAAGCTATGCACAAGCTAACCCACTTGATTTATATAAACGCGAAGGATATCATAAATTTGAAAATCTAAATCGTAAAATCAATAATGAAATTTACAAAAATGCTTTACATGATTTACCAAATTTAAAGGTTAGACACGCTGAAGAACAACCTAAAGAACAAAAATTTAATACAAATCAAGATTTATCTACTACAAGAAGTAATCAAGAAATACAAGCTGATAGAAAGGCTAAAAATCCTTTTATCAACATTAAACCTAATGATCCATGTCCTTGTGGATCAGGGAAAAAATTTAAATATTGCCATGGATTAAGATAAAATTAATAGATATAAAATTAAAAAAAGCCGCTTTTCGTTGACAAGAAAGCGGTTTTTATTCTATAATTAAAATGTATTTTAATTATTTAAAAGAAAGAGGTAAATGTATGAAAAAATTTGATGTTTTACAACGTATCCAAGAAGTAGGAGTTGTTGCAGTAGTTAGAGCAAATTCTGAACAAGAAGCTATTAACATCGCAACTGCATGTACTGATGGTGGTGTAAAAGCTATTGAAGTAACATTCACAGTACCTGGCGCTGATAATGTTATTAAAGCTTTAAAGAAAGCTATTCCAAGAGAAAAACTAATAGTTGGTGCTGGTTCTGTATTAGATCCTGAAACTGCTAGAGTAGCAATTTTAGCTGGAGCTGAATTTATTGTTGCACCATCATTTTCTGAAGGTGTTGCTAAATTATGTAATAGATATCAAGTTCCATATATTCCTGGTACTCAAACTATTAAAGAAATTGTTACAGCTATGGAAGCTGGCTGTGATGTAATTAAAGTATTCCCAGGCGATATGTTAGGACCAGTATTTATTAAAGACGTCAGAGGACCACTTCCATACGCAAATTTAATGCCTTCTGGTGGTGTAAATCTTGAAAACGCAGGCGAATGGATTAAAAATGGTGCTGTTTGTATTTCATCAGGCTCTCATCTTACTGCACCTGCACAAAAAGGCGATTTAGCTTTAACTGTTGAAAGAGCAAAACAATATGTTGAAGCTGTTGCAAAAGCAAGAGCAGAATTAAAAAAATAATTAATTAAGGTTAATTATTATGGCTAGTAAGAAAGAAAAAATATTAACATTTGGCGAAATAATGTTAAGACTTTCTACTCCTGATTATTCAACAATTGATCAAACTCATTCATTTATGGTCAATTATGGTGGAGGAGAAGCAAATGTTGCTGTTGC
>CAJOOI010000138.1 GCA_905236105.1 uncultured Acholeplasmatales bacterium
ATACCTATTAATAAATTATATTCATCAACAATATTGTTGTCTTTTAATAATTTAAATTCAAAGCGATATAAATATGGATTTAATACTTCCCATAATCTAGGATTATTTATTTCTATAATGGTATTAAAGCCTTCGCCTTTACTAACAAGTTCATTTTTTTGATTATATACTTCAATTAATAATTTAGTATCTTTATCATTTACTTCTGTAATTACTGTTGTTTTAGATTTGTTATCTAAAATTTCATGCTTTGTAGAAATATCTAGAATAGAACTTCTTGGTGTAATTACTAATTTTACTGGTCTTATTAAACCAGAATAATTAAAAAAATCAAAGAATGGTTCAGTTACTTTTCTACCATCTTCAAGTACTCTTGTGTGTCCACAAGGTAATGAAGCATAACTAAGTTCATTATTTACTTTAACAACTAATAAATTTTTGGCATTGAATTTAACAAATTTATTAATATTGATAGAAAAAGGAGTAAATCCACCTTCATGAAATCCTATTTTTTCACCATTTAAATATACTGTAGCACGATGTGTTGCAGCAAAAAATCTGATGTCAACATCTTTATCCTTCAAGGTTTTATCTAGATAAAATTCAGTTTGATACCAAACATCACCAGTATATTCTTTTAATTTTTTATCTGTAAATAAATCTTGAAAGCTTGATGGAACTGGCATAGAAATTGCATCATTAAAACCATCTTTATAATTTAGTTCTTCTCCTTTTCCTTCAAAGTCGAACTTAAAATCCCACATACCAGATAAATCAATAACACTTCTAGTAGATGTTGATTTAGGATATAACATTTTATTGGCCATCTTTATCATCCTTTCAAATAATTCTTAAATTCAGTATTTATTTCATTCTGAATCAAAAGATAATTATTTTTATCAAATTTCTTTTCATATTTATCCAACAATAAATCCCATGATTCATTTTCTTGTTTTGGTTTAATTGGATAAAAATTAATTGAGTTGTGAACTGCTGATTCTAAATCACCAAGCGCATCTCCAATCATTAGAGCGTGCTTTGGCTGATATTTTTGAAGCATTTTCGAAATGCATACTTCTTTTGTTCCAAGTTCTTGAGTACAAACTTCATTTGTATATTCTATAACACCAAATTTAGTCCATTCTTTTTTTACTGCTTCTCCGTTTGCACTAGAGATAATTATAATAATATATTTTTTTGATAATTCTTTTAAAGCTTTTAAAGCACTTGGAAAGGGGAATACCTTATCTTTATTTTCATCAATCATTTTATTTGTTAAGATCGACCAATCTAATACTTTTTGTAAGGCTTTATTATTTGTGCTTTCAATATAATTCTTTAATGAATTATTTGATTTTTCTTCTGTTATATTAAGCCATTTAGAAAAATCATCTAAAAAATCAATACGCTTATAATTTTTATCAACATATTGAAGCATTAAATAGCTTCCATCAAATCTGTTGATTCCTCTTGTTTCAGAATAAAGGTTTATTTTATTCCATTCTTCTAATAATTTGTCAAAATGTTCTTCTAACTCAAACGTTTTTATAAATGCAGGACCAAACGCATAAGTATGTTTAGGTGTCATGGAGTCCATAACAGTGCCATCACTATCAACAAAAATTATTTTTTCTTTAGACATTTGGAACCTCCTAATTTTTATTAGGGGCTTAAATAGCCCCTATAATTAACTTGCTTTTGCCTGCTGATTGATATTAGGTTTTATTTTATTTTTAAACCTGTTAAATAGTCTCTGGAAAAATAACATTATTTGTGTCCAGAAACCTGATATGAAAATAAATATTGCTAAGAATACTGCATACCATACTGTTTTCATACCACTACCTACACCGATTAATTCTAATCCGTAGTATAAAATTGTAATAGTTAATGCACCAATGAAAGTACCAGCAGAATCATCTATATATCTAGCTAAGAATAAACCAACTAATGATGGTACAATATTAGAGAATAATGTACCTGCTGTTTCAAGTGGTGTTGAAACTTTAGCTAATGTATTTTGTACTGCATATAACATACCAGCAAGACCAAAGATAAAGCCTGAAACTGCATATGCAATAAATGTATTTTTCTTTTCATTGATACCAATATTTACTGCTGCCTTTTGATTTTCTCTTAATAATTTAGATTGCTTACCTGCGATAGTAAAATGACCATAAATTACATAGGCTGCAATTCCCAAAACTAAAGGTATTAAAATTAGTGGGAACATACCTATTTTATTGTAATTCACATCAAAAGCTAGTTGTGGTACTGAATCTGAACCTATGATCAATCCGCTTAATGATTCAAATAAATATGCCACTGCAAGGGAAATTACTGAAATAGGAACTCTAAATGAAACATAAATCAATGAGTTGATAAGTGAAAGTAAAACACCTGAAACTATACAAATTATAAATGTTACAAATAAATTAGCACCTATACTTGCAAATTTTGCACCAATAATGGCAGTAACAACAATAATTGCACCACCTGAGAAATCAAATCTACCATATTTTAATTGAAATCCAATTCCTAAGGCAACTAATGCCATATATGAAGTATTTTCGATGATACTCTTTAAAGTATCACCTGAAAATATATTAAATGTTTTGCCATTTGCCCCAGAAATGATTAACATTACTAAGTAAACTAATAGTGGTAAGACAACAACTGCGGCTGTTTTCTTTGCATATTTTTTTGCCTGTTGTTTTTTCATCTTAAACCTCCTTAAAATATTTTATATTTGGTAAATAAACTTTAACTATTTTCTGTATAATACGTATTGGCTTGTGAAACTATTTAATGTTTCTTTCATCTTAGCAAATGTTCCACCATTTGAAGCTAATAATTCTTGTGCTTTTTCAACTGTAATAATAGTTTTTGAATAAGCATGATCTTGAGAGAAATTCATAGTATTTTCTTGACCTGCACTTAAATCTGCTTGGCTAGTAACAAAAATATAATGACCAGTTAATACTTTATCTTCACCTTTTGTAGGTTCATCAGAATATTTTTTACCTTTAATTGCGTTTAGAATTTGGATAAGAGGATAGATGATATATTCTGCTTGAGATTGAGCTTGTGTTCTAATAATTTTATCTTCGCCAAAATTAGGAAGAATTTCATCATCCCAACCAACTGAATAAATCTTAATTGGATTACCTGAAGTGTCTTTTGCTGCTGGAGCAACTAAACGTTTTGCAAGAGAATTTACAGATACAACTGCTTGAACATCAGCTGCTTTCCATTCATTATATACTGCATCTGGTAGTGCTGATTCTTGGAAAGTCATTTGGTATGTATCTGGTGCTACGTATTTATCACCAGTTCCTTCAAAATAAGTGAATTTATCATCATGATTTGAATTGTAAGCTGTAGCTAATTCTTTGAATCTATCTACTGCACCAACTACTGCTGGGAAATATGCAGATGGGAATTGAGCAAATACTACTTTACGATATGTTGTATTAACAATTTGATTAAATAATGCTTCACCACGTGCTGGGCCAGATTCACCATCAGTAACTGTTCCTAATATACGGTCGTTATCTAGTAGTTCACCAGCGTTTGTCATATCTTGAAGATATCCTGCATAATATGCATCATTTGCTTCAATATTCTTTAATAGAGCTGATAGATTTGTTTTTTGCATATCTACCATTGAGATAATGCCTCTTGTTCCTGCATTTAATTTATTTTGTAATGCTGTTAAGTTATTAGCATCATTTCTTGAGTCCATTAATACATAATCCCAAGTAAATCCTAATTTATCTTTTGCTTCATCTAACCAATTCTTCATTGCAACAAAGTTGTTGCCATAATCTTGAATTACACCTACTGTGATACGAGGAGTTTCTTCTTGTCCTGAACCACATGATGCTAAACTTACTACTGTTGTTGCAGCTACTGCTGCGATTGCTACTTTTTTAAATATATTTTTCATTTTCCTTTTTTCCTTTCTTTTTTTACCTTGGAAGTGTTTCTCCAGGTTTTCTACAAGTTGCTATAACGATAGCAACGAAAATTACTGCTTTTACAAAGAATATAATTGATTCTGGTACTAAACATTGTGTTAAACCTATTGTTAATAAAGCATATGTTAATGTACCAACAATCGCATTTAATAATTTTGTTTTTAAACCACCTGAAAGTGGCATACCACCCATAAGCAACATAATCATAATATCCATTTGATAACTTGATGCATCACCTTCAGCAGCACCATTAGTTCTTGCAACTAAAAAGAATGTTGCAAATACTAAGAAGATACCAAATATTGAATATGCTATTATACGTGATTTTAAGAATTGAGCACCTGCTAAATCTGCAGCTCTCTTATTTGCTCCTATGGCTTTTACTCTCTTACCAAGCTTTGTGTATGTTAAGATATATACACCAACAATCGCTAGAACAACTATAGAAATTATTCTAAATGCTGTAGACCCTGCCCATGTAATATCTTTTTCAAGCATATATGAACCAACACCGCTATCAGTATATAATACAGTCATTAATCCCCTAAAGAATTGCATTAATATAACTGATGACATAACCGTTGGAAGTTTTATATATGCACCAGTAAATCCATTGAATACAGCACATACTAAGCCAATAATTAAAGCAACTAATATACCAATGATTATTGAATGACTACCATTTGCAACAAAGATGAATACTGTACTCATTACGCCTACTTGATAGCCAACTGAAATATCCATTGAACCCATCGCATAAACAAACGTTGCACCAATTGCTAAAATCATGTAAACAGTTATTTGTTCAATATATGTTTGTATAACTGCTGATTTCCAGATTGTTGATCTAGAATTACCTGTCATAGCCTGTGGTAAGAAACTAAAAACTATTAAACATAGAAGGAAACCGCCGACAGCGACAATTTCATATAAATGATTTCTAACAAAATCTTTTAAATCAAATTTCTTCTTTTCTTGCTTTGGAGTTTGGGTATTGTTGTTTTGAACATTTATTTCTTTTTCCATTTTGACCTCCTATAGCATATACTCGATTATATCGGTTTCTGCAAGTTCTTTACTTCTTGTAAATTCCTTTACAATTCTAGTTTCTCTATTCTTTTCATTCATAATTTCAATACGATCTGACATACCGATTAATTCGGATAACTCTTCTGAAATTAGTAGAATAGCTTTTCCTTGTTTTTTCATATCATTAATAATTGAATACATTGCTTGCTTAACAGCAACGTCAACACCTCTTGTAGGGCAATCCATAATAATGATATCTGATTTTGCGGCTGTCCATTTTCCAAATGATACTTTTTGTTTATTACCACCTGAAAGTCTTGAAACATATGTTTTACTAGAATTTGCTTTAATTGATAGATTCTTCATTTGTTGATCAACTAGCTCATCTTCACTCTTTGGATTAATAAATGTAAATTTGCTTAATTTATCTAAAGAAGGAAGTAAGATGTTTTCTCTAATAGGAGCTTCTAAAATTAAAGCTTCAGTATCCCTGTTTTTAGCTATATATCCTATACCATAAGAAATTGCTTTAGAAGGAGATTTTACATGAACTTGTTTTTCGACTAATTGTTTTGTCTCTTTATCTTTTACTTTTGTTTTAACTAAAATTTCACCACTATTAGGAATTCTTGCACCAAATGCAAGTTGTCCTATCAAATGCATTCCACAATCTGATAGTCCACCAATACCAACTATTTCCCCTTTATGAACAACTAAGTTGAAATCTTTGATGTTTTGGTAATTAACATCTTTAAATTCTAATGCGACTTCATCTAAATGTGTTGCTTCAAAATCATCTCTGTAGTAAGCATCTCCGATATCTCTACCTACCATCAAAGTTGAAATTTTTTTCGCATTGAATTCTTTCTTTTCAAGGGTATCAATGATATCTCCATCCCTTAATACAGTAACATGTGTACACTTGTCCATGATTTCATCAAGATCATGTGAAATAAATACAACTGCTTTTTGTTTTTCAGACATTTCTTTGATAATCTTATAAAGAAGTTCACGACCATCAAAGGACAATGCAGTAGTTGTTTCGTCAACTACTAAGATTTCAGGTTCTTTTTCAACTGCTCTAATAATTTCTATAAGTTTTCTTGTTTCAAAGCTTAATGAATTAATAGGAGTTTTTCCTCTAAAATCAGTTATGCCATATTTTTGCAAGATTTCATCAGCAGCCTTATACATTTTTCTCATGAAAACTAATCCGAATTTTGAAAATTCTTTTTCACGACCAGCAAACAAATTTTCAGCAACACTAACACCTGGAATTGAATTTGATTCTTGTAAAATCATTGCGATTCCGGCATCCTGTGCTTCTAGCATTGTTTTAGGATTCCATGGCATTCCCTTGTAAAACATTTGACCACTTGTTGTTGGTTGCATTCCTGCTGCAATACTCATGATTGTAGATTTTCCAGAACCATTTTCACCAATTAGTCCTCTAATTTCGCCTCTATGTAATTCAAAATCTACATCTTTTAAAGCTATTGTAGGACCAAATTCTTTATGCATGTGGCTTGCTTTGAAAATCAAACTAGGATCATCTTTAAATGAAGGTTCAACAAAATCTTCATTTTCTAACACTTCGTTTTCTGAACCTAATTTTTCTTCTTTTACATCCATATAACACAGACTCTCCTTTCTCAATTGTGCCAATATTATATTCCTTAACTTGCGTGTAAACGTTTTATTTATTAACTTATTTAATTCTATTTTTTTTGTAACACCCTTCTTTTTTTTTAGTTTTCATTACTTTACATTAATTTTTAAATGCAATTATTGATAAAAAATTAATTTTTAAATGTTTTAGTGCATGTTTTACAATAAAAAGTTTATTTTTTATTGTTTTTTTATTTATTAAATGGTATATTTATTTTATGAAAAATATAACACTTACAAATCCCATCTCTTTAAAAATAATTAATAATACAGGTTTTAAAAATATAGCTTCAAATTCGCTTGATATTTTATTTAATATAGAAGGAATTACTTCTGTTTCATTAAATGGTAATATCTTTATAATGAAAAAATACGATATTATATTAATAAACCAATTTGAATCTTATGAAATATTTAAAACAAAAGAAGCATATTCATTATTCATAATTAGAATTAATCGTTCTTTACTTAATCTTAGTGAAGATGTTTTAAATGCTAAATTTTCTTGTAATTCATGCGATTATAAATCAAAAGAAAGATTTTCATCAATTCATTCTTTAATTTATGATTATTTGAATAAATTTGATAATATTTCTTTTTTTCAATCTATTTCAATATCATATTCTTTTTATGATGAATTATTAAAAAACTTTAAGAAAAACATTGAGAATTCAAAAAATAATGAATTTGAGGAAATATTAAATTATATAGAAATTAATTATGATCAAGATTTAATGCTTAAAGAATTAGCAAATGAATATCATTTATCAATTCCGTATTTATCTAAAAGATTTAAAGAAGTTACTGGATTGAATTTTAATGATTATTATGACAAAATTAGAATTGCTCATGCCAATTATGATTTATATGAAACTGATATCCCTATTATTGATATTGCATATAAACATGGCTTTTCATCTGCCCAAGCTTATTTAAGATCATTTAAAAAAATAAATGGAATATTACCTAGTGAAGCTAGAAAGAAAAAAACTGATGTAATAATCGAAGATAATTCTTCTTCTACATCAATTTTTAAAAAAATTATTAATAATTATCAGAACAATACTCTTAAGACCAAACCATATAAAACTATAAATCTTACTTTGAAAAACAACCAAACTTTACTTATGAAAACAAAAAATGTTTCTAATAAAGTGATAGGAATTGGTCCTGCAAAATTATTATTATATAAAAATATTCAAGATATATTAGTTTTTTTA
>CAJOOI010000139.1 GCA_905236105.1 uncultured Acholeplasmatales bacterium
AGCTTATCTATTTTTGAAATGACAATTATGGCATCAATTTTATTGAATCTAATAATAGTTAAAAATAAATCCAATAAATAAAATGAAAAATCCGGCATCTTAGCTGAAGAAACTAATAATATTTGATCAACATTTGTAACATCTGGTCTAATAAGTTCATTTTTTCTTTCTAAGAATGAAGAAATCATATCATTTTCAATAGTTACAATATCACCAACCTTTGGTGATACTTTTATGATTTGAGTTTCTTTTTTATTACTTAAAGATTTATTATTAACTTCATTGACTTTTAAAGCCCTAAATTTACCTCTAGCCTTAACATCAATTGTAGTATTATCTTCAAGTAATACTTTATATACTCCACCATTCAAATTGATAATTCGCCCTTTTTTCACTTTAGGTTTTTACTCCTTAATTGTCCGCATGCGGCATCAATATCTGAACCCTGTTCTTTTCTTAATTGAACATTAATATTTTCTTTTTTTAGAGTATCAAAGAAAATATGCATTTGTTCTTTATTACTTCTTTTATATGGTTTTTCTTTAACTTCATTATAAGGTATTAAATTCACATAAACATTTAATCCCTTTAATAATTTAGCTAATGTTAAAGCATCATCTTTTGAATCATTAACATCTTTCAATAAAATATATTCAATAGTTACACGCTTTGTTGTCTTATCAATATAATCTTTAATTGCTTTAATTAATAAATCTAAATTATATGATTTATTGATAGGCATTATTTCATTTCTAACTTCATTTTTAGCACTATGAAGTGAAATAGCTAAATTTATTTGTAAATCTAAATTAGCAAATTCATATATTTTAGGTACTATTCCACAAGTCGAAACTGTAATATGACGAGCGCCTATTTCAAGGCCTTTGGCATAATTAATTATTTTAATAAAATTAATTACATTATCATAATTATCAAAGGGCTCACCTATGCCCATAATTACAACATTACCTATTTTTAAATTTTCTAATTTTTCAACCATAAGTATTTGTAAAACCATTTCTGAAGTTGAAAGATTTCTAAGTTTTTTTCTCATGCCTGATGCACAAAATGCGCATCCCATATTACAGCCAACTTCACTAGTTACACAAATTGAATAACCATATTCATAAGTCATTAAAACAGATTCTATTAAATTACCATCACTAAGTTCAAATAAAAATTTCTTAGTCCCATCATATGATTCTTGTTTAGTAACTAATTTTAATTCATCAATCATAAAATCAGCTTTTAATTTTTCAATGAATTTTTTACTGATATTAGTCATATCATCAAATGATGAAACTTTATTTCTATATAACCATTCAATAATTTGATCTGTTCGGTAAGTTTTTTCATTTAAGCTTACCATATAATTTATTAACATTTCTTTTGTGTAGTTATAAATACTATCCAAAATATGTCTCCTATCTTAATCTTGCATCAAAATCTTTCTTAAGTTTATTTAAGATATTTTCAATTTCTTTATCAATATCTTTTGCCTCAAGTGTCTTATTTTGATCTTCAAATTTTAATCTAAAGGCAATAGATTTTAAACCTAAAGCCAAGCCTTCATATAAATCAAAAATCTCAATATTAGTTAAAATGCTTGATGCACCTTTCTTAATTGATCTTCTTAATTCTTCTGCTGTAATATTTTTATCTACTACAATTGCGATATCTCTTTCAATTGATGGGAATTTATTAATTGGTTGATATTTGAATTTAGATTTTTCTTCTATTAATTCTTTTAAATTAATTTCCATAACAATTGTGCCTTCTACATCCATATCTTTAGCAAATTTTGGATGTAATTCTGTAATAAATCCAATTTTATGATTTTTATGGATTATATCAGCATATCTTCCTGGATGAAAATTTTTATTTATGTTTTGTGGAACTTCATATAAAACTTTAAATTCAAATCTTTCAAATAAATTATCTAATATTCCTTTTAATAATAAGAAAGAGGCAGCTTGTTTTTCACCTCTAATTAAATGAGATGTAAATAAACCATTTAAAGCAATTGCTAAATGTAATTCTTCATCATTATCATGATAAACATTACCTATTTCAAAAATATTAATGTTTTCATTTTTTCTAGCTAAATTATATTTAACAGTATCAACTACTCCATTTAATAAGCTTTGTCTCATGACTGCCTTATCTTCAGTAAGTGGCATTAATACTTTAACAGGTGATTTTACCTCATCTACGTAAAGTCCTAAATCTTTTTCACTAATTAATGAATAACATATAACTTCTTTTAAGCCTAAATCTGATAAAGCTATTCTAATATTTCTTAAACGTTTTTGAGAATAAGTAAGTCCACCTTTTAAATCTGTTTTAGCAAGAGAAGTTGGAATATTTTCATAGCCATACATTCTTGCCACATCTTCAATAATGTCTTGAACTGATTCTTCTAAATCCATTCTACGAGATGGAATTGTAATATTATATTCATTTCCATTTTTATTAAATTCATAATTTAGTCTATTAAATAAATCATTAATATATTCATCAGATAAATCTGTACCTAATACATTATTTATTTTTTCAGTTGTAATAGATACATGTTTTGCCTCAATCCTATTAGTAATTGTTTTATTAATTCCTTTATATATTTTTCCTTCTGCAAGCATACTGATCAAATATGCTGCATAATCTAAGGCTAATTCAACTCTATTATAATCGATTTTTCTTTCAAATCTCATAGATGATTCACTTTTTAAATTAAGACGAGCTGATGTTTTTCTTACTGAAAGTGGATCAAAATAAGCAGCTTCTAAAATAATATTTTTGGTATTATTTGTAACTTCAGTTGACTTGCCTCCCATTACACCACCTAAACATAAAGCTTCATTACCATCTGTAATAACTATATCATCTTGATTTAAATTACGTTTAATATCATCAAGAGTTATTAATGTTTCATTTTCTTTTGCGCATCTTACAACTATATTATTTCCTAATTTATCTGCATCAAAAGAATGAAGAGGTTGGCCAAATTCCATCAAAACTAAATTAGTAATATCAACAACATTAGAAATAGGTCTAATACCTGATTTTATTAATTTAGATTTTAACCACATTGGAGATTCTTTTATTTTTACATCCTCAATATATCTTGTAGCATATTTAAGACATTTATCAGTTTTTATCTCAACATTTACCGGATTATTCTTATTAATTTCTTTTAATTCGAAAGAAGGTAATTTTGGTTTTTGATTGATTGAGGCAGCCAAATCATATGCAACACCAACTACACTCATTAAATCACTTCTATTTGAAGTTAATTCTAAATCAAAAACTGTATCGTTATTAATGCATAAATAATCAAGTGGATTTGAACCGACTATAGCATCATTTGGCATTTCATAAATACCATTTTTGAATGCTTCTGGTACATATTTTTCTTCAATTCCTAATTCTTGAAGGCTACATAACATACCAAATGATTCAACACCTCTAATTTTTGATTCTTTTATTTTAAAATTACCTGGAAGTACGGCACCAATATTAGCTACTATTACTTTAATACCACTACGCGCATTAGGTGCACCACAAACAATTTGTTTAATTTCTCCATCACTAACTTCCACTTTACATACGTGCAAGTGGTCACTATCTGGATGCATTACGCATTCATGAATGTAGCCAACAGTAAGATTTGTTGCTGAAACAAATTTTTCCATTGTTTCAACTTCATTTATATGTGAGGTAAAAATATTATATAAATCTTCATCACTATATTTTGATAAATCTAAATATTCATTTAACCAAGATTTAGAAACCTTCATCTTATTTTACCTCCTTAAATTGATCTAAAAATCTAACATCATTCAAATAGAAATTTCTAATATCATCTATTTTATATTTTAGCATTGTAATACGTTCAACACCCATACCAAATGCAAAGCCTTGAATTTTTTGTGGGTCATAGCCACTCATTCTTAATACATTATCATTAACCATACCGGCACCTAACACTTCAATCCAACCACTACCTTTGCATGTAGGGCACCCTTTTCCACCACAGATACCGCATGAAACATCTACTTCTACAGATGGTTCTGTAAATGGGAAAAATGATGGACGAAGACGAATATTTCTATCTTCACCAAACATCTTATGAGCCATTTCAAGTAAGGCTCCCTTTAAATCAGAAAGTGTAATATCTTTGCCTAATACTAAACCTTCACATTGCATAAATTGATGTGAATGAGTCGCATCATCTGAATCTCTACGATAAACTTTACCTGGACAGATAATCTTAATTGGCTTTCCTTCTTCTTCAAGCATTTTTCTTACCTGAACTGGAGAAGTTTGACTTCTTAATAATAATTCTGGATTGATATAAAATGTATCTTGCATATCACGGGCTGGATGTCCTTTAGGTAAATTTAATTTTTCAAAACAATATTCATCTGTTTCAATTTCAGGTCCTGTTGCCACAGTATAGCCCATTGAAATATATAAATCTTCTAAATCCATAATTGTTTGATTCAATGGATGAATTGAACCAACATTAAATTTAACACCAGGTAATGTTACATCAATTTTTTCACTTTCAAGCTTTTTTGATATTATCAAATCTTCAATCTCTTGTCTTTTTGATTCTATCTTATCTTCAAGATTCTTTCTAATTTGATTTGATTTCATTCCTAATTCTTTTTTAGCTTCAATTGTCAAATTACGCATATTTGCCATAACTTGAGCAAGTGGGCCCTTTTTACCTAAGAAATTAGCTTTTGTTTGTTGAAGCTTATTTAAATCATCAACATTTTCTAATTCTTTATCAAGCTGTTCTTCAATTCCATCTAATTCTTTAATTTCTTCCATATTTTCCTCCTTAAATTTAAAAAAAGTCCTTAAGCAAAAATGCCTAAGGACGAATAAACCGCGGTACCACCTTAGTTCTATCTAAATAGATAGCACTTAATTATGTTAATCTCCAAAAGTGAATTCATAGATTTACTTTAAAAAATCTTTCACCAAATGATTTTTTCTCTAAAATAAAGTATTTAATCTACCACGTCTTTTATCATCGATTTATTAAAATTTCAAATAATTTTAACATAAATTTATATTTCTTTCAAGAAAGCTTTTATGCTTTATAAAATTTCATTTTATCTATAACTGAAACATTATCAGTAAATTCGCCTTCATTAACTTTAGCAAGCTCAACTTCAAGCACTCTAAATTTAGAATCAATAGTATCTATATACCATAATGCAAGTGCCTCAGCTGTCATTGGCTTTTTAGCACTACCAAATTGAGGCATACCATGATGAGATATTAGCATATGTTCTAATATCATTACTTCTTCTTTATCTTCATAGCCTAATTTAATTGCTACATTTCCAATTTCTATTGCACCAAGTACTAAATGTCCTATCAATTGACCTTCTACAGTATATGATGTGTTATAAACACCATCAAGCTCAATCGCTTTGCCAATATCATGCAAAATAACTCCAGCATATAAATAATCTTTTTTTAAATAATCATAATTAGCTAAAAAGCCATCAGCCATATGAAGCATACTTAATGAATGGTGAACTAAACCACCAACATATGCATGATGCATTTTGGCAGCAGCCGGATAAATAAAGAATTTATCAATATATTTATCAATCAATGTTGAAACAATATTTTTGATTATTTCATTATCAATTTTATTAACATATTCATAAATTTGATTCATGCC
>CAJOOI010000140.1 GCA_905236105.1 uncultured Acholeplasmatales bacterium
ACATAAGCCACCAAAATTCTTGATTATTTCATCTTTTTGTTCTTTTGTTGAAATGAATTGATCACCTGAACAAATTCTTCCTTCAAATACAGTTATTTCTGGTGCTGATATTTTGGCTGCAGATTTGGCTATATTTCTCATAATGTCATCCGCTTTAAATGCGTATAAGCCTGTAAAAGGTATTTCACCTTTTTTGAAATTTAAAAACGATACATCAAAATCATGCTGTACAGCATCAACTGAAATGACTAAATCGCCAATATTGATTTTATTATCAAGCGATCCAGAAATGCCTGTGTTGATGATTTTTGTACAACCAAATTGGTTTATTAAAGTATTGGCACAAATGCCTGCATTTACTTTTCCCATACCACTTTTTACAATTACAACATCCTTATTTCCAATTGAACCTTCACAAAAATTCATTGAAACTAATTTAGTAATTTTATTGATTTTTGCATTATTTATTAATGTTTCAATTTCATGATCCATTGCGCCTATTATGCCTATTTTATCTTTATTCATTTTATTTGCACCTTATTTTTTTATTTTTCACTAGTTTATAATAAATACTTTATTTTTTCAACAGAAGTAAATATTTCTTCAAAAAAAATCATATGATATAATAAATAATAGATTATTTAATAAACACGAGGATGATATAATGTTTAAAAATAAATATGCAAATCTTACACCGATTCAAATAAAGAAAAAGAAAGCCATGAGCATGATTAAAAATTCTTTTGCCTTAATTGCCTTTGGCTTGGTATTAATCATTGCTGCATTTTTATCAGGACTTAATTCAAGCCCAATTAAAGAAGAAGAATTTGGTGTTGCAGTAGGAGAAGTTGAATATTATAGAGAATTAAAAAGAAATAAAACACAAGTTCACGCAATAGGCATTAAAGACAACAATATTGAATATGTATTACCTGCTAATTTAACTAAATATTTAACTAATAATTTCGAAGAAGAAATAATAAATAAGAAAATATATTTATCTTATGATAAAAACCAAAATTTAGAAAATTTAGATTATAATGGAAGAACTAATTGGCTATATATTAATTTGATTAAAACTGATGATAAGATATATGTTTCATATGATAATTATGTCCAAACATTTAATTCAAATAAGAAAATAAGTACTGTCATATTTATAATAGGTATTGCAACTTTATCATTTTCGGTAGGATTAGTAGCATTTTTAATTTATAGATATAATAAAATAAAAGATGATGAAATAAAACAAGAATCATCTATAAATGGTGAATAATATGTTTAAAAAGAAGAAAAAAGAAATAATTGATTCTAAATATAAAATTAATCAATTTGTTCATTTTAAAGGAAAACACGAAATGATGTTTGGTGTAATTGTTAATATTAAAAAGATAGATGATAAAATTTATTATGATGTTAATGTTGGTGGAGAAGCTCCATATATAGTTAATAATTTAGAAGAAGATAAATTAATAATAATTGACAAAAATAATATTTGAGTTATTTTTTCCTTTTTTTATTTTTAAGTGGTTGTATAATATGTCTTGCTTGAAGGTGAAAGAATATGACAAACGATGTAAAAAGAAGGGAAAAGGTATTAACTGGTGAATTATTTCAAATTGTTTTAATTATCTGTTTACCACTTGCCCTATACCAATTATTTAATAGTGTTCATAATTTAATAGATCAAATAATTTGTGCATCAATTTCTACAACTGCTCAAAATGCAGTATCTTCAATCGGACAAATAAAATTGACAATATCTGCGTTTGGAGCTGGACTTGCTGCTGGTGGTGGAGTTATTGTTGCAAGATATTATGGGGCAGGAAAAATAAAAGATGCAAGGAAAGCTGCATCAAATTTATTATTCATGTCTATAATATTAAGTGGTATTATTTTAGCAATATTTGTACCACTTGCTAAAGTTATTATGCAGATAGCTCAAATAGCTCCTGCATCTATTGAAATAGGAATTAATTATTTTAGATTACAGATGGTTGAATTAATATTTATTACAATCAATAGTGTATATATTGGTTTATTAAAAGCTAAAGGTGAATCAAATGTAGTCTTATATTTAAATATTGCAAGTATGCTTGTAAAGCTTGGACTTACTGCTTTATTTGTATATGTAATTCAATTAAAAGATATTATGTTTGTTGAGCTTGCTTCAATTGCTGCACAAACTGGTATAACAGTACTTGGTACAGTTTTGATGTTTAAGAAAAGTAATTTGCTTCAAATTTCATTAAAGATGATGAAATTTGAAAAGAAATATGTGCTTCCAATATTAAAATTATCATTACCAATTTTCTTAGGTAAATTTGTTATGAATTTAGGTAAAGTAATTGTTAATGGTATTTGTGGTGGTTATTGGAATACAGTAACTGATGGTTTAATTGTTGGTACATTAGGTGTATCTAATAATATTTGTGGACTTATTACTTCTCCTACAAATTCATTTGAAGAAGGAGGCTCATCAATAGTTAGCCAAAATTTAGGTAATGGAAATATAAAAAGAGCTATGAGGTCTTTTTATTATTCATTATTAATATCTGCCTTCATTTCAATTGTTGGCTTTGTTATGCTTAGATTTGTTTTTAAAGAAGATATAATAAATCTATTTACAAGCAGTGATTCTAAAAGTGAAACCTATAAACAAATGGTAAGTGAAATATTTAATTTTGATTCACTTTCTATTATTGCATTAGGTATAAATGCTCCTGTATTAGGTTTACTTTATGGATTTGGGCAAACTGGTTTATCAACTATTTTAAATTTAAGTAGAATTGGAAGTAGAATTATATTCTTAATATCTGTTCATTCTATTGCACCATCTTTATCTCCAACATTATGTGCAGGTTTATCAATGGCTATTTCAAATACAATTATTTTAATTTTATCTTTTGTATTCTTATTGATATTTATTGTAAAAATAAAGAAGCATGGTTATAAAGGATTGCATTTTAGTGATCCTGAACCTAAAAC
>CAJOOI010000141.1 GCA_905236105.1 uncultured Acholeplasmatales bacterium
TTCAAATGGTGGTAGTGGTAATATTCAATCAGTTGAAAAGAAAATTAATGAAGAATATACATTACCTAAATCAACATTTACTGCTCCTACAGGAAAAGAATTTAAATGCTGGATGATAAATGATGTAGAAAAAGAAATAGGCGCTAAAATAACGATTACATCTAATATCACAATTAAAGCTGTGTGGAAAGATATTGAAAAAGAAAAGAATCAAACAATAACTGAAAAAGAAACTAATGATGGAATATCAGTTTCAACATTATTTAATGACGCAAAAACAAATAATCAAAGTGTTAAAATAAGTGTAGGAAATACTACTGTATTATTTGATGCTGAGGCAGTAAAATCTATTAGTGGAGATAATATAAAATTTAAATTATCATATAATGAAACTAAAGTGAATAATGCTGAATTAGTATTAGATATATCATTATCAAATGCTACATTTGCATCAGGTAGCGCAACTATATCTATTCCATTTGATAAAAAAGCACCAGATGGCAAAGTTGCAAAATTATATTATATTGATTCAAACGGCAATAAAACAGATATGAATGCCACATTTACTGATAACGAAGTATCATTTAAGACAAACCATTTTTCAACTTATGCAATAATATTTGAATCTACACAAAGTGGTATTTCAGGTGGTGCTATTGCAGGAATCATTATTGCATCAATATTAGTTTTAGGAATTGGTGGTTTTGCAATATATTGGTTTGTTGTAAAAAGAAAAAATTTTAAAGATTTATTAAATATATTTAAAAAGAATAAAGAAAATAATAATTCAAAAGAAAATACAAATGATGAATAACAAATAAATTCTTTTTAAAATTTTAGCTAAATAATAAAAGGAAGCAAAAAACTTATTTGGAGTTTCAAAATTGCTTCCTTTTATTTTAACCATGTTGCAACTGATGAAGGTGAAAAGTTATTAAAGACAATAAATGAATTACCAGAGGCGAATTATCATTAGATTATTTAAATAATTTACCTAATACTTTAGAATAAGGTATATGATGCACAAAAATTATTAAAAAATTATAGAAGTTTTATTATATTGGTTGTAAAATAAAACAAAGATTAAATATAAAAATAACAAGGTAAATATGAAACATAAAGCAATTCACGATTATATTTGGGATAATGTATTAGAAGATAATGAAATAAAAGATATTTTAAATACTGATTATAATAATAAAATAGTTTTTAATACATTTATTGCACTTTATGATAATTTATTATCATCTAATTCATATGATGAAGAATTATCAAATATTATTTTTGATTTAACAAAAAATAATAATTCAAAAGAAATTTATGAAATATTGAAAAAAGAATATTTATATAGATATGTTAAAATAAATGTTAAATCAACAGAATTTCCTAAAGATTTAAAAAGAATTATGTATATACCATTAAGATCTAATGTTTATGAATTAATGATTGCTGTATTATCTACATTAAATACTTTAGGTGAACATTTGCTCTCAATAGGTAAAGATAGGATAAATTTTATTACGCCTTGTGATGAAAGTGGTTCTGGATATGAAGCAATTGATACATATACAGTTGATATATTGAATTTAAAAAAACTTAAATTATGGTATGATTATGGTGAAGACTGGGTATTTAATATAGATTTTGATAAATTAGAATATCTAGATGAATATGTGTCTTTTAAAATTGTTAAATTCAAAGGAAAAGGAATAATAGAAGATAACAAATATTTATTATATTCATTCTTATATAATCCTGAAAGTAAACATTATGATGATTTTGATGATTATGATTTTTCGGATTATTATGATGAAACACTAAAAGAAATTACAGATAGATCACTTGCTGATTATGAAATATTATTAATTCGTTATTCATTTGAATTTTAAATTTTTATTCAAAAATGATATGAAATTATTTGGAGGTGGAAATAAATATTATATGATAAATACAAATTATGCTAATTTTAAAGCAAAAGATATAAGAAGCAATAAAAAAATAACAAACATGAAAAAATTAATTTTATTTTTAATGATTTTTTTATTTTTTCTTGTAGGGTGCTCTAATTCAACAAAACCTAATATTTATTCAGATGATGATATGTGGGTCTATAAAGATACAGACTCAAAATTCAAATTTGATACATTCTTTATTGCTCCTACAGTAAGCTCAGGAGACGGGACGATAGATTTATCGGTTGAAAAAAATAAATCAAAATTTACAGGTGCAGTTAAACAAGAAATTGGAATTTATAATGAACAAACAAGATTCTTTGCTCCATACTATAAACAAGCTAATTTAAATGTATATTTACAAGCCAAAGCTGATAGAGAAAAATATTTTGATATAGCTTATAATGATGTAAAAGATGCTTTTACTTATTATTTAAATAATTACAATAATAATAATGGTATAATTCTTGCGGGCTTCTCACAAGGTGCAGATATGTGCCAAAGATTATTAAAAGATTTTATAGTAGATGATAATTTCTATAATAAATTTGTTGCTTGTTATGCAATAGGCTGGTTATTAGATGATAATTACTTAAATAGTAATGAAAGACTTCAGGCTGCAAAATCTGAAACTGATACAAAAGTTATTATATCTTTTGAATGCGAAGCCCCAGAAATAAGTTCATCTTTTGTTATTGGTGAAAACGAAAAGACAAATTCAATTAATCCTTTAACTTGGGAAAATACAACTCTTGTTGCAACAAAAGATTTAAATAAAGGTGCAGTTTTTATAAATACATATGGTGAAATAACTGATACAATAAATAATTTTACTGGATGTTATATAGATCCAGTAAGAGGTGTATTAAAAGTTACTGATGTTGATTCTAATACATATAATAAAACAGTATTAGGAGAAAAACCTGGATTTTATCATATTTATGATTATCAATTCTTTTACAATAATTTAAAAGAAAATGTAATAAAAAGAATAAATAATTTTAAATAATATATTAGGATAATTATAATAAAAGTGTTTCATAAAATAATTTTTTTAATTTTTTTAATGTAACACTTTATTTATTTTGTAAGCTAAAGCATTTGAAGATAACCTTGTTCTTAAAAAAGTAGGCAACAAAATTATTATTGAAGATCCTGATGATAAATCTTTCTTCTCAGATGAAGAAGAGATTGATAATGATAATGTTTTAAATAATGATTTAGAAAATAAAATTTAAATATAAAAACAATAAATAATGCTTCAAAAAATGTAATATAGTGAAAAAAATAAAAAAGTTATAGATATAAGTTTATAATTATTTAGATGATGTATTGGAAGAATTCATATTATTTACAGTATTAAGGCTCTATTTCGAGGCCTTTTTTTGATATGTATTTTTCTTTATTTTCTCCAAAAAGTATTGTATAATGATACTAGGTGGTGAAAAAATGATAAAAACATACGCTGTATTGATTGAAGAATTAAAAGAATATAAGAATCCTAAAACAAAAATTCAAAGAATGGTTAATAATAAGGAAATATATCCTATTGCTAAAGGGTTATATGAAACAGATATAAATGTTAATCCATTTTATTTGGCTGACCCATTATATTCACCATCATATATTTCGTTTGAAACTGCACTTTCTTATTATGATCTTATTCCTGAAAGAGTTTATGCAATAACTAACGCATCCTTTGATAAAAAAAAGAAAAAACAATATAATACAATTTTTGGATTATATACATATCAAGATGTACCTAAAGATGTATTTACTTATGGGGTTGAAATTATTAGTGAAAATGGGTATACGTATAAAATTGCTAAGAAAGAAAAAGCCCTTCTTGATATGTTATATAAATTAAAGCCAATTAATAACATTAAAGAAATGAGAGAACTATTATTTGAAAATTTAAGAATTAATGAGATAGTATTAGATTCATTTGATAAGAAATTAGTCAATGATTTAAGCGACTTATATCATTCTAAAAATGTCTCAGTTTTTGATAATATGCTAAGAAGGGGTAAGATTTATGATTAATGATGTTTTTTTAAGTCAAATAAAAAAATATAATCCACAAAATATTAATGAAATAAAGAATGCGATGAAAGAAACCTTACAAGATATAATATTAGTAGGATTAGGTAAGAGTGATTTTTTTAAATATATTTCATTTTACGGTGGAACATCTCTTAGAATGTTTAGAGAATTACCAAGGTTTTCTGAGGATTTGGACTTTACATTTATTGAAGATAATATTGATTTCAATTTTGATTCATATTTATTAGGTGTAAAAAAAGAATTTAATATTATGAAGATAAATTGCGAAATATATTCTAAAAATAAAAATATAGAAACCTCTGTTATTTCTAGGTTTATTAAATTCAATTTAAAAGATTTATTTAATATTAGTTATTTCGATTATTCTAAAAATATAATAAAAGATGAGATATTAACAATTAAAGTAGAGGTAGAAACTAGGCATATTGCTGGTGCTAAAACTGAATATAAATTATTAACATATCCTTCGTTTGTTCAGGTAAGAACATTTAATATGGAAACATTATTTGCATCAAAGCTCATAGCGGTTTTAAATAGAAAATGGAAAGCTAGAATAAAAGGAAGAGATTTTTATGATTATTTATTTTACATTTCTAAAAATATTAAGGTGAATTTAATTTTTTTAGAAAATGGATTAAAAAAATTTGGATATTTAAGAAGTGATGAAAAGCTTAGTTTAGATAAATTAAAAGAATCATTAGTCAATAGATTTAATGAAATAGATTTTGAAGAAGCAGTAAAAGATGTTGTTCCATTTGTTTCTAATGATGATCCTTTTATTAATGCATTTAATAAGGATATATTTATTAGTTCTGTGGATTTAATAAAATGAAAGTGATTAGAAAAATGAAAAAAAGATATCATGATATTGATTTAATAAGAGTTTTATGTGTTATTTTTCTTCCATTAATTCATGTAACTGAATTTTGGGGATTAGAAGATAGCTGTGGTGGATTTTTAGTCCAGTCATTTAATGATGTATTTTATTATCCTTGTTTTATATTAACTAGTTTTGTAGCACCAGTATTTATGTTTACTATGGGCATAAATATGTGCTTAAGCAAAAAGAATAGTGCTAAGGCTTTATTAAATAGAGGTATATTTTTTCTAATTATAGAATTAATATTAAATTTCTTTAGGTATGCATTACCTGGATTTATAGGTATTATTTTCTCACCAAATAATGAAGTAAGAAAAAATGTCTTAAGTATGATTGGATATGGAATGATTAATTCTGATATTTTAGCATTTGCTGGATTAGCATTCATCATCTTTGCTATCTTTAAAAAATTAAAATTAAAGCCTATTTATATACTTCTTATATCATTAGCACTATATTTAATTAATGAATTATTAATAATAAATTTATTATCACCAATTTTAGATAATAATTTACACTATATGGTTAATAATCTTTTAGGTAATTTTATTTATATTAATTCAGATTCAACATTCTCTTTATTAGAATGGTTAATAGTAGTTGCCTTAGGATATGCTTTAGGTAATTATTTTATTATTAATAAAGAAGATAACAAGATAACAAAATCATATGCTTTATTTAGTATGATTGGCTTAATTTTAAGTGCTATAGTTATTATAATTTCAATTTTAGTAGATAATAGGAATATTTTTTCTATATTTTCTCATAACATAAACCATACTAGGATGGATTATGTTTGCTTAATTACAAATATTACTATTTGTATAATTCTTTTATTTATAGGTAATCTTATTTATAAAACAAAGAAAATAAAAGAAAATGAACGATTTAATAATTTTATTGTAAATTTTTCTATTAACATAAATAGCTATTATATAATTCAATGGATTCTTGTTGGCTTTGTTATGTTTATATGTGGTGGAGTAGGTTTATGGGGGAGTCATAATGTTATAGCTATTGTAGGAATTTTAGGAATAATTTTCATTACAATTGCATCTTATTTTTTAGCTCCTTTTATAAATAAAATTAAGGACATTCTTGATAATAAATTAACAAAAAATAAATAGTTCAAAAAATATAATAAATCCTATAAAACAATGTGAAAAAGTACTACCATCAAATAATTTGTCTTCTAATAATGATAATTATTTAATGGTAGTACTTTATTTATTTTGAAATAATATATTGAA
>CAJOOI010000142.1 GCA_905236105.1 uncultured Acholeplasmatales bacterium
TTATATTCATGAGTTATTACAGTAGGTAATTTATAATTTGTTTCATTGTGGTTAAATGATACAGTAACACTATAATTTTTAGCATCAACCATTGTATCAATATCGATTGCTAAATCAATTTCTTCACCTAAAATATCATCATAAGTTGGAATGAATTTTGATATTTCATTTTGACCACTATAAATAACATTTTCATTTGACCAAGCAATAACAATTTCTTTTGGCACTATAACATATTCTGCAGATGTATAATTTAAGATATAGTTATTAGATAATTTTAAAGTACCTTGTAAAATATTATAAGTTCCTACATCTTCTCCTTCTTCTCTTTGAAGCTCTCCTTCAAATTCATCATCATACATTAATACTACACTGGCAAAATCTAAATCTTTAGCTTCTCCATAGATAACTTCTTTATTGTTTGCGATAACATTTATTTCTTTTTTAGCAATTGTTAAATTTGCTGATACATAAATAATTTCATAATTAGCTCCAGCACTTAATGTACCTAAATTAATTGGACGTATACCAGCATTTATATTATCATCAACTGCTAAATTTCCACTAAACGTATTACCTTCAATTAATTTTTCACTTGCTTCATAAGATAATAAAACATCATCACCATAAGTTACATCTACCTTATCAGCAGTAACTGTAATTGGTCTTTTATTAATAATAAAATCTATTTCTTGATCAGTTTCATTAACAAAATAATTAGGATTTCCGATAGTAACTTTTACATTATATTCTCCAGCTTCAGTTTTTTCAGCTGATAACGCTTCTAAAGCTTCATCACCTTCCATTAATCCACCTGTAATATTAAATGTAGGATTATGAGGTTTACCATCATAAACAAATTCTAATTCATCCCACATTACTTCAAGTTTTCTTGAAATAATTTCAAAATTTGTAGTTGGATTAGTAATATTGTAATTATCATTATTTAATGTTACAAAAGCTACATAATTACCTTTATTAACCGCATCTTCTTCAGTTGAGATAACATGTAGCATATTACCTTGTTCGTCTTTACAGAAGCCTTCAATATTAGTAACTATAGGAAGATATACTTTTTTATCATAAACATGAATTAATGATTCATTATCATAATTAACAATTAAATCTTTTTTATTAATTGTATAATTAAATGTTTTATTTGTTTTTATTTCATATAAATCAGTATTTGTTGAAAGTTCAATACTAAAATTATATGTACCAACATTTAAAATATTTGCTGTATTAGTTAAAAGTGGCGTATTATCTTGACTCAATACAAATTTAACATCATCACCATAAACTAAATCATTGTGATTATAATCAACACTAATTTCCTTATTTGTTGCACTATATGTTGTATTTTGATCACTTGTCCATGTGAAATTTAGTATTTTTTTAGCTATATCAATATTAAATTGTTGTTCCTTCACATTTTCAAGTGATGAATCATTTGCATAAGAAATTATTTTTAGTGTATATTTGCCTGAATCTAAAGGTTTTAATTTATCAATACTTAAAGAAGATGTAGAATAATTCCCAATAATTTTATTATCTTTAAGTATTTGATATTTTAATTTAATTGGTGCTGCTGCTGATGTAATATCAACACTACCAACAAATTTATCACCATATGTTAAATCATAATCATTTAACAACTTATTTAATTTAGGATCATTGATGCTCCATTCAGGATCTAAAGCTATAGTAGTTAAATTATTATTTAGCAAATATTCACTAACTTTATTAACAGTTGTATCTTTATCTTTCCATTCTAAAGAAAATCCTTCTCTTTTTGGATAATCTTCAAATATTTTATCAACATTAGAAATAACTGAAAGTAATGTTTGATGCTTAGGATTAATTGTATTATAAACATTATCATTGCTTGGTTTTAATTCTAATTGATATATTTGTTCAAATTTAATTTCATAGCTATTGATACTTTCAGATACATTAAATTCTTTATTAGAAACATTTAATATTTGTTTATTGTTATGTAGATAATTCCATTCCAAATCATTAACATCAAGTGGATTTGAATGTTGAACATAATCTTCTAAGGCATAATCTAATAAATTAAATTTAGTTCCTTTTTTACCAAACCAAGTTTTAATTCTCTTATCTCCGACTAAATTTAATGATTCTTCAGTATAAGTAAAATTAATAAATAATTCATTATCATCTAATTTATCTGGAATAATTGCGTTAGCAAGTGCAATTGTTGTTTTATCTTTCAAATCATAAAATTTATTTTTGATTGCATCCATTGCATTTTTATCTACTTTAATTTGTAATTCTTTATTAATGTCTAATTCATTAACATTAACAAATTCAATTGCAGGTGAATTTAATACTACTTCTTTAACATCTGTTTGATTAAGTAAAGATGCATCAATATTTTTAACCTTTAAGCCATTAAAAGTATCATTAATAATTACTTTATTTGACCTATCTGGAATTGCACCAACAGCTGTTAAAGTATTATCCTTTTCAATTCTATAAATAACTACTTTATTATCATCTTGACCATAAACACCATTTGCGCTCATATTAAAGAAAGTGCCTATAGCAAGTAATACTGAAGCAATAGAAATAATCCATACAGACAAATAAAGAGGTTTTTTACTATGTAATAATCTTGAATTATCTAAAAATAATTTACGAGTTAATATAACTAATAATGCTGAAAATAAAAATTTAGATACAATAATCAAGATAAATGCATATGTTGTTATAAATATGTGTTTAAAAGCAAATAATTCAATTCCAAAGAATGAAATAGGTAAAATAAAATTAAATATAAAATAAATCCATTTAATAAAAATTGTATATCTCATTCTTAAATTAGATGCTAAAACATATAACAAGAATACAACACTCAAAACTAAAGAAACTAAAGGGAAGATTAAATAATATGGTGCAACTCCTTGCATAAATAACAAGAATACAACACTACCATCAAAAGCAAGTGAAGCAAGAGTAGCTAAAAGAAGTGGTATAAATCCATATTTGAATTTATTATAAAATATTGAATAATCACTCATCTAGTTTTCCTCCTCTTCAAAGTTTTTCTTTACTGCTTTAATCTTATTTAATTCTTTAAGCTTGTTTACAAAATAAACTTTAGTACCAAGCTTAATTAAAATAATTTCTTCATCTTCGATAGCAAATCTCTTACCTTTACTAAATATTCTCCTAGCGAAAGGTAATAATTTTTTATATGTTTTATATGTTTTTTTGTTTTCTAGCTCTTCTTCTTCAGAATATGAAGATTCAATACAGTTATTACAGAATTCACAATAATCTTTTGTTGCTAAAACACTAAATTTTCTTTCACAGCATTTACATGCTTTTAATTGATCAATATATGCAAATTCTTTTTTTAAGCTATCATATGCAATACTTTTTGTAGGAAGTTTTGTTTTGCCTAAAGGGAAAATAATTTCAGCTTTATGACAATTTAAGCATTTTTTATTTGCATCCACATTGCATTCACAAACCCATCTATTACAATTATTTTTGCCATTATAAGATGAAATCAATTCACAATTAACTTTTACATTCAAGTGCTTTGAAAATGAAGTTTTGATTTTTGATATATCTAATTTATTATCCATAAATTGCTTGTAATCAATAAAAATATCATTATCTTCATCATAAATCTGATTGTTTTCAATTAGATATTCACCATTTTTACAAGCAATACATTTTAATGAAAATACACCATCAACACCCATCTCAAATTTTAATACTGGAATTTGACTATCTTCATCAATAACAATATATGATGCTTCCTCCCACTTTGCTTGAATGATAGAAAGAAGTGTAACTTTTCTAACATATATTTCAACAGTATCTCCTGCTGGAGCGTTAGCTATAATGTTATTAATAACTTCTTGGTCAGTTTCAAATCTTAAATCACTCTTATTTGTTTGGATTTCATGGTGAAGAATATAACATTTAGAAAATTCATTTGTTTGAAATAATTTATCAAGTTCATTTGATACTTCTTCAGCAATTTTAGTTACATTAGTATTTTTTATTACATTAATACTTTCATCTTTATCATTTTCAACAGAATTTAAAAATGAATCATTAATTAATTTAGCTTCATTAGATCCAACTATTTCTAATGACTGACCAACCTTCTTGAAAAAGATTTTACATAAAATAGTTTGAGGAACTTTAGGTCCATCAGTTACTTCCATTTTTAAAACGGCACCATATATATCTCTTTTTACAGATGTAGAATTTACTTGAGGACGAAGATTTCTACCACCAAAGAATTTTTTCAAAACATCATTCATCAAAGATTTATCTTTTATTTTTGATTCATTAGATCTTGCCTCAGGTTCGAATGTAAATACAGAATATTGTCCATGGAATTCTTCTGTAATATTTCCAATTAATTCTTTCCAGCCACTATCAGATGTTTCAACTTTTTCGCCTCTTAGCATGCCAAACCAGTTGGCTCCATTTTTTCCAAATCCATATTCTAATTCGCGATATGAATTATCTTTTTGGCTTAGCATATATGCTATATCATTATAGATAATGGCATCTTCACCATCTAATTTTTTTACTGAAACTTTAGTATTAGTTTTCTTAAAAGATGATATATTACCATCACTTATTAATTTTAAAACATTATAAAAGGTATCTTCATCTGATTTATCGATATATACTATCTTTTCATTCATTTGAACCACCTCTTGTCTCAGTATCGCTTAATAAAACAGTTCTAATATCATTAACTCTTTCAAATTCATCTTCAAGTAAACGATAAAAGCCATGCCCACCATCACCAACAAATAGCCATGAATTTCTAATAAATTTATTGAATGTTGATTGTTTGATTGGCTCTAAATATCCATTTTTACATGCAGGGCATTTTGCACGCCAATTAGCATCAAATTCTAAAATATGTGGACCTACTGTTTTTCTTCCAATCGCACTACATGTTGGAACAGACGAACAATATAAGCATTCTTCAATAGAACTACCTGTAGGTCTACATTTTTTAGGACATTCTAAATCACAATCACTACATGGGTCACTACTTAAAACTTCATTAAGATTAAACATCTTATTGTTTTTCTTTTCATCAAGAATAGGGCATTCAGAATATTTCTTTAAAAATTCTTTACAATGCATCATTATACATAATTTAGAGCAATGATATTCTCTATCTTTACTACTTTCCATACTAAGCTTTTCTTTAGTATCTGCCACACAAGAATAGCCTGTATTAGATAAATTAGTTTCACCATTATTCATTCTTCTAAATACTGAACCACAGCTATTACATTGTGATGTTGTAATATTAATTTCGCCCATTTTGGCAAATCTTGCATCATCATATATAAAGCCATTATGTTTTTCACAAGAACAATAAATTTGTTTTAATGCTTTAAGTAAATGTGTTTTATCTTTTTGCCTTACTACATCTTTTGGCAATTCACCATTTTTTACATATGATTCAACATCTAATTTATCATAAAAATCATAACGCTCTTTTGGCATTAATTTAACTCTTTCACAATATCTACATTTTATAGCAATCATCTTTTCATTTGATGAACCTGAGATGATTGTAGCATCATTGCTATTTGAATTGATAATACCAATAGCTGATAAGAATGCAAGACCAAAGCCTTCAAGCTCATTTAGATTTGCAAGCGAATAAATGTATATTTTATTAGCTTGACCTAATCTATCAACACGTCCAATTCTTTGGTTCATCGCAAGTGGGTCAGGAGTTACTGTAAAATTTATGATTACATTACCACTTTGTAAATTCACACCTTCAGTAAAAATCTTATCTTCACAAAGTAAAATCGCATTAGGTTTTTCTTCATATTCTTTTTGAATTATTTTGATATCTTCCCCAGCTTTCGCAATGATTATTCTATCTTTTATGGAAGAATCTTTATCTATTAATTTATGAAGATTTCCAAATAATTCTGAATCTTCTCTTAAATTTTCATAATCAAAAAATACGACAATTCTACTTTCTTTATGGAAATCAACTATATGCTTAAAATCTAAAAATTTATGTTCAACATAATCTCTTTTAGCTACATATTTAAAAGGCTTAAAAAATGTTTTAATTCCATCAGGATAATTTATATTTTGTAATAAGCCATGAATAAAATCTAAAATATGTTTTTGTCTAAATATCCTTGTATCATCTGGCCCCATTGCCTTAGCTATACGCATTGTAAGTTCTGATAAAGCTACTTTAGCAAGCATACCATCTGGTGTATTATCTTTAACATATGAATTCAATTTTGTTTTATAGGTTGTACCCTCATAAGTATATGTTATTGCATCTCCATAAGTATATGCAACACCTCTACCTGGTACACATAAATTTTTTATGTCAACTTTGATTATTTCATCATTTAAATCTTTAATTACAAGCTCTTTATTAGCTAATTCATTTTCTAATGGAAAATAATAAATGTTTGTAGCAACAATATCTTGTTTTAAATTATTAATTTTATCTTTGCTTTGACGAACCATTATTGGTCTTAAAACTTTATTATGGTAAGTTGAGGCAATAGTCGCAATAACTTTTTCTTTTATTTCTTCATTTTCTTTTTCATTTAAAAAATCATCCATTAAAGTTATTTTTCTTGATTTAATTGCTTCTTCATCTTTACCAGATAATATTGTTTTATAATCGATTCCAACGTTTTTAAGATAATCTTTAAATTGTTCTTTATAATTTTGTTCAATTTCTTTTATTTTAACATTCTTAACAAATTCCATTACAGTTGTGGCATTTTCACAAACTGTCTTTTTGTAATATTCTTTTTCATTTTTAAATTCAACTGTTTGTCTATTCTTATCTTTTTCAATAAAATCTGCTGGATTACCACCTTTACAACGAATGAAATACCATAATCTAAACATACTATCTAGATTTCCTGAATGTGGTGTTGCAGAAAGAAGCAAACAATAATTGTTACCAAATTCTTTTTTTGTTTGCATTAAGCTAGATAATAAATACATAGCTTTAGCATATTCAGGATGATTTTCATCAACAATACTTAAGTTGTGTGCTTCATCTACAACTATTGCATCAAATAAAAATCTACGATGGTATTCAACATTCCATTTAGAAAAATCTTCTAAAGAAATTAGTATTGGTTTAACTGGTCTTAAGATTTTTTCTTTAACTTGTTTACATTCAATTTCAAGCTTATTTCCATTCGCAACAAAAATTGAACCAATTCCCATTCCAAAATCTTCTTCTAAGACTTTTTTCCAAGTTGAAATTAATGGTTCTGGTACAACAACTAATAATGATTCAATTTTATTTCTTGCTGAAAGTTCAGATAAAACAAGTCCAGCCTCAAAAGTCTTACCGCTACCTACAACATCGGCAAGAAGTCCAAAGCCTCTTAAAGTTTTTAAGAAGGTTTCTGCGGCAGCTTTTTGGTGAGGCAATATTACTGCTCCACTACGACCATGAAATTCTTTTCTTTCAATTCCATATTTGTTGTTATCTTCTTTTTCATATTTTTCAAGTGGAATTAATAAAGAACCAAATTCATCAATACGGTCTAGTTCTTCACAAGCCATACTTAATTCATCAGTTTTTTTGTTGTATTTATATGCTTGACCTCTTAGATTTGCAGCATTTGAAGCTTTATCGAAGGCTGTATTATCTTCTCCGCCATCAAATATAAATACTTCTTTTTTGTTACTCATAAAGGACTACCCTCCTATATAAATTGTTCAACGTCGAATTTGTTAATGTTATTATATTCAATAACAATATCTTCTTTCCTTATAATACCAGATAAATATTTATAATTTCCTTGAATGTTAAATCTAGTTCTTGCTTCAACGCATCTTACACATGGTGTAACACGGCCAAAAGAATCAATAGATAACCATTCTTCACAAACAACTTCAACAATAAATTCTTCTTTACCGTTTATTATTGTTTTTTCAAGTGGTACTAATTTATCTAGTGATTTTCTATAAACTTTATAACTATTACCTTTTGTTTGGTTAGAAGAATTAATTCCTCCAGCAACAAATCTCATACCTAAATACTTAACTGCTTTTTTATATTCTGCGCCTGTTAATACTAAATGATTGCCGCTTGATTTAGTTTTAACATATTTAACTTTTTCAGATAAATAATTTTCATTAGCTTCTTGTTCTGTTAAATCTATTGCGACAATAAATTGACCAGAATTTGGATGTATTTGAAATGGTGTACCTGCATAATATTTTCCACCAGCTTCATTTATAATGCTTCCTCTTTGAGCGCCATCATAAAAATATAATGCTCTTTCACCATTTATATTTAAATATGTACCATAAGATAAACTTAATACTGTTTTCATGCTGTAATTATTAAGTTTAGCTATTGCACCACCAAGTGATGATGAATAAGTTGCATCATCTGTCGTTTTAATACGGAATTTTTTTAATAAAGTATCTTCAGTTTTAACTTCGAATGTGAAAATTTTATTTTTGAATTTTGGATATTCATCTAATATTTTTTCTTCTAAATAATTAAATAGGCCAAATGTTTCTATTGTACCGCCAGTTAAAAAGATTTTATCAACATTCTTGTTATTGTCTCTTTTTATTTCTTGTAAAATATAGCTAGCTAATGTGTATGCAAAATCGCCATCTGAACTAGCTATACCTAAAGTTTTCTTTAAATCCTTTGAGCCATATTCTTCATTAAATACTACTTCCCCTGGTATACCTATTTCTGAAACATTTTCTTCTTCATGTCTTGATATAGCAGTTTTTAAATTCCTAATAGCATTTGCAAAAACAAATCTTTCTGCAACTGTCATTTCTTCAGTTAATGTTTCATTTTTCCCAAATGCCGCTCTTGAATTGATTCTTGCGGTTAGATCTTCTAATATCGCATTATCTACATCGGCTCCACCAACACTTATTGGGGAATTGTGTCCATCCATTCCTTCAACCGCAACAGCCTCATCTCCGTTTTTATCGATAACTAAGCCTGCCTTAACTACACTTGTTTGTTCTTTTCCGATATCAAATACTAATACTTTTGATTTCTTGCTTTTACTTGATAACAAACCATGAGCATATGCTAAAAAGCAAGAACTTCTAGTTGAATCTAATTTAAGTGAAATATTTTTATTAAATGCTAAACTTACCATTTTAGAATATAATTCACCATATTTTTTCCCATAAATTGTTGGATAAATTAATGTTAAATCATAAGTTATTTCTTTGTTTAGATCTTTTGAAAGTACATTTATACATTCATCAACTTTTTTAGAAATATAAATAAAATATCCCATACATACTTCTTCTGGTGTTTTATTAGCTAAAAATCTAGTTTCATTTTTTGAAATCATTTTTTTAAACACTCTTTTTTTGTCTTCTCCAGAAAAAGTAAAAATAGGAAAATATTTTGATGAATTAAATAATTTAAAGCTTTCTTTATCATTTTCATCTTTTAATAAAGATAACAATTCTTTTATGTTAACGATATTATCAAAATTGCCTTGCATTATTGCATCATAAGCATAATGCCATTCACCAGTTTTAGAATCGTATGAAGCGATTGATAAAAAAGGTTTAGGTAATGCAGTTGATATATCGACTAATTTTCCAAGTCTAATTTCTTTTCCGTCTTTATATGCGAAAGCAACTTTACATGTATCGCTTCCAAGATCAATTGAGACTGAAATATTCATATCTATTTATTCCTCTTTTTCCCAAATTTTCTCACATTTATCTAAATTATACTATATAAGTATAATTTTATCAAACAATTAGCAAACATTTTCCAAAAATATTAATATTTTTGTAATAATTTGCACTTTATTTGACAAGATTTAAAAAATAGATGACAAATTTTTATAAAAAAATGTGTTTTATAAAATCTTATAACAAAGAATTCCAAAACTTAAAAATATTGTGGAAAATGATTAATATTTCTCATTACATTTTTTATTTTATTAAACCATTAAAAAAGATAAACATTCGCTTGAAAGAAATTCTAATATTCACTTATCATTTCCAATAAAATTATAGTAACACAGCTTCTTATTTAAAACATTTATAAATTCACAAAAATGTCAGCAAAAAGCTGGCATTTTTTACAATTATATTAAGAGACAATCAGGAAATATCAACTAATTACATATTGAGAATTGTAATTATCTAAACATCAATTTGATATAGTTAAATTTTCCAAAAACAATCGATAATTTTATATTATAAAGAAATTATACTTTTTATAAAAAAGTATGTGTGATATAATAAAGAAAAGACAGGTGAAATTATGGATTTTAACAATATGCTTGAATATGTAAAAAATATTTTAGAAGATAATAATTCAATTAAGTCTAAAAATCCTAACCATCAATTCAGAAACAGATTCAAACACTCATATCGTGTTTATTTATGGGTTAAAAGACTTGCTGAAGACTTCCCAAATTGTGATCTTGATGTTTTAAAATGTGCTGCAATCTTTCATGATAGTGGATATGCATATGGCAAAAAAGATCATGCAATATCAAGTAAATATATTTTTATGAATTATGTTTATGAACATAAAAAAGAATTTGAAGATGATTTAGTAAAAAAGGTATGCTATATCATTGAAAATCATTCTAATAAAGATTTAATAAAAACTTCGTCAAATATCGAACTTATTCTACTTTTAGAAGCTGATTTACTTGATGAAGAAGGCGCAATGGGAATATTATGGGATTTACTTGCAAAAGGACATAAAGGCGTTAATGATTATGATGAAGCTTTAGATGAAATATATAAACATTCAATTCACATCTTAAATCAAGATTATATGGTTACTCCTCTTGCTAAAAAATATTGGAACATAAAAAAAGAATTGGTAAAAGATTTTGTAAATGCCATAAAATTTGATTTATTTTTAGAGGATAATGATGAAAACTAAAATAATGGAATGCATTGAAAATAGATTTTCATGTAGAAATTTTAAAGATGAAGCTATAACAAAAGATGAGCTTAATCAAATAATTAAAGCCGGTATTTTAGCACCTACTGCTTGTAATTTTCAACCAGAACGTATTTATGTAATATCTAATGAAGATATATTATTACAATTAAAAGATGTAACAAAATATACATTTAATGCTAAAAATATTATTGTAATCTGTTATGATGAAAATGTTTCTTGGAAAAGAAGATTAGATAACAAAGAATATGGTGAAGTTGATGCAACAATTGTTGCAACACATATGGTCTTAGAAGCAGAAAGTCTAGGTATAGGCACTTGTTTTGTTGCATCATTTGATGAAGCAAAGCTTAGAAAAATTTTGAAATTAGATGAGAACATTAAACCGGTATTAATGATACCTCTTGGATATCCAAAAGAAAAAGGAGTTCCAAACAGTAGAAAGAGAATTGAAGATTTGGTGATATATAAGTGAAAATAAAAATTATAGGTGCTGGTTTAGCAGGAATTGAAGCAGCTTGGTATCTTGCTAAACGCGGTTATGAAATAGAATTATATGAAATGCGCCCCAATAAGATGACAGAGGCACATAAAACAAACAAATTTGCTGAATTAGTATGTTCAAATAGCCTAAAAAGTGAAGCAATGGATAATGCCTCAGGAATCTTAAAATATGAAATGGAAGTATTTGATTCTTTAGTTATGAAATCAGCAAAAATCCACAAAATTGAGGCAGGTGGTGCACTTGCTGTAGATAGGGAAGGCTTTAGTGAATACATAACAAATGAAATTAAAAAATTAAATAACATAACAATTATAAATGATGAAGTAAAAGAAATTGATCCAAATATACCTACTATTATTGCTACAGGCCCACTTTCAAGTGATAATATAACTAATGAAATTAAAAAATTATTTAACGAAGATAATTTTTATTTTTTTGATGCTCAAGCTCCAATCATTTATGCTGATAGTGTAAATTATGATAAAGTTTATTTAAAAAGTAGATATGATAAAGGGATACCATCATATTATAATTGTCCATTTACTAAAGAAGAATTCGATATTTTTTATAATGAATTAATAAAAGCTACTGCCTTAGAAATAAAAGAATTCGAAATAAAAGTATTTGAAGCCTGTATGCCAATTGAAGTTATGGCCAAAAGAGGAATTGATACTCTAAGATATGGTCCAATGAAGCCAGTTGGCTTAAGAAAACCAGATGGCACAACTCCATACGCAGTTGTGCAATTAAGACATGATGATTCAGAAAATAAATTATTTAATTTAGTTGGTTTTCAAACTCATCTAGAATTTAAAGAACAAAAAAGAGTATTTTCATTAATACCAGGCCTTGAAAATGTAAGATTTGCCAAATATGGCCGTATGCATAAAAACACATATATCAATGCTCCTAAAATATTAAATGAAACATACCAAACAAAAAAATATCCAAATCTATTTTTTGCAGGCCAAGTATCAGGTGTTGAAGGCTATTTAGAAAGTGCTTCTTCTGGAATTTATGCAGCAATAAATATGGATAGATACTTAAGAGGTAAAGAATTAATAACTTTAGGAAACAAAACAGTTATGGGAGCTTTATCATATTATATAACACACGCAAGTCCTGATAATTTTCAACCAATGAATGCTAATTTTGGTATTATTGCTGAACTTGATTTTAAGCATAAAAAGAACGAAAGAAAGATGCTATATAGCAATGTAGCATGTAAAACAATCTTAGAAAAAAAGGAATTAATAAATGACTGATGATGAAATAATTTTAGAATATTTAAACAATTTAAGAAATGTTGAAGGTTATTCTGAAAATACAGTTTTAGCATATCAAAATGATTTATTAGAATTTAAAGACTTCATAAAACGTGAACAAATGGCAAAAAATCTGCTAACCTTACGTAATAAAAATATAGCCAAAAATTATGTGTCATATTTAGCTAAAACCGACATAAAAGAAACATCAATCCATAGAAAAATATCTACATTATCTAGTTTTTATGCATATTTATTAAATGAAGATCTTGTTAAAGATAATTTCTTTTTGAATTTAGAATTACCTAAAATACCTAAAAGATTACCTAAAGTAATCAAAGATGATGAAATAATGATGTTATTTAATGTTTGTGATTTAAATGACAAATTGGGTTATCGTGATTATTGTATTTTAGGCTGCCTTTATGGCTGTGGTCTTCGTGTTAGCGAGCTTTGTTCTATCGAAATAAAAGATATTGATTTTGTGGAAAGAAGAATAAAAATAAGAGGTAAGGGCTCAAAAGAAAGATATGTAATAATGTATGAAGAATTAGCTGATGCCTTAAAACATTATATTTCTACTTATCGTTTAGAATTATTATATTTATCATTAGATTATGAAAACAGACATCTATTTATTAATAAAAATGGCACAACATTAACTAGAGTAGGTGTTAGAAAAATATTAGAAAAATTAGTAAACAAATGTGGCGAAACATATCATATTTCTCCTCATATGTTAAGGCATTCTTTTGCAACAGCATTATTAAATAATGGAGCAGATTTAAGAATTGTACAAGAATTATTAGGACATAGTTCATTGTCAACAACTCAGATTTATACTCATGTTGCAGATGAAACAATAAGAAAAAGTTATGAAGCATCATTCCCAAGAGCAAAGAAAAAAGATAAATAAAATGCAACCTCAAACTGAATTAGAGGTTGCATTTTATTTATCAATTAACAATTTTTATTATTTCTACTACAAAATTCTTTTGAAACATAAAATGGCTCAAAACCATTTTCTTTCAAATATGTTTCCCAATCTGTAAATACTTTATCATTTTCGTCCACTATTGCTGGAAGACCAATATCTCCAACTTCAATTAAACGATTAAAAACATCTTTATTATTATCCCTATAATATAAGAATTTTTTTAAATTAGATAAAGAATCTAAAACTTCAACAAATTTATATCTAATATGATATTTATCGAAATTCGCCTTACAATTAATACAATCAGGGCAATTATTACTTCCATATATTATAAACATTATTTATCACTCATTTCATTTATTATTTTATTTTGAATGCTTTTTACAATATCCATATAAGCTAAAAGATCATTTTTATCTTCTTCATTTGAATTTTTTATAAGATCAGGAATATCTAATAATTCAACATCAATTATATTTTTTAATGTTTCTAATTCTTTTTTAGTTAAATTTATCATTTTTTTCCTTAAAATATTAATCTTTTAACATTTTATAATCTATTTCAAATTTTTCAGATAAATCAATAAAACATTCTTTTATTTCAAAATCATTTTTATATACTGCTAAAACAAATTGTTTAGCAATTTCTACTGCTCCTTTAAAAACTAAATGTGAATGATCATTTTTTCCTTCCATATATGTACTATATATTCCAGCATCAAAAATCATATGAAATTTTTTTGTTTCTTCTTCGCCTAATTTATTATATAAATCTAAAGTTATTTGATTCATATCTACACAATCAAAATTATTTACTTTAGCAAATTCTTTCATTGCTTTTGGATAATCTCCATGACTATTTTGGCAAACACCATTAACAAAAGAATGTCTTGTAATAGATGTTGCAAAAATAATTTTCGCACCCTTTTTTTCAACTTCTTCACTAAAATATTTTAAATTCTTTTGATATTCACCAAAAGGTTCTGTATATCTATTTGGATCATTTATTTTTTCATCATTATGACCAAATTGACAAATTACATAATCTCCTTTTTGTAATTTAGAAAGAATTTTATCGAATCTACCTTCTGCAATAAAGCTCTTAGTTGATCTTCCATTTTCAGCATAATCAAAAACTAAAATATCTTCTTTACAAAACAAATATAAAACTTGGCCCCAGCCTTGTTGAGGGTAAGTATAATAATTATTTTGCTTCATTGTAGAATCACCCATCATATAAATGTTCATAATAACCTCCAATTATTTATCGATTCAATATTCCTTTTTCTATATCTTCTTGAAATTGTGTTTTATATAATTCGAAATAATAACCTTTATTATTTAATAATTCTTTATGATTACCTCTTTCAATTATCTTACCATCTTTCATAACTAAGATAACATCTGCATTCACAACTGTTGAAAGTCTATGAGCAATCATAAATGTTGTTCTGCCTTTCATTACAATTTCTATTGCATCTTGAATTTGTTTTTCAGTTTGAGTATCAATTGAAGATGTGGCCTCATCTAATATTAAAATCTTAGGATCTTTAATAATAGCTCTAGCAAAAGATATAAGCTGTTTTTCTCCTAATGACAATTTTCCTCCACCTTCACCAACAAATGTGTTATAACCATCATCAAGTTTAGATATAAATTCATCTGCATGAACTATCTTTAGTGCATTAATGCATTCTTCATCAGTTGCATTCATCTTACCATATCTAACATTTTCAAGAATTGTACCACTAAATAATTCTGGTGTTTGTAAAACATAGCCTAAATTAGAATGTAACCAGGTAATAGATCTTTGTTTATAATCTTTTCCATCAATTAAGATTTTTCCCTTTGTTGGCTCATAAAATCTACAAATAAGATTAACTAAAGTAGATTTGCCACTACCTGTATGGCCAACTAAGGCAACACTGCTTCCAGCATTAATATCTAAATTAAAATCAGTTAAGACTTCTTCACCTTTATTATATTTAAAAGTTACATTTTCAAATTTAACATCGCCTATAATATTCTCAAAATTTTCATATTTTGGATTAAAAATAGTACCATATTTTTCAATTACTTCTGGACTATCTTTAATTTCTGCTTCTTCAGAAATTAAAGCTATTATTCTTTCTGCTGAAGCTTGAGCTTGTTTAAACTGACCTAGAATTTCAGATATTGACATAACTGGATCAAAGAATTTTATTGTGTAATCAATAAACATATATAATACAGCTAAATCAACAGTCAAATATGCACCGACATAAATAGTACTACCTACACAAAAATAACATGTGATAAATACGATTGGTCCAAATAAAGATGATAACAAAACAGCTCTTAGTGATGAACGCTTATATTTGGCTGATTTAGAAACAAAATCTTTTGTATTTTCATCTTCAATAACTAAAGATTTTGTTGCTTTAACGCCCATAAATCCTTCATTTAAAGCTGCAGTTATTTGTGAATTATCACTCCTAGCTTTACGATAAGCTTTTAACATTTTTGAATTTATTAAGATTGTTAAAAATAAGATAATTGGCATTGAGACCACAATTATTAATGCTAATTTAGCATTTAAGACTAACAATACTACAATAATTCCAACCATTGAAAGCAAGCCCCATACAAAATCTACAAGGCCCCATGATATTATTTCAGAAAGACGTCTTGCATCGCTTGTAAGTCTTGCCATTATCCAACCTTGAGCAGTTCTATCAAAATAGCTAAATGGTAATTGTTGTAAATTCAAATATGCTTCTTTTCTTAATTCATATGAAGTATATGCCTCAAGCTTACCTGCAAAATTTATAAATAAGAAAATGATTGTACCATAGCTTATGGCAATTCCTACATAAAATATAATAAAGAATGGAACAGATGTATAATTTGCTCCTTCAACAAAATAATTTTTTAAAGCCCATTGGTTAATTAAAGGAAAGGCTACATCAATGGCAGCTAAAAAGATAACAGAAATTAATAAGCCAATAAAATATTTCTTATGTAGCATTACTGTTTTTATAATCTTTTTCCATGGATGATTATCATATCTATCTTGATTATTATCAAGCTCTTCAATCTCTTCCATCTTATGCCGCCTCCTTTCGATTTAAGACTTCTAAGAATTGTTTTTCAAGTTCACCTTGTATTCCCCACAATTCTTTATATAATCCTTCTTGTTTAAGAAGTTCTGCATGAGTTCCAGAGGCAACAATTCTTCCTTCATCTAATACTAAAATCAAATCAGCTTCTTTAGCAGTTGTTGTTCTATGTGTAATAACAATAGTTGTTTGTTTTTCATCTTTTAATTTTAATGCTTTACGAATTAAAACATCAGTTTGAGTATCAAGTGCGCTTAATGAATCATCAAATATAATTACAGGTGAATCTGTTATAAGCATTCTTGCTATAGCAACTCTTTGTTTTTGACCACCTGATAATGTTGTACCTTTTTCACCAACAATTGTTTTATATCCATTTTCAAATTTGACAACTTCATTATGGATAGCTGCTGTTTTTGCTGCAGCCATAACTTTTTCTTCACTAATATCTTTGTTAGATATTGCGATATTATCATAAACACTTTTTGAAAATAAGAATGGATTTTGTAAAACATATTTAATATTTTCTCTTAAATATTTTTTATCAATATCTTTTAATTCAACACCATTGATTAAAACACTACCTTTTTGATATTCTAAGAATCTAACTAAAATATTACAAATTGTTGATTTACCTGCCCCAGTTTTACCAACTAAGGCAACAGTTTGACCAGCTTTTATCTTAAATGAAATATCATTTAATAAATTTCTTTCGTCATCATCAAATTTAAATGTAACATTTTTAAATTCAATATCACCAGTAATAAGTGGCTTTTTAGCACCATTTATTTCGTATTCAGATTTCTTTGTTAATATTTCTTGTACTCTATTTGCAGAAACATTAGCTTTTCCAAATGAAGCAATAGTTCTACCTAATCCTCTCATTGGCCATACAAGCATATTCATAAGTAATAAAGATGCAATAATATCTGCTAAATCTAATTTATTATTTCTTGCAAGATAAATACCTATACCTAAAGTTAATATGTATTGTAAAACAACTGTAGCATCACTTATACCCCAAAATAGTGCCATCTTGGTATTAAATTTTAAATTTTTATCTGAATATTCTTTATTGATTTCATCCATCTTATCAAATTCATATTTTTCATTAGCGAATGCTCTAACTACTCTTGCCGCATTGACATTTTCTTGAATAGTTGTTGTCATTTTACTTTCTGATTGTTCAATTTCATCAAATTTCTTTGTACAATATCTGAAATAAAAAATCGATGAAATAGCTGTAATAGGGACGATTACTATACTTACTAGCATCAATGTAACTGAGATGCTAGCAACCTGATATGCCCCAATTATTACAGTAATAAAAATGCTCAAGAAATTGACAACTTGAACAGATATAAAATTTGATATTTGTTCTATATCGGATGTGCTTCTTTGTATCAAATCTCCAATATCTACATTATTATGATAACTAAAAGGTAAATCTACGATATGTGAATATAATTTTATTCTCATATCATAAATTAATTTTTGGGAAATATACCCTTGTAGATAATTTGATAAGAAACGCATAATACTTCTAATTAATTGTAAAACCACCATTGATATTGAAACCAGTAAGATAGTGGTTAATACATCAGGGGCTTTTTTATACCAATTTATTAAAAAAGTCGGTAAATTAGTACTACTTCCTTCATTATATCCTAATACCTTAAATGCATATTGTACAAATACCGGTAAATACGAATATAACCACTGAAGTAAAAAATTTAGTAGTAATAATAAAATTATAAATACTATATATTTTTTGCTCCAAATTAGTATTCTTTTTATTCCTTTCATATTACTCCTTAATTTAGAAGCAGAAATTTTAAACTAGTTAATTGGTAAGACATTTGTTTTCTTTTCAGTAGCTACAACAATTGATGAATCTACATTAGATACAAATGGTATTGCAAGTAATCTATCATATACGAAATCACGATATTCTTGGAAATTTCTTGCAACCACCTTTATTAAGAATGTAGAATCTCCTGTGATGTTATAACATTCTATCACTTCTGGCATGTTCATTATTTCTTGGACAAAGCGATCTGAATTTTCTCTACTAAGTGGTGACATTGATACTTTAACAAAGCATGTAATATCAAAGCCTAATTTCTTTTCATCTACAGTTGCTGTATAGCCAGTTATTATTTTTTGTTTTTTCAAATTTTTAACTCTCGCTAAACAAGAACTTGCTGCAAGTCCTATGTTTTGTGATAGATTCAAATTTGAAATTGATGAATCCTCCAATAAATTATTAATGATGTTCTTGTCATATTTGTCTAATTCAAAATTTGCCATAATTCTCTCCTTACTGCCTCTAATTATTTTTTATTTTTTCAATTAACAAATCTATTTCGTCATAAGTATTATGAAATGCAACAACAAATCTAACTGTTTTTTCATCCCATCTTTCAAAAATAAAATCTTTTTCTAATTCTTTTATTTTTTCATTATCGAGCATAGCAAAAACTTGATTTGTTGGTGATTCATATCTTAATTTGACATCAATCTCTTTTAGTTTTTTAGTCATATAGCTTGCTTTTTCGTTTTGGTCTTGACCTAATTTAAAATACAAATCATCTTCAAATAAGGCCTCAAAACAAATAGCTGGAACAAAGCCTTTAGCTAACATTGCACCAAAATGCTTAATTAAATAACTAAAATCTTTATTTAATTCTTTATTATTTATTATTAGTGCTTCTCCAAGTGGAGAACCTATTTTAGTTCCTCCAATATAAAAAGCATCTGTATATTTAGCATAATCGTCTAATTTAATATCACATGCAGAAAAACTTACTGCAAGTCTAGCGCCATCCAAATATAAATATAAATCATTTTTATGGCAAAACTCATAAAGGTCTTTTAATTCATTTTTATTATAAACTGTACCAACTTCGGTCGCATTTGTTATAAAAACTAATTTAGGTTTTACCATGTGACAATCAGTGTGATTATCTAATATTTTTTTAATATCTTCTACTGTTAATTTCCCATCTGTTTTATTAACAGTAATTATTTTATGTCCTTGCCCTTCAATTGCCCCTGTTTCATGGACATTTATATGAGCAGTTGATGCAGCAATTACTGCCTCATGTGGTCTTAATACAGCTGATATCAATACCATATTAGTTTGGGTACCACCAGTAAGAAAATAAATATCTGAATTTCTTTTTATTAATGCTGTTATTTTCTTTTTAGCATTTTCTGTATGGTAATCTTCTGCATAGCCAGTATTAATTTCATTTTTAAAATTATTTAATTTTTCGATGATTTTTTTATGAGCTATAACTGAATAGTCATTTCTAAAACTAATTTTATTCATGCCTAAAATTTAACATATGAAACTAAACGAGTTCTTGTGCCTACTATTTGTTTTAATAATCCTCTAAATTTAGCCCTTACACCTACGGTTGCGATAATCTTAATATTATATTTTTCAGCTAATACTTCATTAAGAAGTGTAACTAACTTTTCATCTTCTAAATTTTCGAATTTAAAGATAGCAAGTAAATCACCAGTAAAGAAATTATAAAACAAAATATAATATCCGCTTGGAGTACAAATAGAATCTATTGAAAGTCTAGCTTCATTATATTTTTCATTCATTTTTTCAATTTCATTTATTATTACTTCTTTTTTATCTTCACCACAATATTCTAAAAATTTCTTATGAAGAATATCAACATTTCTATCTGAAACTATAATATTTCTTCCTTCATATAATAAAGAAATTTTTTCTCTTGAATATCCTAATGATTTAAAATGATCAATCATACAAATAGTTTTAGCTGAATATGTATAGCCTCTAAAAGCTAATTTTGTAGCTGTAAGTGATGGGTATGAATCTTCATGACCACAAGCTTGACAACCATAATACATATTTTTTATTCTTGTTGTTTTACCTGAATAAAATTGAACTATTTTATTTGAACCAACAAATAAAAATTTCATTTTAGCGCCACAATATGGGCATTTTAATATTTCTGGTTTATAAACTTTTGTTACTGTTGTATTTAATTTACTCATTTTAGTCCTCCTAAATAACTAGCTCCAAATATACCTGCCTTATTGCCTAATTTAGCCGGTAAAATTGGTGTATCTTTTACTGAATAAAGTGCATATTTTTTATAATATTTTCTAATTAATTCAAATAAATATTCTCCACATGCAGCAACACCACCACCAATAAAGAATACACTTGGATCAGTGCATAAAGAAATTGTTGCTAAAGCTTTGCCTAAATTTAATGAAACCTCATCTAATACTTTAACTGCAAGTGGGTCATTAAGTTTTGCTTTATCACAAACTTCTTTAGCAGATAAATTATTAAAATCTATTTTTGTTTTTTCAAAATCTTTTTTATATTCATATGCTAATCTTTTTATACCTGTTGCTGAAGAAACAGTTTCAAGACATCCACATAAGCCACAATTACATTTATAATTATGAATGTTATCAATAAATAAATGACCTATTTCACCAATATTACAGTGAGCTCCTTCAACAATTTTATAATTATCAACGAATCCTCCGCCAACACCAGTACCTAAAGTTACCATAAAGCATGATTCACTAACTTTAGAATAAACAGCCTCACCTAATGCTGCCACATTCGCATCATTTGAGCTTTTTATTTCAACATCTTTAAAATATTTTCTTGCACATTTAATGATATCAAAATCATAAATACCAACATTAGGTAATCTATTAATAATATTATTTTTAACATTACCTGGTACACCAATACCAATAAAATCTATTTTGATATTTTTCTTTTGGGTAAAATCTAAAACATTTTTAAAAATATCATCAAATAATGTTTCTTTTTTAGTTTTGATTTCATAATCATATTTTATTACATCAGCTTCAACATAACCAATTTTAACTGTAGTACCACCAACATCAATTCCGACTTTCATATTATCTACCTCCAAATAATCTACCAAGCAAATTAGTTAAATCATTTATTTGATCGCTTTGACTAACACCAAAAGCACATCTATTTGAAAAATGTTCACAATTATTAGTAATTAAATTATAACCTCTTTCACCAATATGTGCTTTAGCATATTCAATTATTTCTTTTGGCTTTTTTAATTTTTGTTTTTCTTCTTCAGTATATATTCTTACCTCAAGTTCTCCACCTTTTAAAAATTTAGCTAATGTAGTTGTTCCAACCACTGCTGTTTCAGGTGAAACCTCGCTTCCCTCAGGGGATGCAAATTGATATATTACATCATCGCTTTCATAAATACCATGATGATAATAATAGCCACGATTTACTCTAATTTGGGAACCAAAAGAAGGATTAATTTTCTTCCACATTTAAAATTACCTCCTCGGCACCTAAATCTTTTAAGATAATATTTAATGGTTCTTTATGATTTTCAAGTGGTTCAATATAATTTAAACATTTATAATTACCATCTTCTTTTAATACTAAAGCTGTATAATATACTTTTTCAACTTGAAAACTATAATCTACTACTTTTTCTAAAGATTCTTTTGTAGATTCATCAAATATTTCAATTCCAATAAAGCTTTTACAATTATCTAATTCTTTATTGCCTTCTTTAGTTTCTTCAGAATGGTTATAATAAGCATTAATATCTTTTACAATCAATATTTTATATGCTACTTTATTTGAAATTTTTAAATATGAATTACCATATTCTCTTTTAGTCTTTTTATAACCTAATTTAAAATAATTATCTTCAAAATCAGCATCTAAAACAAATTCTTTTGTTGGATATTTTATTTTTTTCTTATGTCTATAATTAAATGATCTAAAGCTAGCATATTGTATTACAAATGTAAGAATTACAAATATTACAATTAAAGCAATAGTTAATCCTTTAGAAACACTTGCATCTACTCTAGTAATGATTATTATTAAACCTACTGCTAAAGCTAATAATATACCTGCAAATATCCAAAAATATCTAACTTTAATATTTCTCATATTCTACTCCCTCTTATCATCTATGAAAGCTAAATCAAAATAAATAGCTTCACAGAAATGATCATATAATAAATAAAATTTTGGTACTGGCTTATAAAAATCCATTTGAACCTTAACAGGATTATAAATCATCGCATGTTCAAAATTATTTTTTGATGAATTGCAAAAGCGTTTAGCTTGTGCAATTGTATAATCATTACAATGTAAAAATAAGATTAAAACTATATTTTTTGATTTCTTTTCAATCCCTTTTTCTATTAATTTATCTTGTAATTTATCATAAGTATAATCACTTACATCAAAGCCTTCTTCATCATTAACTAAAACATTAACAAATGTTGTTGATTTATAATTTCTAGAATATATTTCTACTTTCTCGTTATTAAATATTTCAACTTCGTTTGCATAAACTAATGCATATCTAAAATTATGAAAAGGCTTAGAATCATAATGACCTATTACACCTGGATTTTCAGGTTCTTTTTTTCTTATTGGAAATAAGATATTCAATATTTTTCTTAACGTCTCATTCATTCTTTTGTCCTCTCGTTCAAAAATAATTTTATTATTTTATCAATTGTTTTTCAAGTAAAAACTAAAATAATTTTTCCAATTTAAATCTTTTAAATTCATTTTTTAAAACTTATTGTTATTTTTAATTAAATTTTGGAAAAATCTACATTCAATTACAAAAGAAAAAACTGCTAGATTTCTCTAGCAGCCTAACAATTAAAGAGTGTTATTCTATATTAAAACGTTTCTTCTATTTTTGGGGCTGTAAATGAATAGATAGCTGATTTGGCATTTTCTAAATAAAATACTTCAAAATTACCATCATCTTCATTATACATGCTTCTTAAATCTGGATTAGCTTCTAGCATAGCTATTCTTGCATCTCTATTTTGATCAACAATAGCTTTCGCACTAATTCTAATCCATTCACCTTTTTGGTTCATCGCAGATATTGCGATATTATTATTTGCCATAATTTGTTTAAAGACATCTTTTTTATTACTTGTTGTAAAATATAATTTATCTTCAAATACATTTAAGGCACCAAATGGTCTAACTTCAGGTTTATTTTCATTAATTGTAGAAATAAAGAATACTTTTGCTTCATTTAAAAATTTGACTGTTTTTTCCATTTTCATTCACCAAATTATAAAACTAAATTAGCTATTTCATTTTCAAATGTTTCAGGTTTTACATTTGGAGCAAATCTATTTACTACTTTTCCTTCTCTATCAATTAAGAATTTTGTAAAATTCCATTTAATTTTACCAGGGAAGCCACTTTCTTCACTAGTTAGATATTTATATACATCATTTGCGTCTTTACCATTAACTTTTGATTTAGTAAATCTTTCAAAGGTTGTATGGTATTTTGTAGTACAGAAATTATTAATTTTTTCATCACTTCCTGGAGCTTGAAATAAAAAGCTATTACATGGAAAATCTAAGATTTCAAAACCGTTTACTTTATATTTATCATATAAATCTTGTAATGCTTTATATTGAGGGGTAAATCCACAGCCTGTAGCGGTATTAACAACTAATAATACTTTTCCTTTATATTTAGAAAAATCTACTTCTTCACCTTTGTTATTTAACATTTTAAAATCGTATATATTCATAATTTTTCCTTCTTTCTTATTTTATACAATTTAATTTTATACAATTTAATTATAATTGTCAATATATTTCTAAAAAGAATTTGAAAAAA
>CAJOOI010000143.1 GCA_905236105.1 uncultured Acholeplasmatales bacterium
GCAACAGGCGCTAAAATTGATCCATTTTTTGATGAAGAAATAGTTCATAAGGAAACTATAAGAAATCATTTAAATGTCTTAGAAGAAACAATAACAAGAGATAAAAATCATGCATGTGTTGTAGCATGGTCATTATTTAATGAGCCTGATACAGTTGGTGGTTCTAGAGCTCATGGTTATTTTGAAAAGATATTTAATAGATGTAATGAACTTGATATTCAAAAAAGACCAAGAAGCTTTGCCCATATTTATAATTCAGGACCAGAAACATGTAAATGTACTGACTTAGTTGATTTCGTTATGTTAAATAGATATTATGGTTGGTATTCATTTGGTGGTGTTGATTTTGAAAAAGGTATTAAAATACTTGATATGGAATTATCAAAATGGGAGAAGCATAATAAACCAGTCATGTTTACTGAATATGGCTGTGATAATTTAAGTGGAGTTAATACACTTCCAGCTGTTCAATGGTCTGAAAATTATGAGGTTGAATATTTAAAAGAATATCATAGAATATTTGATTTGCATGAATGTATTATGGGTGAACAAATTTGGAATTTTGCAGATTTTAGGACTACAGAAGGTATTTGGAGAGTAAACGGCAATAAAAAAGGTGTGTTTACAAGAGAAAGAGAACCTAAAATGGCAGCATTCTATTTACGCGATAGATGGCTAAAATTGCCATTAAATTATAAGGCGGAGGAATAATAATTATGAAGATGACATTTAGATGGTATGGCTATGATGATAAAAACACTTTAAATTATATCAGACAAATTCCTGGTGTAACAGGAGTTGTTACAGCATTATATTCTGTACCAGTTGGTGAGGCATGGCCTGAAGAAGAAATAAAAAAATTAAAGGAATATGTTAATTCATATGGCTTAGAGATGGAAGTTATTGAATCTGTCCCTGTATCTGAAGATATAAAGCTTAGAAGTGGAAATTATAAAAAACATTTAGAAAACTTCAAAGCTAATATTAGATTATTAGCTAAATATGGTGTTAAATGCATCTGTTATAATTTCATGCCAATTTTTGATTGGACAAGAAGTCAATTAGACCATGTAAACAAAGATGGTTCTCAATCTTTAGTATATTATGAAGAGGATGTTGCAAAATTAGATCCAACTAAATTAACACTTCCAGGTTGGGATGCATCTTATAAGCCAGAAGAAGTAGCTGATTTAATAAAAAAATACCAAGCAATTGGTGAAGAAGGATTATGGAATAATTTAAAATTATTTTTAGAAGAAATTATTCCAGTTGCAAGAGAATGCGATGTTTTAATGGCAATCCATCCAGATGATCCAGCATGGCCAATTTTTGGAATCCCAAGATTAATTATTAATGAAAAGAATGTTGATAGATTCTTATCTTTAGTTGATGACCATTATAATGGACTAACATTCTGTACAGGTTCATTTGGTTCTAGTCCAAAAAATGATATAGCTAAGATGATTGGAAAATATGCAAAGATGGATAGAATTCATTTTGCACATATAAGAAATGTTAGACAACTTGGTGAACATTCATTTGAAGAAGCAGCTCATTATTCTTATGATGGATCATTAGATATGGTTAAAATTGTTAAAGCATTACATGATGCAGGATTTGATAAATATATTAGACCAGATCATGGAAGAATGATTTGGGATGAAAAAGCTAAACCTGGATATGGTTTATATGATAGAGCATTAGGTGCTGTATATATAAATGGTATTTGGGAAACATTAGATAAAACAGAAGGAGAAAAATAAAATGAAATTACCTTTTAAAGTAGATTTAAATAATAAAGTTGTTGTAATAACTGGCGCAGGTGGAGTTATTTGTTCTCATTTAGCTAAAGCTGTTGCAGCATGTGGTGCAAAAGTAGCTTTATTAGATTTACATAAAGAAGCAGCTCAAAGTCATGCTGATGTAATAGTATCTGAAGGCGGTATTGCAAAAGGTTTTGAAGCAAATGTTTTAGATAAGGCCTCATTAATTAAATGTCATGAAGAAGTATTAAAGGAATTTGGCCCATGTGATATTTTAATCAATGGAGCTGGAGGCAATAATCCTAAAGCAACAACTGACAATGAATATGCAGAACTTGAAGATAGTAAAAAGGAATTAAAAACATTCTTTGATTTAGATCAAAGCGGAGTAGAATTTGTATTTAATTTAAATTTCATTGGTACTTTATTACCAACTCAAGTTTTTGCCGAAGATATGATTGGTAAAAAAGATTGTTCTGTTTTAAATATTTCTTCAATGAATGCATATACCCCTTTAACAAAAATTCCTGCTTATTCAGGAGCAAAAGCAGCAGTTTCTAATTTTACTCAATGGTTAGCAGTGCATTTTTCACATATTGGTATTCGTGTAAACGCGATAGCACCTGGATTCTTTTCAACAAAACAAAATGAAAAATTATTATGGAATCCAGATGGAACTCCAACTGCAAGAACAGGAAAAATACTTGCAGCTACACCAATGGGAAAATTTGGTGTTGTAGATGATCTTGTAGGCGCAACTTTATTCCTAGTTTCACCTGAAGCAGCTTCATTTGTTACAGGTGTATGTATTCCAATTGATGGTGGTTTCTCATCTTATAGCGGTGTTTAAAAATAATATTGAAAACTGGGCTATAGAAATATAGTCCTTTTAATTAGGTGATAAAATGTTAAAAAACCCGTATTTACCTTTAAATTTATATATTCCTGATGGTGAACCTAAAATATTTGGTGATAAATTATACATATATGGCTCACATGATTTAGTAAATGGAAATAATTATTGCCTTGGAGAATATAAGGTTGCTTATTGCGATATTAATGATTTGGGCAATTTTAAAATAGTTGATTCATATTCTTTTGCATCTTCAAAAATGAGTTTTGAAGAAGGTGGACAGTTTCAAGCACCTGATTGTGTAAAATATAAAGATAAATATTATTTATTTTATAATAGAATGAAGAAAATGGAATGCGAGGTAGCTATTTCAAATAAACCAGAGGGTCCTTTCGAATTTTATGGTGTTATTCATTATGAAAATGGCGAAATTCCAAATGATAAGCTTTTTGATCCTGGTGTTTTAGTAGATGGTGATAATATTTATTTATATACTGGTTTTTGTCCTAACAAAAATTCTAGATTTGCAAATATTGCAAGAAAATATAGTCAAGTATATGAATTATGTACTGATATGCTTACAATAAAAAAAGATGCAGTAGATTTAATCCCTGGTCCTATTTCAGCAATTGGCACATCATTTGAAGGACATGCTTTTTTTGAAGCATCAAGTATAAGAAAAATAAACGATAAATATTATTTTATATATTCAAGTGAAAATTCACATGATCTATGTTATGCAGTTAGTAATTATCCTAACAAAGATTTTGTATATAAAGGAATATTAATATCAAATTGTAATATAGGTTATAATGGAAACATTGAACCTGAAATGTTATATGGTAATAATCATGGGTCAATATGTAAAATTAAAGATAATTATTATATATTTTATCATCGCCAAACAACAAGATTAGAATGTAGAAGACAAGCTTGTGTAGAAATACTTAAAATGAATGAAAATGGTGAATTTTTACAATCAGAGATGACTACACAAGGATTAAATTGTAAACCACTAGATGATATTTTTAATTTAAATGCTACATATTGTTGTTATTTAGTTGGTAAAGAAAAAAATATTAAGCTTGGTGTAGTTTCTGAAGTAAATAATATTTATCCTGCAATCATTGAACATAATAATGATCATTATATTGACATTTATGATTATGCATTAGTTGGATATAAATATTTTAATTTTACTAAAGCAAAATATATTTCATTAAGAATAAATGGTGATAAAGGGATAATTAATATCCGAACTAAAAAAGATGGCCAAATATTAAAATCTTTTATTATTAATAAAAATAAAGAATTATATGATTCATATATAGAATTTGGTAAAGGAATAAGTCCTTTATATATTGAATTTAAAGATGTAGGTCATGTCAAATTTTATCAAATAATGACAAAATAATTGATAGTTTGGTATGAAATTAATTTCAAAAAATATTAAATAATTAAATAAATAAATAAAATAAAAGCAATGCTCAATATGAGTATTGTTTTTATTTTTACATAAAGATAAATATTA
>CAJOOI010000144.1 GCA_905236105.1 uncultured Acholeplasmatales bacterium
AGTGGTTTAAGCATAGATGAATTAGCTAAACGCTTAAATATGAGCACAAAACAAATTGAAGGCTTATTGAAATAATTTCTTTAATTTGTAATTGTTTTATATTGTGAATGTAAGAAAAAATAATAAAAAAATCAGTTTATAACATATAGATGCTAAAACTGATTTTCTTCTCAATGTTTATAATTTATATTTTTTAAAAATGCTTCTACATAAGCATTTTTTTCTTTTTCATCAAGTATATGAGCCCATGAAATTCTATCTTTTAGTTCATATTTTCCATATTCAATGAACCTGCATGTTTGATGCCTATTTTTCCCGACCCATATACTAAAACCTTCTTTGTTTATATGCTCTTCTAAATTGCAATCAATAAAGGCTACTGTTCCATATTTTCCCCATGGTCTTGCTAAATAAACATTTTTAACCCCTTTTTCTTTTCTTAAGTTACATTTATAAAATAAATATCCATATTGCTGATCTATTGCATGAGATGGGGCTGAAATATAACCATCTATACCATGGTGAGCTTTAGTTTCAATAGATACTAAATCACAATTAATGAATAAGGCAGTAGCATTACCAAATATAAAGTCTGTATCACCTTTGATAATTGAATCTTTATATATTTGTTTTGCAATATAATCTCTTAAAAAGATAGGCCTTAAAAAATTTTTATGTCTTTCTCTTAAAAAATATGGAAGTGGTCCAGTAAATAAAGTATCTTGTCCACCATCTAAAATAATATGTTCACCTAAAAAATTATCAGAATCATTATACAGCGCGATAGATTGACCATAGATGTAAGATTTATTACATAAATTCTTGACTGTTAAATCTTTAAGTGTAATATTGTTTCCGCCTAAATACATCGTATAAGTCCTAAAAGTATTACATGAATTATAATCTAAAAGTAATTTATGAAAATAATCACCGTTTTGGATGATTACTTCATCTCTATTTTCACCAATAATTGATATATTATTGTTAAAAATTTCAACTTTTTCGTTATAGATACCCTTTTTTAAAAAAAGTTTATCACCGCTTTTTAGTTTTTTGGCGGCTTCTGTTATTGAATCTTTTGGCGTTAATTCTATAACCATAATTTCACCCTTTTCATTGGCGTTATATTTTATCATATTTAAATGTGATATAACAAGGCTTTTTTATTTTTTTTAACAGTTAATCATATATACTTTTTTTTTATATATTATATATAAAATCTTTATTGACTAGAAATATCAATAATGCTAAAATAAATGAGTATAAAGCGCTTTACTATGGCATTATTACGCCAATTTCGCTAACAAAAATAAAGCGTGAATGGTGGTGATAATATCATAAATAGCATTAAAAAATACATGGTGCTTGATTTAATCATGCTCGGAGCTTTAGGCTTCGTACTTGAATTCTTATTGCAACGGTTTGGGTACATAGTTTTACCTTGTTCACCATTTGCATATATGTCACTCGTAATTATGTTTATAGCTGTGACAAGATGGAATTTGTGGGGATTGCTACTTGCACCACTTATGGCTTTTGCAACGGTTTGGGGTGGAAGCTTAGGAGATGTTAATGATATAGCTGCAACATACAATTGGCAAGCATATATTTCTATTTTATGTGGTCACTTGATGTTTGGTGTAAATTATGCTTTTTACAGAAAAGATACAAGCAAAATAATTACATCTAATATTAAAATGATAGGTATTATCGTTTTGGATTACATATTATTTAACTTAATGCAATTATTTGTATATAGACTTCTAACATCTAATGGAGATTTATTCCATCAAGGTGTAAGAGAAGTGGTGAAAAACTCAAATGGAGAAATCATCAATGTAGTCGTTTATGGCGAAAGAGGATTTGTCTATAATTTATTTGCCTTCTTAGTTATGCTAGTAGGTGCATTCGTATTTAGGTCACAAGGAGTTGTTTGCAACGTTAAGCAAAAATTCATTGATGATAAAAGAAACGCAGAACTCGATAGGATTGATACCGAATTTTCTATCGAAGAAGCGAAATCTGAAAATCCTGATACATCAAATAACTCCACTGATGTAGAAGGAGAAGATTCACCAATTCAAAATGAAAATGTTGAAGATGAGACAACAGATTCTTTTGAAAGAAAAAAATCTTCTGAGGATTAAAAATTATTTTGTATTAAAAGGATGGTGTTTTTATGCAAAAAGTTGTTGAGACTGATCAAGCAACAATTGATGAAGTCGAACGATCTAAGTGGAAACGTACTTGGTTAACGCTAGTAAAAGATTGGCGTTTGTATGTTCTATTAGTCCCTATGCTAGTATTTTTAGTTCTTTTCAAATACTTGCCGATTGCTGGTATATTAACTGGCTTCAAGTGGGGTAACGATAACACATTATTTAATTCGCAATGGTGTGGTTTTGAATGGCTATCAAGAATTTTTATTGGTACTGAATCAACACAATTCTGGAAAGCATTCAGAAATACTTTCGTTAATAGTATGTATGGTTTAATATTTGGTTTCCCAATTCCAATTTTACTTGCATTATTGTTTAGCGAAGTTAAAAACCGTCATTATTTAAGTTTCTTACAAGTAGCATGTTATCTTCCACACTTTGTATCTGCAATCGTTATTACAACTATCATCAGACTTTGGGCGCGTGGACCAATCCCTACTCAAAACTTCGGTGGTGGTTTGCTTTACCAAGTATTTAACGCCTTTGGCTGGAATAAGGATGATGCTGGAATTGTACAAGAGGTAAGTATCTTGGTACATCCTAAGTATTTCAGACCTATTTACCAAGTTTCAGGTGTTTGGGAAGGTTCAGGCTATGGTTCTATTGTATACTTCGCAGCTATACTTGCTATTTCGCCAGTAAGCTATGAAGCAGCAAGAATTGATGGCGCAACTAAATTGCAACAAATCAGATATGTAACATTCCCTGGTATGGCTCCAACATTAACAATCATGCTTATTATGAGAATAGGACAAATCTTAAATATCGGTTATGAAAAGATTATCTTATTGGTTGAAGATACAAAAGAGTCATGGGAAACAGCCGATGTTATTTCGACATATGTATATCGTATGTCTGGTAGATCAGCAGTTGCTGATAATGCAGCAGTGCCAATGATTGGTATCGTAATGGATTTATTTAACTCTATTATCGCTATGATTCTAGTACTTGGTGCTAACGCAATTAGTAGAAGAGTATCATCTACTTCACTATTCTAAGAGGTGTAATATGAAACGATTAGATAGAACAGAAATAATTTTTAAAGTAATATCTTATGCTCTTTTAACTATATTTGCACTTGCATGTCTTTATCCGTTCCTATATATTTTAGTGAACTCAATTTCATCTAAAGACGCAACAGCAAACGCTACAATTAATTTTTTACCAGACACATTCAATATAGCAGCTTATCAATATGCTTTCGAGCAGAAAAGATTCTGGCTAGCATATTGTAACTCTTTCTTTATTACAATTTATGGTACATTAGTATCAATGCTAGTAGCTATTTGTGGTGCTTATGCATTGTCAAAGAAACGTCTTATGTTTGGACGTGGATTCAACTTCATGTTAGTATTCACAATGTGGTTCAATGCTGGTATGATTCCAACATATCAAAATTTTATTAGATTCGGTGTTTCAAATATGTATATGTTCATCGTTGCATTAGGTTTTAATGCATTCAACATTATACTATTACGTAATTACTTCAGTTCAATCTCATCTGAAATTGAAGAAGCAGCCACAATTGATGGCGCTACCGAATTCCAAATATTGACAAAGATTTATGTTCCAATGTCAAAATCTTCTATTGTAACTGTAGCAATGTTCTATGCAGTTGCAAGATGGAATGGTTATCTATGGGCTCAAATGATTTTAGTTGAAGATGACTATCCTTTAACAGTATACATCAGAAGAAGCGTAGAAGACGTAGTAAAACAAATGGAAGAAGACCCTACTATTATGAACAAGTACAACTTCTCTACATTTAGTGTTCGTTACGCATTCATCGTATGTTCTATCATTCCAATCATCGTTATTTATCCTAAACTACAAAAATATTTTGCAGCAGGTGTTAACGTTGGTGGAGTTAAGGAATAATAGAAAAATTAGTATTTTTTGTTTATTTATTTAATTATTTAATTTAAGGAAAGAAAGGAAATTTAAATGAAACAAAAGAAATTTGCTCTTGTGGGCGTAGCTGCATTAGCTGCATTAAGCTTAGCAGCTTGTGGTGGCAATAGTGAAAATACAACAACTGCTCAAGCATCAGGACGTGACCTAGATGTTGCAGTTAACTACTCTGGTAAACAAGGTATTACAATGAGACAAGATAGTTACGTTAATACAGCTGATAACGTAACTTATGCAAAAGGCGATTTACTTCCAACTTGGAATGCATACGCAACAGCAGTAAATGCTAATATCCGTGAAGCATCTGGATATTCTGCAAGTAGTGATAATGAATATTTTACAAAGATTAAAGGTAATAACTATAAATCAGAAACTGATCAAAACCAATACATCGACTTATTCTATAATTCTACTACTAATATTAATGCAATGGGTAAATCAGGTGAAGCAGTTGACTTATTAACTATGCTTGATTATATGCCTAACTTCAAGAAATTCTTAGAAGATAACCCAACAATTAAAAGACAATTAACTACATCTGGTAGTATCTACTTTACTCCATATTTCGATGGCTATAATGCAATTGAAAGAATGCAAGTTATGGATACTAACATGGTTAAACAATTATTAGATGCAGAATCTACAGCTAATTTCGATACAACAATGAATGGTACAGGAGCTGCTGCTAACGTATTACAACAAGCTAAGGTTCAACCATTTATTGATGCA
>CAJOOI010000145.1 GCA_905236105.1 uncultured Acholeplasmatales bacterium
AAATAAAAAGGAAATTGAGCAATGAAAAAAGGAATTGTTTATTATGATGATGAAATATGCGGGGCTATAACACAAACTGATGATAATACATTTATCTTTGAATATACAGATTCTTGGTTTAATGATACATCTAAAAAATCTGTAAGCTTAACTTTGCCAAAAGATAAAATAAAATATGAAAGTAATATATTATTCCCATTTTTCGATGGATTAATACCCGAAGGTTATTTGTTAGAATTAGCACTTAAGAAATTTAATCTTTCTATAAATGATAGAATGTCTTTATTATTAAAAACATGTTCTAATCCTATAGGAATAATAAGCATTAAGGAGAATAAAGAATATGTCTAAAATTTGTTTATGTTGTGGTAAAGAACTCAAATATTTAGATTTATATTGGCATCCTGCTTGTATAAAAAAGATGTTTTCTACAAATAAAATACCTAATTTTAATTTAGATCAAGAAAAAATAATTAGCGAAAACATTAATGATGGTAATACTATTACAGGAGTTCAAAAAAAGTTTTCTTTAGATCTTAATCTTAAAAAAGTAAGAAAAACTATTTCTAATAATGAATATATCGTAAAAACCCCACAAGATTCATTACCTAATATAATTTTATATGAATGGATTGGAATGAAATTAGCTAAGATTTGTGGAATAGATACTGTAGATTGTGGAATAATAAGAAGCAATAATGAATTATTATTTATCACGAAGCGTATAGATAGAATTAATGGCAAAAAAATACCAATGGAAGATTTTTGTCAATTATCTAATACCCAAACAGAATATAAATATAATGGTTCTTATGAAAAATGTATTAAAAATGTTATTAATAAATATTCAGATTATAAAACAATAGATAAAATAAAATTTTTTAGATTAATACTATTTTCATATATTATTGGTAATACAGATATGCATTTAAAAAATTTTTCATTATATGAAATAGATAATAAATACCAATTAAGTAAAGCATATGATTTAGTTCCTGTATTAATGGTATTTAAACAAGAAGAAATGGCTTTAACATTAAATGGAAAATCAAAAAATTTAACTAAGAATGACTTTTTAGATTTTGCAAATAATATTGAAATTGAAAAAAGAATTGCATTAGGAATAATGAATGAAATTTATTCTAAATATGATTCTATGATTCAATTTATTAATAAAACTGATTTAGAATTAGATGAAAAAAACAAATTTATTGATTTAATAAAAAATAGAATCAACAAATTTGCATAATTCATATTTTTCAAAAATATATTAAATCATGAGAGGAAATAACAATTTATGATTAAAATGAGAAAACTTATAACAATATTTTTGATTATATTTTCATCATTAATTTTTTTTAGTTGTAACAATAATCAAAATATAAATCCTAATTTTGAATCAATTCCAGTCTCAACTTATATTAATAATGATGCTCCAGTAAGTTATCTAGGGCCAAGATATTCATCCTGGTAAAATAACAATTTATAATCCAGGCCCATTTCCTGATGATTTAACCCCAAATGATTTCGTTTCATCTGATTTAGCTTCGTTAAAAAGAAATCCTTTGATTTTAGATATTCTTTATAGGAGCAAGGATGTAGAAAAAGAAGGCTCTGGTTTTAAAAGAATGAATAAACTGATGTCTGAAAATGGTTTAAAATGGTCATTCTCAAAAGACAGTTATGGCTTTTATTTTACATTCGTAAGAGAAAATGACACTAATTATGGCACAAATGGCACTAATTATGACACAAATGAATTAAAAGATTTATCAGAATCAGAACATCAAATATACGATTTATTATGTAGCAATCCAAGATATATAAGAGAAGAATTAGCAAAATTAACTAATAAATCAGCAAGAACTATTCAAAGATTATTAAATTCATTATCCGAAAAGGGATATATAACTAGAATTGGTAAAACAAAAGGATATTGGGAAATACTTAAATAAATATTTAGTAATAGGAATTATTATCAATAGGAGGAAATAACCAATCCACCCGTTCAACGGGTGGTTTTCACGCTCCCCTATAAGGGCTTTTACTTCACAGGCACCTCAAGGTGCGTGTGAAAGGCCTGACAATTGTGTTTTACACTATTACCGCCACCTACTGGTGGCTTTTATTTTTGGGCTTCTTGAAAGGGTCTTGATATTCTTTTGAAGAAATCTTATCTTCAGCCATATCTTCAAGTTCTTGATTTCTGATGTATTCTCTTACAACCTCATCTTTCAATCCAACTGTTGAAGCAAAATATCCTTTCGCCCAAAAATTTCTATTTCCGTATTTGTATTTCAAATTTGCATGTCTTTCAAATATCATCAAACTGCTTTTACCTTTCAAATATCCCATGAATGAAGATACTGCAATTTTTATTTATTATCTAAATCATTACTATTATCAAATAAAGACGGTAGTAATGATTTAATGGCATTTGTTGATGACCAAAGTATGCATAGATTATATATTGATCATATGTCACTAAAACATCATCACTTAATATCCCATTTTGTTCATATAATAAATAACCTAAAACTTGATAAGCATAAGCAAAGCCATTTGTTAAATTAGCTATTTTTACTGCTTCATCATCAGACATTTTAAATATTTTCTTATATGAAAAAGCTATGGCATTTAGATTCAAAGATTGTGGTTATAGTTATTCAAAAATAAAAATTAAAATGAATAACTATAAAAACAATAAATTTAATCTTTCGTTTTTTTCTTATGTTTAATAATTATTCAAATCTATATAATT
>CAJOOI010000146.1 GCA_905236105.1 uncultured Acholeplasmatales bacterium
TTAAAGTTATTCTTATTTAAGGTTATTCCTTTAGATGAATAATAAGTAAATAACTGATTGAATGTTAAATCTTGGTATTCAGATTCTGTATTATTTATTGTTGGAAGTCCAAATGTTAAAACTGAGAATAAAAAAGCTTCTCTTTGAGGATATTTCTTTAAATTTTCTTTACTAGAACCTATTCTTATATATCTAATACCATCAAAATCAGTTGGAACTATTTTAGCTGAGGGAATAGTTAAAACAACTATTCTTTTACCATCAATTGTTGTCTCATCAAAATAAAAAGCAATACTTGGAGATATTTTTCTCGCCAAATAATGTTGAATTGGTTCTCCATCCTTATCAGCATTATAATTAACAATAGTTCCAGTAATGTTATGATTTTTATTTTCAATTCCCCAAATCATATAGGCATTAGGCTTGCCTAATATAGCAGCACTATTTGAAAGGGCAGAAATATATTGTCCAATATCATCAATAACAAACATGTTCTCTTTATATTCAACCCATTCAAGTTCATCTTCATAGCTTAAACATTCATTAATTATTTTATTTAAATTATTCATTTTATCACCCACCATATCACAAATATATTATACAATACCATGGGTGATAAAGCAATGATTATAAACATAAATACTTCTCATTTTGTTCTAGCAAGTTCTTTGCCATCTTCATAAAGTAGGAGCTGCTCCGTTGGAAGTTCCAACCTTTCTGGAATAGAATGCCTCATTAATATTATTTTTTTATATTAAATTCTTTTGAAGAGTGTTAAATTTTGACGTGTACTTTGTAAATAAAAACATAAATTGTTTTTACTCTATTTTTTGATTCAAAAAAATTATCATTTCAATTTTAAAAATTGCGTTCACTAAAGAGTTCACTAGTGAACGCTTTTACGTCTTTAAGTAAAAAAGCGACCACTATGTGAACGCTTTTATAAATTAGTGAACGCTTTTGTAGATTGTTGATACACTCATTAATGCTTTATAGTTAAACTATAAAATTATTCATTTGCTGGAACAGATACTTTAACATAGTACTCAAAGCTAGCAAATTCTTTTTCTTTTCCTCCACAAACATCTTCAATCTTATAAGAAAAATCATATTCATGGCCACTATGTACTGTCATTGTTTTGATTACCTTTTTAAAATTAGAATTATTAGTCGAATAAAAAACAATGCAAGGAGTAAAATCAATTGTATCATCATTATAATTTTTATTATTAAAACTCAACTGACAACTTAAATTATAATTTAAAGTGACATCATAATATACATAGCCATCATCATCAACTCTTGTTTTTTTATATGAATATTTAAAATCTTCTAATTCATATTTTATTTTAAACTCGTTATTTTGTAAATAAACTTTTGATTCATAAACTGATGTATTCTTGTTATTTTCTAAATGAACATTAACTCCAGCATCAACACTTCCTGTTTTTATTAAAGCAAAGCCAATCGCACCCAATACAATCACTACTGATACTACCCAAAACCACCATTTTTTATAAAATGGTTTTTTATTAATACTTACACTACCATTTTCCATTATACCAACCTCCAAAATAGATATTTTATATCTAAATTTTACCCCCCCCCCCGCACAAATTTTGTCAAGTTGTTTTTTCATTTTATTTCACTCAAAAATATGCTTGGTTGTAATCTTTTTCTAATGCCATTTATATAATGATATTCTGCTGAAGAAAGATATAGATATTCTTTTGCTCTAGTCAGCGCGACATAACATAATCTTCTTTCTTCTTCAATTAGGTTATAATCCTTTATACTTGCTGGGATGATTCCATCATTTAAGGATATTATAAATACACATTTAAATTCTAGTCCTTTAGATTTGTGAATTGTCATTAGGTTAACTCCCATTACTTTATCATTAGATTCATTATCTAGCATAAGCTCATTTATGATATCTATTTCATGTTCTAATTCATTATTAACAATTAAATCTCTTAAATCTAATAGATGTAGTTTTTCATAATTTGATGAATCTTTAAATAAAATATGCATTAAATAATCAAATAATTTTGATTTATCATATTTAGAAATACTATTATATAGTTCTTTTATTTCTTTGGCTTTAGTTGATACTTGTTCATATTTACATTCAGATAAATAATCTAGTAGATTCTTATTTGAATTATTATATTCAGGTATTAGGCGTTGGTAAATTGCCTGATCTATTGGGATTGCTTGACGATATAGGATATAATCGTTTGGATTATTTAAAAATTTATACATCGCAATCATTCTTTTAGGCTCATCATATAAAAAGAATTTTAATTTACCATAAGTCGTAAATGGAATATTTCTTTTCTTTAGCTGGTATTCTATTTTTGTTGATTGGTAATTATTTCTAAATAATACTGCAATCTCATTTGGCTTATAGCCTTTATTTATTAGTAATTCTATTTTAGAGGCAATAAAGGCAGCTTCTTGGTTTGTATCCTGATAATCATCACATTTAATTGGGAATTTAGGTTCTATTTTTGAAAATAGATTTTTAGGTAATCTATTTGTATTATAGGAGATTAAATGATTTGCTTTAGATAGGATATTTGAGGCACAACGATAATTTTGATTTAGGACTATTACTTCATCTGCAATATTTTTATAATTATTAATTATTTCTATATCTGATGAACGAAATGAATATACTAATTGATCTTCATCTCCTACACAAAATAGGTTTCCATATTTTTGAGATAGCTTTGAAAGCAATTCAAATTGGATTTTATTTGTATCTTGAAATTCATCTACTAGGATATATTTACATTCTTCAAATATAATATCCTTTAATCTTAAATTATCTATATTATTTACTAAGAGTGATATCATATCATCAAAATCTATTTTGCCATGAGATGATAATTTATTTTGATATTTATAATATAGTGTATTAAAGATTGCTGCTTCTTCAACGTTATTATATTTATATGGGATATTGTTTTTTCTTTTAGATATGTAATCCTTTATTAATCTTTGGCTATATTGTAGATTAGATTCTTTTAGGATTTCATCTAATAATATGTATTGATAATCATCATCTACAATATCTATTTTTTTAAATCTTGCAA
>CAJOOI010000147.1 GCA_905236105.1 uncultured Acholeplasmatales bacterium
AGTTAATAATACAATAGTAGCACCAAGTGCAAATCAAGGTTATAAATTTGTTAAATGGCAGCTTGAAGATGCCTCACAAGTTCCATCAACTGTTACATCTAATTTAGTTATAGTTGCTGTATTTGAAGCATCAGTTCAAATTAAAGTTTATATGGCCAAAGTAGGAGATAGTGGACTTGAAAAAGGTGAATTATTACAAAATTTCTCTTTAGAAAAAGATAAAGAATGTACATTAAATCAAGTTACAAAAGATAATTATAAATTCTTTTCTTATTTTAATTTAGATGGCACTTGGTTTAATCCTACATTAACACCAACACAAGATTTAGAAATATTAGCTTATATGGAATCTACTTCATATAAATTAGTAGATGCTAAGAATGATGGATTTGCAACTGATTTTACTGTAAAAGATGGTACTGTTTCATTAGGCAACAGTATGACATCAAATAATGGTATTTTTGGTAAAGATATTAATATATTAATTAATGGTAAAGCTAAAGTCACATTCACATTTGATTTAAGTATTAAAACAAGTGATGCATCCAAGAATGCCAAATTAAAAATTGCTACAGATAAAGAGCAAAAAGTATCTGAAGCACTAACTTCAGCTAATCAATCATTAACACAAGCTTCAATTGAATTTGAAATTGAAGGTTCTACATTATTCCATTTAGGAAGAGAAGGAAATACAGCTCTTACATTAGAAAATTTAAGTGTTAACATTGAATATTCTGATGTTAATGTAGTTGAAGTTAAAATTGATAATAATATATTACCTTTATTCGTATTTAAAGATCAACTTATTAAAGATGCATTAACACCAATTGAAGTTGGTCAAAAATATTTTAATTATAGTTATAAAACATTAGATGGTGAATCTTTTGATACTAATCAAAAAGCAACATCTCATCTTGTTTTAGTTCAATCTATAGAAGATAAGAAAATTACAGTTACTTATGTAGAAGGAACAACTGAATTAAAGAAAGATGAAGAATTTACAATAAATTCTAGTTTTAATGTTCCAGTTACTGAAGGATTTAAATTAGTAGAATTATCAGTTTTAGTTGATGATAATAAAAAAGTAATTAAAGAATCAACTGATGTATTTGATTTTGTAGTTGATGGCAAAGTTACAGTTAATGTCGTAACTAGTAAAGAAATAACAATCAATTTAAAATTAAAACAAAATGATGAAGCTCCATATTTTGTTATTAAAACAACTGTATTAGAAAAAATAACAGATGCTTTATTAAAAGATTATGTAGAACCAGATGCAGAAGTTGGAAAAACATTTGATGGTTGGTCTTTAGATGGAAAAACAATCAAAGATTTAAAACTTATTCCAATTACTGATGATTCAACTGATGCAACATATTATGCAGCATTTAGTAGTGTAATGATTAAAATTACATTTGATGCTGGTGAAGGTATGTTTGGTAAAGATTCAAATGAACTTGAAACAAATGTTGCATATGGTGATACAATAAAAGCACCAGAAACAAATCCACAAAGAAGTGGTTATACATTTGATGGTTGGTTTGAAGATGAAGATTTCAGCATCCAATTAGATTTAAATAAAGCTGTAACAGAAGAAAAAACTATTTATGCTAAATGGAAAGTTCAAGAAGGTGTTGAATTCGTCACTGTAATTATCGATTTAGATGGTGGTAGTTTTGATGGCTCAACTGAAAATATAGTTATAGATGATGTTGCAAAGAATTCACATTATCCATTAGCTAGAATTGAAGAAGAAATAACAAAAGAAAATTATGAATTAGATGGCTGGTTCATAGGTGAATTAGAATATAATAATGATGTATTATTAACTGAAAATACAACAATCAAAGTTAAATGGAGACTTAAAACATATAAAATTACATTCTATAATGGAGAAGAAAAATTTAGTGAAGATGAAGTAGAGCACGGTTCTAAGCTTGAAAAGCCTGCACAAAATCCTACAAAAGATGGATTTAAATTTGTTGGTTGGTATGAAGAAGAAGCAAGTGATGCATTTGATTTTGAAAATGATATAATCACTTCAGCAACAAATCTATATGCACACTGGATTGTAGATTTGCGTATAAATGAATATGACTTCACTAAATTTGAAGCTACTACAAATATTAAAACCGAAAAAACTTATGATATATTTGTTATTTCAAATGGTCAATATAGTCAATTTAAAGAACAATCAAAAAAATATATTAGTTTATATAATGGAAATACAGTAACATTTGAAGTTGATTGTGATGGTGCAGTATTCATGTTATCTTATCAAAGCAATAATGATTTAAGATTCTTGACTTTAACATCAAGTAACACAAATTATACTGCAACTAAGAAATATACAAATGGTAGCAACTTAAATGAAAGTACAGAAGCATCTCCATTTATTTACACATTCTTAGGTAATGAATTTACATTAGAAAAATCAACAAAAGGTTGGATAGTATTTGAAAATTTATTAGCAGGTACTTATACAATTACTTTTGGCAGTGATAAAGAAGGTGATACGGAATTAGGATCTGGTGAAGAAAAAATTGAAAGAATGAAACTATTCCAAGATAAAGAAAAAACGAAATTTGATGTTTCATTTGATTTAGGTTATGAAGATGCTGAAGAAATTCCAACACAAAAAGTAGAAGAAAACGCAAAAGCAACTAAACCTACTGATCCACAAAGAAGTGGTTATACATTTGATGGTTGGTTTGAAGAAAATGCTGAAGTAGCATTTGACTTCAATTCAGCTATCACTGAAAATATTGCTTTAACTGCTCATTGGACTGAAATAACATTTGATGTTAAATTCTATTTATATACTGAAGCAGAAGAAGATGTATTATTAAGAACAGATAAAATTAAATTAAATGCTAAAGCAACTAAACCTGCAGATGACCCTACAAGAGCTAATTACAATTTCTTAGGTTGGTTTGTATCAAATGAAGAAAATGCATTAGAATTTGATTTTGATAATATAGAAATAACTGAAAATACAACTATTTATGCTAAATGGGAATTAAAAACAGCAAATTATGTTGTTAAACATTTCAAACAAAATTTAGATGGCACATATCCTAATGAACCTACTGATGTTGATAATCTTAAAGCAACAGTTGGTACTGTAAAACCTGAAGTTAAACAATATTTAGGTTTTACATCTCCTGAAGTAGTAGATTTAGTAGTATTAGAAGAT
>CAJOOI010000148.1 GCA_905236105.1 uncultured Acholeplasmatales bacterium
AGATTTTTAAAATTTGCTCAATCTAAAACAAAATATACATATGAAGAATCAAGAAGATTAGTATTAGAAGCAGATAAAAAATTTGGTGATGATTTTTATAATAAAGCAAAAGAAGTAACAAGCGAAGGAAGAGTATCTGTATATCCACTAGATGGGAAATCAACAGGTGCATATTCAACTCATTCATATGATAAAGGCACATTTATTATGCTTAATCATACAGATGATTTAAATAGCGCATTTACTTTAGCGCATGAGGCAGGACATTCAATTCATTCAATGTATTCAATTGAAGGCCAACCATATGAAACTCATGATTATGTTATATTTGTTGCTGAAGTTGCATCAACTTTTAATGAAGCAAGATTTTTAGATTATTTAATGGAAAATGTTAGCGACAAGAACGAAAGAATAGTATTATTACAAGAAGCAATCGATGGTCTTATCGCAACATTCTATCGTCAAACTTTATTTGCTGCATATGAATATGAGGCTCATGAATTATATGAAAAAGGTGAAGTAATTGATGAAGAAGTATTATCAAATATTATGGCTAAATTATATAAGAAAATTTATGGCTTAGATTTAGATAAAGAGCCACTTAAAAAATTAGTTTGGTGTTATATTCCTCATCTATTCCATACACCATTTTATGTATATCAATATGCAACAAGCTATGCAGCGAGCCAAGCAATTTATCAAAATGTAAAAAATAATGTTCCAGGCGCCTTTGATGCATATATTAATTTATTAAAATCTGGTTCTTCTGATTTTCCAGTTGAATTAATAAAAAAAGCTGGAGTAAATTTAGAAGAAAAAGAAGCATTTATGGCAGTTGTAAATAGATTAGATGAACTTGTAACATTACTTGAAAAAGAATTAGAAAAATAATAAATATTGGATTTGTTATACTGAAATTTATTGTTTATATAAAATAATTAATAATTAAAATGTATTTATTCCTTACTGAAAAAAATCAGTAAGGTTTTTCTTTTTGGAAAAAATAGAAAATAAATATAATTTTAAAAATTCATTCTAAATTCAAATAAACTCATTAAAAAAATCTAGACAAATATATTATTATTTGTGATATACTAAAAAAGTAATATAGCGGAGGGTAAAGATGGTTGATTTAACAAAAAAACCATTTTATTTAAATGATGAACAAATAAAATGGGTAAATGACAATTATAATAATTTATCATTAGATGAGAAAATAGGACAATTGTTTGTATTGCTAAAGGCAACACCTCATTTTGATGATAATATATTAAATGATTTAATAAATAATTCTCATCTTGGTGGCTTTAGATGGCAAAATCAAGATATGAATGGAGCATATTTGCAAAATACTACATTACAAAAATTCAGTAAGATTCCTTTATTAATTGCTGCCAATTGTGATGAAGGTGGAAATGGTGTTGCACCTAATGGAACTTTTGTTGCAACTGCAGTAGAATGTGGAGCAGGAAGTGATACCCAAAATGCTTATAATGTAGGCTATGTTGCAGCAAAAGAAGCATCAGCTTTAGGAGCTAATTGGATGTTTAATCCAGTAGTAGACGTTTATAAAAACTGGCGAAATACAATAGTTAATACAAGAGCATTTAGTGATGACCCTAAAAAAGTATTAGAATATGCTCGTGCATATATCAAAGGAATTAAAGCTGCAAACCCTAATATGGCTTGTACTGCTAAACATTTTCCTGGCGATGGTGTTGAAGAATTAGACCAACATTTAGTGATGGGTGTTAATAATTTAAGTGTAGATGAGTGGGAAAAGAATTTTGGTTATGTTTATCGTAATTTAATTAATGATGGTCTTGAAACTATAATGGTAGGACACATTGCTTTACCTAATATGAGTAGAAAATTAGTTTTAGGAATTAAAAATGAAGAAATAAAACCAGCAACATTATCAAAAGAAATATTAACTGATTTATTAAGAAAAGATATGGGATTTAATGGTCTTATAATTACTGATGCAACACATATGTTGGGTTTTTCAGGTGTAGAAAAAAGATGTAATGCACTACCAGATGCGATAATTGCTGGTTGTGATATGCTATTATTTGCAAATGATGTAAAAGAAGATATGGAATCAGTTAAAAATGCATATTTAGATAAAAGATTAACAGAGGAAAGATTAAAAGATGCCTGCTTCCGTATTTTAGGCCTTAAAGCCAAACTTCATTTAAATGATGAAAAAATAAAAATTCCTTCAAAAGAGAATTTGAATATTATAGGTTGTGAAGAACATAAAAAATATACTAAAAAGGCCGCAGAAGAATGCATTACTTTAGTTAAAGATACAAGAAAATATTTGCCTTTAAATCCTGAAAAACAAAAAAGATGTTATTTAGTTTATGTTAATTCAACTCCAACTTCAAAAGGATATAAAGGTGATAAAACAAAACAAATATTAATTGATGAATTAAAAAATGCTGGTTTTGAAGTAGATGTATGCCCAAATTTTCATGATTTAGAAAATGAAAAAGGCGTTAATTTCATGAATATGGTTGAAATGATGAGTATGACCTCAAGAAAAGAATTTATTATGAATCACGATTTTGCTTTAGTAGTAATAAATGTAAAAGGATATGCTCAAGAAAACAATGTAAGGATAAGATGGAGTTGCAACCACAGTAAAGAAATGCCATGGTATAATGAAGAAATTCCTACGATTGCTATGAGTCTAAATTATACAAATCATCTTATTGATATCCCTCAAATCCATACATATATTAATGCTTATTCAGATAATGTCATAAACATTAAAACAGCAATAGAAAAAATAGTTGGTAAATCTGAATTTAAAGGTAAAGCAGAAGAAAATGTCTTTTGTGACAGATGGGAAACAAGATTATAATTAATAAGCAACGCCAAAAAGCGTTGCTTATTTTAATAATATATCTATTCCTTTTATTTCAAGTGTATCTACATTAATTTCATAATTTAATACACCATTTATGATATTGATATTTTCTTCTTTATAATCAGGTAGTCTAGAAGCTTCTAAGATTTGATCTATAACATTGAAATTTTTGTTATATATATCAGTTTCAGGTTTGCCCATAAGAAGCCATCTATCATATGGATTTCCATGATATCTATTAATAGAAAATTCTCTTAAAAATGCACTTTCATATGATAAATTTGATATTGATATTTTAAATTTGTTTCTTTCGGTTTTAGTAAATACAGAATATCTATCTTCTATGTCAAAAGATAATGCGTTTTTAGATGGATTATCGTAATTATATAAAATAATGTAATAATTATTTGGTCTATTAGAATAACGACTAATTACATAATTTTCACCTTTTATAATTATTTCATCACCAAGTCTTGTAAGAAAATTAAATATTCCTGCAGCAGGTTTAGCTAAATTATTTCCTAAAAACAAGCCACTTCCACCATAAAATAAACCTTTATGTATTAAATTGTCTTCATAATCAGATAAATGCCAAATACCTAGAGAATTTATTAAATGCATATTATCTAAATAATTCTTAACAATAAAATTTGGAAAGAAAAGTGTGTCTAAAAGTAGATTTTTATGTGTTATTGTATAATTGAATTCAGTAATCCACAAAGGAATATTAAAACTATTATTTTCTAAAGATAATAATAGATTTCTTAAATATCTATTCATTAATTTTTCATCAGTTGACATTGCAGTTGTTGACTTATGATAATTATATGTATCTAATTGAACTTCAAATAATTCATCTATTTTATCATCTGCATAAAACATTAAACTTAAGAAATCTGGAAAACAATTATTTGTTTTAGCATAATTCAAAAATCTCAACATATAATCTTCATTTTTATTTGTTATTGGAAAAAATTCTGGTGATGCAACAACGATATCAGGACTTATTTCTTTAATAGCTTGATATGTATTTTTATAATATTCATAAAATTCATATTCATCATTTGGATTAAATTGAAAAGATGTTGCCTCAGGAGTAACCCATGGTATAAAAATCCATTTATTTACTTTTTCTATTCCATAGCGCTTAATAAAATATGTAATAGATGTTTTTAATAATATTCTCCATTCTTCTAAGCTTCTTGGGAAAGAAACATTATAATTTTTTGAGAAAATGTTTTTTTTAGTATTACTTGCAATAACATTTGATAGATAAACAAGATTTATCATTGGATATAAATTTATACTATCTAAAAAGTCTAATACACTATTAAGTAAAGAAAAATTAAAAATTAATGTATTATTTTCGTTCCTTGTAACAAAAGAAAAATCATCCGAAAATAACCCTTTTATATGCGCATATTGAAATGATA
>CAJOOI010000149.1 GCA_905236105.1 uncultured Acholeplasmatales bacterium
AATAATGAATTATTATTTTCATCTTCATTATATTTATTTATTTGATTGATAAATAAATAACAATAATTATTTGTTTGAATTTTTCTATCAACAATTAAATCATTTAATTCAGGTAAAATCAATTTTGCAGTTTCATTACTACCTAAATATCTATATCTAAAATCAATAGATACAAAACCAGTATCACCTTTTTCGATGATTGATTCAATTGCTGTTTCAGAAATATCATATAAGCTTATTCGGCTTATGATAATAACGAATATAAATAAAGCTAAGATATATGCTGCAGGTATTAATTCAACTTTTTTGGAAATTAATCTTCCCAAGAAAAAGCTTAAAACTCCAATTACTTCAATAATTGCAAGAAGAAGTATAATTTTTCTTGATACTTGTTTATTTTTAATATATGTATAAATAATTGAAAATATACAAATTAAAAAATATGTAATAACCATAATTATGAAAATAGTATGCATAAAACCATATTCTTTATTAGTTAATACTGTAGCACCATTTATAAATTCAATATCTACATTTTTATAAAATAATGTTGTATATCCAATTGTAAGTGAAAACAAGAATATTATTGAACTAATAACTAAAAATAGAATTCTTAACCAAACAGGTATTTTGATTTTACATAACGAAAATACTGCATATAAAATCATAAGTAATAAATAACATCCACCAATATATGTTATTTTATTGGCTAGTAATGCTTCATCTAAATTTGTTGATAAAGAAACTAATAAATAACCTAAATTAACGATTGGGGTTATCAAAAATATTAAAGTTATATGGACATCAAAATGCTTGTGCCATATCAGTGCGTATAAAACTCCAAGTAGCACTGATAATCCGAACAATATAGAATAATATATAATCATAAAACCTAAGTCTCCTAAAAACGTATGCGCCTATTATATCACTAATTTTAAAAAATTGTTAAAGTTTTTTTAAGTATTGTATTATTATTTTAATTATTATATAATTAATGCAAAAATTGTTTAATTAAATAAACAAAATGTTTATATAAATAGAGGCGCTATTATGGATATTGGATTAAAAATAAAAAATTTAAGAAATTATTTAAATTTAACACAAGAAGAATTAGCTGATAGATGTGAATTATCTAAAGGCTTTATTTCACAATTAGAGCATAATAAAGTTTCACCATCAATTGATAATTTAGAAATGATATTAGAAGTTTTAGGAATTAGTATTTCTGATTTTTTTAAAGAAGAAGAAAATGAAAATATCATTTATTCATATAATGAACAAAATGATAAAATTTGTGATAAATATATAAAAACTTGGTTGATACCTGTATCTCAAAAAAAGATGATGGAACCAATTTTAGTCGAACTTGATATTGGTGCTGTAACTGAATTTGATGCGCCACATGTTGGAGAAGAATTTGGATATGTGGTAGAAGGTGAAATAGAAGTTGTATATGGCAATAATAAATATGTATGTAAAACAGGTGATTCATTTTATTTTGAATCAAAATATGAACATCATTTAATAAATATTTCTAAAAATAAATCAAAAGTAATCTGGGTTTCATGCCCACCTACTTTTTAATTGGGAGTAAAATATGGCAAAAAAACTTATAGAATTAAGACATATTAATAAATCATTTGCTAATAATGTAATAGTAAAGGATTTAAATTTATATATTAATGAAAATGAATTTATTACACTTGTAGGTCCATCTGGTTGTGGTAAGACTACAACACTTAGGATGATAGGCGGTTTTGAAGATCCAGATTATGGAGAAATTATTTTAGATGATGTTGTTATTAATAATGTACCTGCCCATCAAAGACCAATTAATACTGTTTTTCAAAGATATGCATTATTTCCTCATTTAAATGTTTTTGATAATGTCGCATTTGGTTTAAGAAATTTTTCTCGTATTATGGCAGAAATAAAAACAAAATGTACTAGAAAATATGAACAAGAAAGAAATAAGCTTTTACATGAATTAGACAAAAAAAATATTTCAAAAGAAGAAAAAATTGAAATCAAATCTAGATTAAAAGAAATTAAAATACAAATAAAAAATGATATAAGTGAAACAAAATCCAATCTTATTGAAAAGAAATTAGAAGAAATTGAATTAAAATATACACCTTTAATTGAAAAACTTGATGAAAAAATTGAAATTGAATGGAACAAAGATGATGTTGTTAAAAATGCTAAAGAAAGAATTAAAGAAATAGATAACAAAATAGCATTAGATATAGAAAATGGTATAAGTGAAGCAAAAGCAAAAAAAACATATGAAGCAGAATTAAAAGAATTAAAAAAGATAGCAACTTGGGATGAACTTACTAAATTAGAAAAAGAAAGAAAAGCATTATTAAAAGATAAATCTTTAGAAATGAAAAGTGCAAGATCTTTAATGATGAACAAAAAACAAATTAAAGAAGCAGTTTTTGATGCCTTAAAATTAGTTAAGCTTGAAGGATATGAATATAGAAAAATAGATCAGATGAGTGGTGGACAGCAACAAAGAGTTGCTATCGCACGTGCGATAGTAAATAAGCCAAGAATTTTACTTCTTGATGAACCACTTTCAGCTCTTGATTTAAAATTAAGGCAGGAAATGCAATATGAATTAAAAGAAATGCAAAGAAAATTAGGCATTACTTTTATATTTGTAACTCACGATCAAGAAGAAGCACTTACAATGAGTGATACAATAGTAGTTATGAATCAAGGTGTTATTCAACAAATTGGGAAGCCTGAAGATATATATAATGAACCTAAAAATAGATTTGTTGCCAATTTTATTGGCGAATCAAATATCTTTGATGGTGTTTATTTAGGAAATAAAGTAGTTAAATTTTTAGATAATACATTTGAATGTGTAGATGAATGCTTTAATGAAGGAGAATTATGTGATGTTGTAATTAGACCTGAAGATTTTGATAGAGTATCATTAGATAAAGCAAAAATTATAGGTGTAGTTACTGATATAGTATTTAAAGGAGTTCATTTTGAAATTTGCTTAGATGTATTAGGAAAAGAAGTAGTAATACATACATATGAGAATGCAAAAGTAGGAGAAAAGATAGGTCTTAATGTTGATCCATATGAGATCCATCTTATGAAAGTTAATGAACAGATTTAAAAAATTTTCAATTCCATATTTAGTATGGATGATAATTTTTACTGGTATTCCTTTGATTCTTATGATTGTTTTTGCATTCTCAACAATTGAATCATTTTCTGCATATACATTTAATATCAGTGAAGTATCATTTACAGCTAATAATTTACAAGCCTTAGTTGATAAAACTTTTATAAATTCTTTATTAAGATCTTTATTATATGCCTTAATCGCAACTATTTTATGTTTATTAATTGGTTATCCAATTGCTTATTTTATTTCACATAGTAAATTAAAACATAAATATTTAATATTATTAATATTTATTATGCCTATGTGGACTAATATGTTATTAAGAATTCAAACAATTAATAATTTATTGTCTGAAAATAGCTTTTTTACTAATGTATTTGGTTTTACAATTGATTTATCAGATTTTAAGGCATTAAAAATAATAGCGGTTATGACATTAGTATATTTGCCATTTATGATATTTCCAATTTATACAGTTTTAGAAAAAATGGATATATCAATAAATGAAGCATCAAGAGATTTAGGTGCATCTCCAGTTAAAACATTTTTTAAAGTGACTATGCCAATGTCATCAAAAGGTATTTTTTCAGGTATTATGATGGTATTTTTGCCTGCAGCAATGTCATTTACAATACCTAAGATAGTGACAAAAGAAGATCCAAATTATGCGATGGTTGGACAATTAATAGAAAGACAATTTAAAAACTATACAACATTTTATAATATAGGCTCAATTTGGAGTCTAGTAATAATAATATTGGTACTAGGGAGCTTATATATAGTTTCAAAAGTTGATGAGGAAGGAGAAACATTATTATGATGGAAGAAAGAATAATTGTAAAAAAACCTACCTCACATAAAATAAAGAAAATATCATATAAAACAGGTATAATATTAACTTTTGTATTTGTGTTATTAATTACATATGTGCCAATAATAGTAATGGGATTAACATCTATATCTACAGATCCACTTGGTTATAGATTAAATGGTATAACTGGTGAATGGTATATAAAATTATGGAAAAATAATGAACTAAGAAATGCTATATTTTTTACACTTGAAATAACTATATTATCAACAATAATATCTACTATATTTGGAACTCTTTCTGCAATAGGAATTAATGCTTTAAGTAAAAAAACAAAAAGAAGATTTATTATTTTAAATAATATACCAATACTTAACGCAGATATAGTTACTGCAGCATTTTTACTTATAGTATTTCAAATAATATCAATAATTATTAAGGTGAATATAGTTTCAAATTATGGCTTTATTACAACATTAATTGCCCATATATTATTTTCAACACCATATGTTGTATTATCTGTATTACCTAAATTAAATCAAGATAATTCATTATTTGATGCGGCAATGGATTTAGGATGTTCTCCTAAAGCATCCTTATTTAAAGTAATAATACCTAATATTAAATCAGGAATTTTTAGTGGTGCGATGCTCGCATTTACTATGAGTATTGATGATTTTATTATTACTTATTTTGTTAGTGCTTCAAATGATAATTTCTCAACATGGATTTATGGTAATTTAAAAACATTAAGAAATGGTCAATGGAATCAAGCATGTGCTTATAATACGATACTTATGATTATCACATTTAGTGCTATAATTATTTTCCAACTTATTTCATTTAAGAAGAAAGAAGGAAGAAAATGAAAAAAATATTATTATTTTTTAGTTTCATCTTATCTTTAATAACTATTTCATCATGTTCTTCTAAAGGGTGTGATTTATTAATTTTAAATTGGGGAGATTATATGTCTGATGATGTAATAGTCGCTTTTGAAAAAGAATTTAAAGTAAATGTAAAACAAGTCACAACAGATTCAAATGAATCTATGTATTCTAAAATATTAAATAAACAAGCAGAATATGATATTGTTGTACCATCTGATTATATGATTGATCAGATGAATGAAGAAAATTTATTAATTAAATTAGATTATGATAAATTATCAAATTATGAGGATGGCTGTTTTGTAAAAGAATTAGAAGATTTAATGAATTCAAGCGACTGTATTAGATATAAAGGTACATATATTCCATATTTTTGGGGCTCACTTGGAATTATGTATTCAAAAAGAAAATATCCTGAGCTTGAAAGCATAATAGAAGAATATGAGTGGGAAGTATTATTTAATCATGAAATACTTCCAAAAGGGTGCAAAGTTGGGATGTATAATTCATCAAGAGATGCACTTGCAGCTGCTGAATTGTATTTAGGATATTCACTAAATACAACTGATACAAATGAAATAGATAAATGTATGGATTTATTAGAAAAAACTAATTTTTATCAGTGGGGTAGTGATGATTTAAAATTAGATGTTGCATCAGGTAAGCTTGATGTTGCTTTAGTATATTCAGGTGATTTTTTTGATGCATATTATGCAGATATTGAATCTGGTGATGAAAAAAATACTGAAAATTATGGCATTTATGCTCCAAAAAATCATAATAATGTATTTTTTGATTCACTTGTAATACCTAATACATCAACAAATGTAGATTTGGCTCATAAATTTATAAATTTTATGCTTGATTATGATATCTCATATGAGAATTCTTCATTTATAGGATATTGCCCAACTTTAGCTTCTGTTTATGATGATTTTTTTGCTTTAGAAGATGATTTTTCATCTATTGAAGCATCAAATCCAGCATTAATTATTAATGAAGAAGGTTCATGGACTGAAGTATATAAATATTTGGGTGATAAAATATATTCATATATTGAAAAAAAATTTACTAATGTAATTTTTAGATGAAATGTTATAACCTTAGTGCTATAATATTTTAAGAGGCATTTATGTTAAATTTTCACACCTTAACATTCTTAGATGTTAAAAGATATGAAAAATTAATAAACGAAAATATTTATTTAAGTTATTTTAATCCTAAATATTTATTTTTATGGAAAGAATTCTTAAAACCTGAAATTTATTTTAAAGATAATTCAGTATATTTAAGATTATCTAATTTAGAACTTGGCTTAAATTATTATTCAATTATTCATAATGATTATAATTATGTAGCTGAGATTAAAAACGAAAATAATATTTTAGGTCCTATTTTAGATGAAGAAATAGAATATTTTAAAAAATATAATTATGAAGTAATTGAAAATAAAATAAGAGATTCATATTTATATAAACCAAATGATTTTTTAATATATAATAAGAAATATAAATCAATTCTTAGAGCATATGAAAAAGTAAATAAAACATCATATGTTAAAATTATTACAAGAGAAGATGAAAAAGATATAATTTCTTATGCTGCATATATATTAAAGGAAGATAAAGATTATTTTAAAATCTTATTGATGCTAAAAAATTTTTTTGAATATTTAAATGAACTTGATTTATTTGGTTTGATTTTATTTGATAAAGATAATTATATTAAAGGGTTTATTTGTGCATCTTTATTTAAAAATACTATTTTTATTCATAAAATTATAACTGATGATTTTAATGATTTTATATATTTAATGAATAATTTTAGCAAATTATATGCAAAATTTAGTACATATATAAATATAGAAGAGGAGGATATTAATATTAAATTAAAAAATGACGGATTAATAAAACCATCATTTATTGAAAAATATTATATGATCTATAATCTATGAAAAAGAAAATTTATAAAGATAAAACAAAAAGTAAGACAAGGTTTTTATGGTATACACTAGCTATAGGAGTTTTGGCTATATTTGCTTTAATACTTATAAGTTCAGTTTTAGATATAGGTAATAAATTAAGATCTAAATCAGAATGGCTTGAATATGGATTTTATGCTTTAGTTGCATTATTGATTATTGTTTTTATAATAAGACCGATTGTAATTATTGTAAAAAGTCCATCTCTAGCAATAATTACAGCAGAGGAAGCTTTATCTCCAAGAGCTTATAAGATATATAAGAAAGTAGCTAAAAATATATCAAAAAACAATGATTTATCAAAAGATGAGGTAATTTTACTTACTTCATACAAGAATAATGAAGAATTATTAATTAATTTAAATTTTGTTTTCGAAAATACTGTAAGAAAACAAATGAATGGCATAATCATTCATAATGCAAAAATAGTTATGATATCAACTGCGATATGCCAATCAGCTAGATTTGATATGACAACTGTATTTGCTGTAAATTTGAAAATGATTAAAGAAATGGT
>CAJOOI010000150.1 GCA_905236105.1 uncultured Acholeplasmatales bacterium
AGAATTAAAAATAATATGCTAGCTAATTTGAGAAGTAAAGTGGCAAATTTACCTGAATTTGATGGTGGAGGCAAGCTTCATGATGAATATGAAGCAAATTGTACTGATTTTGATTCATTGTATAAATTTTTAGAAGAAACAAATCATCTTACTCCAGAATTTAAAGAATTATATCAAGAACATAATTTTATTCCACGTAACTATATTAAGAATAATATTAATTTGGTTTTGCCTATATATATTAATTCTTTGAGTAAGGAACAACTAGAAAATATTGAAAAAGAAATAAACGAATATAAAACTGTTTTTGATAAAGAACATCATTATGTAAAAAGATATGATGCAGAAATTAATGCTGTAAAGGATAAAGCTATTAATGTAGAAAATTTAAATAAAGTTAATGATATTTTAGTAAATCCTGATTATACTGCTAAGGAATTAGATGATCTTAGACAAAGTCGTGAAACTGCATTACTTCATTCTGCCAATGATATGGCCCAAGAAGAATTAAAATCAGGAGAATTTAATTTTGATGCGATTACTACAATTATCCCTGATCCAACAAAATCATATAGTTATACTGTGGTTAATCCAGGCAAAAATGAAGAAGAAGCTGAAAAAAATAAAGCAGATCTTGAAAAACTAAAATCTGCAGAATTAACTTATTCTGATCATACAAAAAATTCACTTAAAGAAATATTTAATAAATTAGAAGAATATGGTTACGTTTCAGATGGTATAGTTGCAGAACAAGGTACAAAAGCTTATGCTTTATCAAAATATAATGATGCAATTATAGATTTTAAAAACCAATTAAACGCAGTAAATAATGGAGAAAAGGATGCTGATCCTAAAAAATTAGATGAAAAAGCTCAAGAAGTAATAAAACATGATGAACAAACCAAAGATTTATTAGAAACGATTCATAAAAATTTCCCTGCTAGTGAATATGATTTATATCCTGGAAATGTTGATGTTACAAGAAACATTACTCTACCTCCTAATCTAAGAGAAGATGTTGCAGGTGTGAGCCAATTAAATGGTATATATACTGTATATTCATTTTATAAATCTTTTGTTTCAAAAACAGAAGGGAATCCTACAATAGATGAGTTCTTAGAAAAACCATTACATTATTATCAAAAATATTATCATGATTATATTCTTCCATATAAGGTTGCAAATAAAAGTATTGCTGGCCCAGATGGTAAAGGTTTAGCAGGAATTGATGCAATTAATCATTTGTCAGCAAATAAATTAGCTGGTCCTAATACACTTGCTAATGCTAGAATTGGTGAGGCATTAGCACGTCTTGACAAAGAAAATTGGAGCAAAAACCTAGCTGCTACAGAAATATTTGAAACTGTATATTCAAAGCCAATTGATCAAGCAGAATATGATAGAGGTAAAATTTATTATACTAATGATTATTTTAATTTGGATAAATTTTTATTAGTTGATGAGCCTCAAACAGATCTTAAATTATTTAATCATAGTTTTTATAATCCAGAAACTTACAGCTTTGAAAATTATGGAAATTTTGATGAAATAACTTATATAGCAGAAAAAGGCCAAACTCCAGAACAACTTGCTGATCAATTAGATAAAGCATTACTTACATTACTTAATACAAGCTTTGGTGCTAAACCGGATGATAAGATTCAATTATGTCAAAAGGCTGCCTTAAAATTCTTGCTTGTAACTAATCCTAATCCTGATGTAAAGCTTGAAGGTGTAGAAAGACTTGAATCTTTAATTAAAGATGGAAGTGGTTATGTTAATAAATTAATTGAACAAGCAAAAGAAAAAGATCCATCTTTTTTTATACCAGTCGATGTATTAAAGCGTATTACTGATAAAAATGTTTATAAAGATCTTTACGAAAACAGAAATAAAGAATTTGATAATTTATTACACGAGAATGTTATGTCTGTTAATTCAAAAGAATTTGAATATGATAATTTAACAAGACAATATGAATTTTCTAATTTTAGTAATGAAGAAAAAGAAGCTCATAACCAATATATAAATCAATTGAATATTGATGAAGACACATTAAAAAATATTGAAGTAGAAGGCATAATTGCTAAAGATGCCAATCTTGATTCCAAAAAAGCATATATTCATAATCGTGATGAATATTGTAAAACTAAATATGGTGAAGATTTTGATGAATTATCAGATGATGATAAAGATATTATTTATGCACGTTATGTAGAATCAGCAAAACAAGAAAAAAATACTGATGTTGCTCGACAATTTATGTTAAAAGAAGG
>CAJOOI010000151.1 GCA_905236105.1 uncultured Acholeplasmatales bacterium
GCTGTAGCTGCATCAATAACAGGTGCAGATGTCACTTTTTTAACAGCCTTAGGTAACGATAATTATAAAGATTATATTTTAAAAGAATTAAAAAAATATAATTTAAATGTAATACCAATTATAAAAAGATGTTCTACTGGTGTTGCGTTTATTAATGTTGAAGAAGAAACATCTGAAAATAAAATAATTGTAAATAGTGGAGCTAATGCACATTTAAATAAAAAAGATATAGATAAATATATCTATTTAATAGAAGAAACAGATTATATTCTTCTACAATTAGAAGTCAATTTAGATACAATAAAATATATAATAAAAAAAGCTAAAGAATATGGTAAGATAGTTATATTAAATCCAGCTCCATATCTACCTTTAGATGATTTTATTCTAAAAAATGTAGATTATTTGACACCTAATAGAACTGAATTAAATTTACTTGTTAGAAATATTTTCCAATCATATATTGATGAATCTGATTATTTAATTAGATGTGGAGTAAAAAATGTGATTGTAACATTAGGGGAAGATGGAGCATATTTTGTAAATGAAACTAATGATATGCATATAAAAGCATATAAAACAAACGCAATAGATACTACTGGTGCAGGAGACTGCTTTAATGGCGTTTTTGTAGGCCTTTTATCACTCGGATATGAATTTAAAGAAGCGTTAGATTATGCATCATATGCTGCAAGTATATCTGTTTCAAGACCAGGTGCATCAAAATCATATCCTAATTTTGATGAAATAAAAAATGATTAGAAAAAAATAATTTCAATCAATATAAAAATACCCCCAATCATAAATAATTTGGAGGTATTTTTTTTGAAAAAAAAGGCATAAACTTATTTAAAAATTTATGCCTTACGAATGGATTTAAATATTTATATTAACCAATTGCTTCAACAATTAAATCCCATAAAGAAGGAAGTGTTGAAATAATAGGTGCAATAATTAATGCAATAATTGACATTAATTTAATTAATATATCCATTGCTGGACCTGCAGTATCTTTTAATGGGTCTCCAACTGTATCACCAGTGATTGAAGCTTGATGAGATAAACTACCTTTACCACCATTGTGACCTTCTTCAATATATTTTTTAGCATTATCCCAAGCCCCACCAGCATTTGCCATAAATACAGCAAGCATAATTGCAGAAAGTAAACCACCTGCAAGTAAGCCTGCAAGAGCATATTTACCTAAAGCAAATCCAACAGCGATAGGTGTTAAAACAGCTATTACACCTGGTAAAATCATTTCTTTTAAAGAAGCTTTAGTCGAAATATCAATACATTTATCATAATCAGGAACTACTGTACCAGTTAAAATTCCTGGATTTTCTGCAAATTGTCTTCTAACTTCTACTACCATCTTATTTCCAGCTTTACCAACTGAAGAGATAACTAATGCAGAAAATAAGAATGGTAACATACCACCAATTAATAAACCAACAAATACTTCTGTTTTAAGCAAGTCTGCGGCTTCAAGGTTAACTGAATGTGCATAAGATAATAATAATGCTAAAGCAGTAAATGTTGCTGAACCGATACAGAAACCTTTACCAATTGCGGCTGTTGTGTTTCCAACTGAATCTAGATGGTCAGTTACATGTCTTACTTCTTCAGGTAGTCCACTCATTTGAGCAATTCCACCAGCGTTATCAGAAATTGGGCCATAACCATCAACTGAAATTGTAATACCAGCTGTTGAAAGCATACCTACTGCTGCTAAAGCTATACCATATTCTTTTAAGAATAAAAATGAAACAATAATACCAGCTGCTAAAGCAACGATAGTTAAGAATGTAGATTTTAAACCTACACTAAAGCCTGCAATAATATTTGTTGCATGACCTGTTTCACTTTCTTTGGCAATTTCTTTTACAGCTTTATAATCACTTGATGTATAAATTTCTGCAATTTTACCAACTAAGATACCACAAATTAAACCAGCACATACAGCACCTATAGCTTTAGGTTCTGCATTACCATTTCCATCTTTTAAGAAGAAAATAGAAAGCAATATTGTGGCAACAACTACAATACCAGTTGCAATATAAGTTGCAATAGATAATGTTAATTGAGGATTTTTCCATTGTCTAGAACGAATAATAATAACTGATAATACTGCTGCAATTAAACCACATGCTGCAATTAATAATGGGAATAATAAACGTGTAATTTCATAATTATTGCCATTAATTGCAACTGAACCAAGTGTTAATGCAGAAATAATTGAACCAACATAAGATTCGCATAAATCTGAACCCATACCAGCAACATCTCCTACATTATCGCCTACATTATCAGCAATTGTTGCAGGATTTCTTGGATCATCTTCTGGAATATTTTGTTCAATTTTACCTACGATATCAGCACCAACATCGGCAGCTTTAGTATAAATACCACCACCAACTCTAGCAAATAAAGCTATCATTGAACAACCTAAGCCATAACCTGTTACTATTTTTGCTGCATTTTCTAAGCCGTCGTCTAAAGTAACATTATGAGCACCAGAAATACCAGCAGCAAATATAAATGATAAACCAGCAAGTCCTAATAGACCAAAGCCAACTACTGATAGGCCTAAAACTGCACCACCAGAGAATGCGACTTTAAGTGCACCGCTTATACCTTTTTCTTGAACACAGTCAGCAGTTCTAGAATTTGATTTTGTAGCAATTAACATGCCAATTAAACCAGTTAATGCAGAGAATGCTGCACCAACGATAAAACATAATGATGATTGCCAGCCTACGCCTTCAGCTTTTCCATTTAAAGCAGGAATTAAGCCTAATAAAGCTAAAACTACTGCTACAATAATAACGAATATAATTATTATTTTATATTCTCTTTTTAAGAATGTCATTGCACCACTTCTAATGTATGCTGAGACATCTTCAACTTTTTTATTCTTTATTTTAATTTTTCCAATTTTATAAAAAATTAAGAAAGCATAAAGAATAGTAATTAGTGCTGCAACTAAAGCAAGCACTAAAGAAACAACTACTTTATTACTCATAGTCTCCCCCTAATATATTAATTATTGAAATTTGAATAAAAATACTCAGTGATTTAAAAATTATATCACAGAAAACGTTTTTATCAAGTCTTTTTTTAATTTTTTATTTAAAAACATAAAAAAATAGGTTTTTAGAGTAGAATAGGGAATAAATTATAAAAAAAATTACAATAACTTGTTTAATTGATTATCATTTTTCTTTATGATACAAAACTTTCAAAATAAAAAAATTTTATTGGAAGTGAGAATAAAATGTTGAAAACGGATAATGAATGCTTGGAATTTATTAATTATTGTCTTAAAAATGGAATAGATAATGAAAATATACTTAATTTAAATAACAGGGATAATTTTGCTAAAACTATATCAAATGCTTTTAATGGTTATCCAGTAATTGAATACTCATTTAATGGAAGATATAAAGAAAAAACATTTCATAGGATGCTTAAAATAGATTTTAAAAGTAGAATTGGAAAAACCATAGGTATTGCATCAAAAAATTTTGAATCAACATTATTGATTGAAAAATCAAATGCAAAAAAGACTGGTAGTTTTCAATATTTAAAGGCTATAGACTTAAAATCTTTTTATTTATTATTTAAACCTGCTACTTTAAGACAAAATGCATTTGAAAAATATGCATTTAAAAAAAGAAAAAAATATATTGATGATAATACTTGGTATATTTATATATTCGCTACTAAAAAAGAATTTCAAAGACAAGGATATGGCAAAAGTCTTATGAATTTAGTTATATCATTTGCAAAAGAATATAAATATAATATATGTTTGGAAACAGATTTGAAAGATAACATTAAAATTTATGAAAATTTTGGCTTTAGGTTAGTCGATAGTTCAATATATAAAAATTGTATTGAACATTTTGTTTTTTATTATAAATATAATAAAGATGAAATTGAAAATGAAAAAGGTTTTGATACGTAATAATCAAAATCTCTTTTCTAGAATGTAAAAAATAAGAATAATTAATGTTCTAATAGTTTTTGATAAAGAAAAATATGATTTTGTTTATGATATTAAAATTGAAAGAAATGAAATAAAAATATAATATAAAAAAATGCACCCAAGATAACTTCAAGGGTGTATTTTTTATTTCATCCATTTCTGATATGCTAATTAGCATACATATTTTATAATTTTTGGAATGAATCTTGTAAAATTATTTTTTTCAGGTTCTTTGGTTTTCTATTTTCTTTTAAGACTCTTTCACCAGCATTTATAGCACCAACAGGACATACAAGACCGCATAATAAGCAACCAACACATTTAGTTGTATCACAGAATGGCCTTCTTTCTTCCTCATCCCATTTCATTGCTTGATGTGCTCCATCATAACAAGAAATTACACATCTACCACAGCCAATACATTTGTCTTCATTGATTTCAGGATATACTTTATAATCTCTATCTAATTCTTCAGCAGGAATAATATTTTTATTCGCTAATCCTACTAGATCTTCAAGATGGTCTACTCCTTCTTTTTCCATATAATGTCTTAAACCATCAGTTAGATCTTCAATTATTCTATAACCATATTGCATAATTGCTGTTGTAATTTGTAATGTTTTACAACCAAGAAGAATAAATTCTGCTGCATCTTCCCAGTTTTCAATACCACCAATACCAGAAATTTCAACATCTTTTAATTTTGGATTTGTTTTCATTTGTTGAATAAATCTTAACGCGATTGGTTTTACTGCTTTTCCTGAATAACCAGAAATACTTGATTTGCCATTAATAATTGGAAGACCAACCTTCTTTTCTAAATCTATATTTATAATAGATTTTATTGTGTTTATGGCTGCAATTCCATCAGCTCCACCTTCAATTGATGCAAGAGCTGGAATGCACATATCAGTGATATTTGGTGTCATTTTAGCCATAAATGGTAATTTTGTTGAACGTCTAACAGCTTCACAATATTTTTTACATAATTCAGGGTTACTACCAACATCACTACCCATCGCATGAGATGTCATTTGTGGACATGAGAAATTAAGCTCAATCATATCTGCACCAGCTTCAGTTACTAAGCGTGCAAGTTCACACCAATCTTCTTCATTACTACCCATAATAGATGCGATTAATACTTGATTTGGATAATTCTTTTTTAATCTTCTTAAATCAGCTAAATTTTCTTCTAAAGAATGTTCAGCAATTTGTTCCATATTTTTAAAGCCAACAAATGGTTCACTTTCTTTAGTTAATGAATCAAAACGTGGTGATACTTCATCAATTAAATAATGTTTAGGACCGATTGTTTTAAATACTACACCACCCCAACCAAGCTCATATGCTTTAGCACACATATCGTAACAATTGCCTACTGGTGAAGATGATAAACAAAAAGGATTAGGGAATTTTACGCCCATAAAAGTTATGGATAAATCTTTTTTTGTCTTCATTATCTTTTATCTCCTCTTAAGTATTCGTCTACTTTTTCTGCAACTTCTTTACCACTTCTAACAGCATGTACTACTGTTTTATCACCTAAAGCAATATCACC
>CAJOOI010000152.1 GCA_905236105.1 uncultured Acholeplasmatales bacterium
AAAAAAACCTAAAGTTATGCATTTTTTACACAACTTTAGGTCTAAACGTTTATTATTTTAAACGTTATGCTTAAAAATGTCTTCCTCATCACGATAGATGATTTTGAAATTTCTACATAATAATCTTACTTTTCCATTCTTTGTACCAATTCTGAAAACTCGTTTATTCTTGTACTTAATTAATGTCCATGAATTAAATACAAAGAAGAATAAAACATAAACGATAACTAATATAATAAGTAGTATAATTCCACCAACAATTCCAATGATTAATAAAACATTTGCTACTCTTTGGCTTGATAATTCTTGATAATCTGCCTCAGCATTAGTTAATTTATTTGAGTTAGTAATTAAAGCTTTTTCATCATCAGTTAATGCATCATAAACACTTCTAGCACTATTTAATGTTGCTTTAAATTCATCAGTTAATTCAGCAGCTCCAATAGAATTGATTGCTTTATATGCGTAATCAACATTAGTATACTTCTTTTCGGCATTAGTTAAGGTTTCAAGCTTTGTAACAAAAGCTTTTTGTTCAGCTGTTAATATATTATATGAAGCTTTTGCAGTATCTATCTTTTCTTTACATTCGTCAGTATATGTAACTTCGCCGATTTCGTCGATTTTGGCATCAACCGCTTCTGCCTTGCCTTTATTTACTAAAATTACTGCAAACTTAGTTTCTGCAGTTGTTAGCACTTCAAGATTTAAAACAAGCATTTTTTGTTCATCATTTAATTGATCATAAGATGATCTTGCACTATCAATTTTTTCTTTTGAATCGATAGTTACTTCACCAATTGCGTTAATTGCATCTTCTACTGCTTTAGCTAAATTGCTGTTATTAACTAATTCTTCATATCTTGCTTCTGCAGAAGTTAGTGTCTCATAATTGGAAACAAATGGTTTTACATCGTCAGCTAATGCATCGTACGATACTCTTGCAGAATCAATTTTTGCTTTTGATTCTTCGTTTAAATAAACTATACCAATATCATTTATTTCATTTTCTACAGGTGTAGCTAAATCTTTAGATGCACTCATTTTCAAATATGTATTTTCAGCATTAGTTAGTGTCTCATAATTTGTAACAAGTGCCTTTTGAGAATCTGTTAGTACATTATATGCAAGTTTTACTTCATCTATTTTACTTTTTGAATCAAGAGTTACTTCACCAATAGAATCAATTGCAGCAATAACAGATTTTGCTGCTTCGTCATCTGACTTTAATGATTCATATAAACCCTCAGCATTTGTTAATGTTTCATAATTTGATACATGTACTTTATATATTTCAATCAAAGCATCATATGCTGCTCTTGCTTCATCAATTTTGGCTTTTGATTCATCATTAAATGCCACATCACCAATAGCATCAATCAAAACTATAACAGCATTTACACTTGAAACATCCTCTTTTGCTTTTGTTAAAGCTGCATCTAAATCATCCTCTGCTGTTTTAATCTCATCAGCTGTAACAACATCAATTATTTCTTTAGTGCGTGCTAAAAGAATCTCTTTATTTAAATCTGCTGCAATCTTTTTATAATTTTCATTTATTTCATCACGATATGCAGTTGCTTCATCAATTTTAGCTATTAAACTAGTTTTATCAGGATAAACAATAGTTGCTTTAACAGATTGTTCTATTTCACCATGCTCTGTATCCCCATAAATTCTAACATAAATAGTATATGTTCCAACATCAATTCCTTTTGGAATATATGTTGACCAATATCCATCTCTAAGCTTATAGTTATAGCTTATTCCTGGATATTCAGTTACTGTTATTAATTCTTGAGCATTTCCAGTATAAATTAAATTTTTATTACCAGTAGGCATATGGGGATCAATTTCAGTAATTGTGATTTTTTGTGTTCCTTCTTTTGCCAAGATATCACCAATATATACAACATAGTAAATAGTGTATTCACCAATTTCAGTAAATTCTGGTGATGTTTCTAAATCATATGTACCCGCTTCAGTTCCATATTTAATTGTATGTTCCGGCTTATAATTTAGATCTGGTTTAAACGCATGTGGTTCCTCATCGTATGCTACTACATAATCCAAAGCATTATATTCATATACCGCGTTTTCACCGCTTATTGCCAAATTAATACCACTATTAGATATAAATACCTCATTAACATTTTCTTTATTGGTTAAATCGCTATGTGGTTTAAAATAATTAATTATTAAGCCTCTTTTTAGATTGGTAAAACCTATCTTACTATTATCAGTAAATACTGCACGGACTTCAAAATTACCATCAGCGGAAAGATCATCTTCTTTACCATTACATAGATTATCATAAATATAAATTTCATCTTGAAAGTTATCATTTCCTAGTTCAAGACTTCCAACTGCATATATGCCAGCAGGAGATTCTTTAGATACATTGTCTTTAATTGTAGAAAAAGAACGCACAAATGTTCTGTTTTCTGCCGCATTATATATTCCACCAGCACCTTTTTCAGCCACATTACCAATAATTAAAGATTTTTCAATTACTGTAATATCTGATGATTTTTCAATATATATTGCACCACCATTACCAGTTGTTTTATTTCCAATTATAACAGATTTACGAAGTAATACTGCTCCACCATTAACATAAAATGCACCACCAGTTTCTACACCATTTCCACCAGTAATATATCCGCCTTTAAAAGTTTCATAATTTTCTGTAAGTGAATCATCAACTTGTGCAAGTCCATTTTCTAAAGTTTTATATTTATGCTCTGTTTCTTGACAATCGTCAATTTCAATCAAACCAGAAGCAACCTTAAACACATTACCTACTCCAGTCATTTTTATTCCATGACCATTTAGACATAGTGTTATTTTTTCCGTTTTATTATTCTTAATCTCTACAGTTTCACTCAATGTAACATCATTTTCCAAAAAATAATGTCCTTTTGTTGTTGGAAGAGAATTTGTTTCTGTCCAAGCAGTATATACAATAGAAGCATTATCTGGATGCTTATGTTCTCCATCAGCATATACTTTTGTATTTGAATGCATTATTACGATAGTAAGAATACCTGTAATTAAAAAGATTCCTGTTATTATATATTTTTTAAGTGATTTTTTCATATATACCACTCCTCGTATAATATGTGGTAGTGTAGTTTTAGACCTTGGATAAGTCTAACTACATATTAGTATATTTGAAGTCCTAGTGTTATAATCTATATAGATATAACTAGATGAATGAGC
>CAJOOI010000153.1 GCA_905236105.1 uncultured Acholeplasmatales bacterium
AATTATTTTACTGTTGCAGTTTGTGATGCATAAACAGTTGTAGAACCACTATATGAATAAGTGTTATTATAACTAATTGTTGTAGAACCTACTGTAACTGTATGTGAACCTGTGCTTAAGCCAGAAGAAGATGTTGATTTTGTAAGGCCTGAAGCACTAATTGTTCTTGATGCAGCACCAATTATAATAATTGTACCACCAGTTAATTTAATAGAACCATCAGCATCAAGTGGTGACATCATATCACTATTTGGACCTCTTGTTATAACTATTCCACCTGATATTGTAATAGAGCCATTTGAATCTATTCCATCATAATCACCATTAGATGGAACTGTAACATCAACTCTTCCTCCTGAAATATTTATTGAATTTGATGCATTTATTCCATCATCAGATCCAAATACTGTGATATCTCCACCAGTAATATTAATAATTTTACCTTCTAGACCTTCATGTGCTTCTGCAACATAAATTGTACCACCACTAATTGTTAAAGTGCCATCTGCATGAATTCCATCATCACTAGCTTTTAACGTAAGAGTACCACCGCTAATATTTATATTAGCTTTAGCAGTTGTACCTGTATCAAGTGTATTATTATTTGTATGCAATCCATCATCATATGTATATGTGAAAATTGTACCTGCAGTGATATTTATATATTCATTAGCTTTAATACCTTTAGCTGAATCATCTGCCTTTTCAGCAGATTTACCACCGCTAAAGCCTCCGCCACCAAAGCCACCTCCAGGATTTCCACCAGGATTACCACCAGGATTTCCGCCAGGGCCTGGTAAAACATAGCTTAATAATTCACTAGTTAATGATGATGTATTAGTATAAGATGAATATTTATTTGTATAAATATCAACTACTGGTGTGTAAGTAATGTTATCTGAATCTGTACTTGTGCCAAATTCAACAGCATATGCTGCATCAATTCCATCACCATATGAGTTGATTGTTATAGTACCACCATTAATATAAATATAACCATGTTGAACATTAGTCCCCATATCAGAATTAGATGTTGTAATACCATTATTACCACATACAATTCCTATTGTAGGATTTTCTTCAATAGTTACTTTATCATTTCCTTTGATACCATTATTCATAGCTTTTATTAATAATGTGACATTTTTTACTGTAACATTATCTTTTCCATGAATGCCACTATTATAATTACTGATTACAGATAATGTTCCTTTTCCACTTATTTTTAAATCCCCATTAGCAACATAAATTGCTGCATTACCTTGTGTCTCATCAGTAGAATTAGAATAATCTGTTGTTCTAGTATCATAAATGTAATTTGTTGTATTTTTCTTAACTTTTAAAGTAAAATCATTTACATCTTTTACAAATATAGGGGAAACTGAATTATTTGTAATTGACACACCTTCTAAATTTAATTCAACATCTAAATCAGCTGCATCAACATAGATCTGACCAGTTAATTTTCCTGTTGCCGTATAACTTCCTGCCTCAGTTATAGTATATACACCATTAGTTGCTGAAATATTTGTTCCATCTTCTTTAGTTAATGAAAAAGAAGAATTAATTGAATCATCTTCAATTTCAACATCTTGTGTATTTCCTTCTGCACTAATTGTTGTACCAGAAGAATTTGTAATTTCTGTAACATTATTTGAATTACCGCTTACTTGTCCTGAATTATTGTTTGCAGAACAGCTTGCAAGAATAAATGCAATTCCAAGTAATAATAAATATCTTTTTTTCATATTCGCATACCTCCAAATTTTTTGTATGCCTTAATTATATGTATTATTAATAAAATTTAATAAAACAAATTATGGTAAAAAATGTGATTTTAAACATTTGCTTTAAATTTTGGTTTATTTTTATTTTTCTTTTCCTTTTTTTTATCTAAAATAATGAAAAATATAATAAATCCTATAATTAATATAGTAGGTATAATCCAATAAAGATAAGCAAATTCATCATAATTACCTATATGCCTAATTAAATAATATGCAGCAACAGCAATAAGTAAATAACTTGAATGAAGAGCTAAAGTATAAGGTTTCATATCATAACCTTTAACTTTATAATATCCTAATATAATAAAACCATAATTTAAGAAAGTAGTACCTATTACAAAAAATATTGTGCAATAATAAAAAGATACATTGAATTTAAATAGAAATATACCTAAAAATAAATCAGTTAATAAAAGAATAATTAGAGAAATTAGATTTAATAATCTTAATGTTTTTAAGCTCATAATAATTTATATAACTCCCCAAAAATGTAATCTTTTGCTTTTTCTCTAACTTCATTTCTACTTAAATTAGCAAATGTTTTTTCATAGGTTTTAATTTCTCCATTAAAATAAATACCAAAGCAAACATAACCTGCAGGTAAATCTCCTTCTGGATTAGGGCCCGCAATTCCGGTTGTTGAAATGCAAATTTGAGCTTTAGTTATATTATGAAGTCCTTGTGCCATTTCATAAGCAACTTCTTTAGAAAAAACAGAATATTTATTTATTGTATTTTCATTTACACCTAAATATTTAATTTTAGATTCGTTAGAATATGTTACAAAAGCTTCATTTAATACATTAGATGCACCGCTTATTGCAACTAAAGAAGAAGCACAAAGCCCTCCAGTTAAGCTTTCAGCAAAAGAAATATGCCATTTTTTTTCTTTTAGGTATTTTATTAAATTTCCTAAATTATTAATCATAAAATTCCCTCATTCATAATAATATGGAGCAGATAAACTGCTCCATAAAATAATTTTTTATTTATAATTTGTAATTATTAAAAGCCAAAATATTTTTTAGCGTTATTATAACAAATATCTTCAACAATTTGGCCGAGTCTATCTAATTCTTCAACAGGATATTGTCCTGATTCAACTAAATTACCAAGTTTTTGACATAATATTCTACGGTAATATTCATGACGAGGATATGCAAGGAAACTACGTGAATCAGTTAACATACCAACAGTTTGAGCAATTAATGCAACTTGCATCATATGTTCCATATTAGTTGACATACCTTCTTGTTGATCTAAGAACCACCAAGCAGTACCAACTTGTACTCTATTTTGTACACCTTCTTTTTGGAAGCATCCAGCTAAAACCATAAGTGGATAATTATCTCTTGGATTTAGATTATATAATATAGTTTTAGGAAGCATATCTGCTTCATCAAGCGCGCCTAATAATGCAGATAATTTTTCCATATATACTTGGTCTTCAATTGCATCAAAACCAGTATCTGGGCCGATTTTTTTTAACATTGATTTAGAATTATTTCTTAATGCGCCGATATGATATTGTTGTGTCCAACCATGCTTGAAATATTCTTTTCCTAAGAATACCATAATATATCCTTTATATTGATCTTGTTCTAAATCAGATACTGCATCCCCCTTCATACCTTTTTTAAATACTTTATTTGCTTCATCATAAGTAGAAGGTACGAAATGAACAACATCAAGTGCATGGTCTGAAAGACGAGAACCCATTTCATGGAAGAAATCAATTCTTAAAGATAATGCTTTTTCTAAATCTTTTAATTCTTTAATTTCAAAGCCTACAACTTTTGAAAGCTGTAAAACCCAATCTTTGAACCAAGAAAGTTCAACATTGATGGCTTTATCTGGTCTAAATGCAGGTCTAACTTTAACTTTTAATGTTTTATCTGCATTCATTTGTTTATGCCAATGTAAGTCATCTACTGGATCATCAGTAGTACATACTGTATCAACATTGAATTTGTATAACATTTCTCTTGCAGTAAGTGTTTCTAGTTTTTTATTTGCTTTATCCCAAATAACTTTTGCATTCTTTTCATTGATTATTTCATAAATATCAAAATATCTTCTTAATTCAAGATGGCTCCAGTGATATAAAGGATTACCAACAAAATAAGGCATAGATTCTACGAATTGTAAATATTTTTTATAATCATCATCTGGTCCAGAAATAGAATCTTCGTTATAACCTCTAGCTCTTAGAGCTCTCCATTTATAATGATCTCCATATCTATCACCAGCACCTAACCAAGCTTCTGCTAGATTTCTAAATTTTTTATCTTCTGCAATTTCTTTTGGTTGAAGATGGCAATGATAATCAATAATTGGCATCTTTTCTGCATGCTCATGATATAATTTTTTTGCAGTTTCAGTAGTTAACAAGAAATCCTTGTCCATAAATTCTTTCATTTTTCTCTCTCTTTCATTTCCTTAAATTTTCTATTTTTATATTTGTAAATATATTTTAAAGATAAGAAGTAGTATTTTAAATAAGATATATATTATTGAGTGAGTAATATTTTTAATCAAATTTAATAATCAAATACAACATTTTTTATGCATAGCTTTTATTTTTTTATAGAACTACACCATCTTTAAAAATTGATATTTCTCTAAAGTTATTTTGTTCATTTTTAGCTTGTTTCTTGCCGGAAGCAATATCACAAATTAAGTCGATGAAATCTTCTAATAATTCATCCATATTCTTTTCATCAACTAATGCACCCGCATTAAAATCAATCCAGTTTGATTTTTTTGTTGCAAGTTGAGTGTTAGTTGCTACTTTAACTGTAGGCACAAATCCACCAAAAGGAGTACCTCTACCAGTTGTAAATAATACCATTTGACAACCACTTGCAGCAAGTGTAGTAACTGCAACTAAGTCATTGCCAGGAGTAGTAAGTAAGCTTAAACCTTTGCTTTTAATTCTATCTCCCATTTTTAATACATCATTTACTTTTGATGCACCACCTTTTTGAACACAGCCTAAAGATTTATCTTCAAGAGTTGTAATTCCCCCATTTTTATTGCCTGGAGATGGATTATCATAAATAACTTGATCATGATTTTTAAAATAAACTTTGAAATCATTGATTAATTCAACAATTTTGTCAAATGTTAATTTATCTTTTGCACGAGCCATTAATAATTGTTCTGCGCCAAACATTTCAGGAACTTCTCCTAAAACAGTAGAAGCATCATTTAATGATAAGAAATCAGAAAATCTACCTAATAATGGATTGGCAGTAATACCACTCATACCATCAGAACCACCACATTTTAGACCGATTCTTAATGCACTTAATGGTCTTGTAACACGATTATCATTTTTCATTTGGTCAAATAATTCTTCAAGTAATTTAACGCCAGCTTCAACTTCATCTTCAACTTCTTGGCTAACTAAAAAACGAGTTCTATCTTTGTCATATTCGCCTAATGAAGCAATAAATTCAGACATTTGGTTTTCTTCACAACCTAAACCTAAAACTAATACACCACCAGCATTTGGATGTTTTACCATATCTTGTAATAATTTTCTTGTAAGATTTAGGTCATCTCCCATTTGTGAACATCCAAAAGGGTGTGTGAAAGTAAATACACCATCAATACAAGAAGTATCATGTTTAGCTTTAAATTCTTTTATAATGTTATTAGCCATACCAGAAACACAACCTACAGTTTGTATGATCCATAGTTCGTTTCTAATACCATATTCACCATTTTTTCTTTCAAATACATCAACAGTACGATCAGATTTATATCCTAAAACTTCTGGATAATTTGGTTCATATTTGTATGTGATAACATCATCAAGGTTAGTTGCTACATTTTGTACATGTACATGGCTACCTTTTTTGATGTCTTTTGTTGCATGTCCAATTGGGTTACCATATTTAATGATATTTTCACCTTTTTTGATATCAACTAATGCAACTTTATGTGCTTGAGGAATATCTTCAAGTAGTGTAACTCCTAATATTTGTTCGCCTTTTTTAAATGGACGAAGTACTACAGCTACATTATCTATTTTATGTATAACTATAAAATCATTCATATATTCACCAAATTAAAAGAATTTTTTTAAAGCTTCTCTTTCAGGATTGTTTACAATTTCAAATAATGCTTCGCTTACAAAATCAGTAACACCTGAAACTTGATTTAAGTCGCATCCCCAATGTTCTTTTAATCCTAATACTTGTTTAACTAATTTTCGTGCACCTTCTTTAGTGTTTTCATAATTAGCCCATAATTCTTTAAACATTTCAATAAATTTAGGATCGTCTTTTAAATCAATTACTTGATTATTACAAATAGGTCTTATACCTCTATAGAAAACCATTAATGATGCTAAAGAGAATAATGCATGTTTAGGTAATTCATTCTTTCTTTCAATATATTGTAATACTGTAGGTAAAACTCTTTCTTTATATTTAGAACATGAATTTAATGCGATACTCATTAATTCATGGCGTACATATGGGTTCATATACCTTTCAAGTACGCTATTTGAGTATGCAACCATTTGATCATGAGGAATATCAATTGTAGGGATAACTTCATTAAAGATAAATTCTTTAACAAATTTACCTAATTGTTCATCTTCAATTGTTTCTCTAACTGTATCAATACCACTTAAGTATGAAACTGGAACTAAAGTAGTATGAGAACCATTTAAGATTTTAACTTTTCTTTGTTTATAAGGTACGATAGAATCAACAAATAAAACATTTAAACCAGCTTTTTCTGTTGGAAGATTTTCTTTTAATAAAGCAAGATTCTTTTTATTTAATTCTTTATCATTTGTAGTTTGAGCATCTAAACACCATAAATGGAAGATTTCACCTACAACCATATTATTATCTTGATATCCTAATTCTTGTTGGAATTGATCAGCTTCATTTCTAGGATAGCCTGGTACGATTCTATCTACTAATGTGTTATAGAATCTGTTTTCATTTTCAATCCATGAAACAAATTTTTCATCTTTGTTGCAATGTCTTGCAAGTTTAACTAAAACTTCTTTTAATGTTTCACCATTATGATCAATTAATTCACATGGAATTATGAATAAACCTTTCTTAACAGTATTATATCTTCTTTCTAAGAAAGCAAGAAGTTTTCCTGGATAACTTTTTGGACAACTAGAAAAATCTGTATCTTCTGGGTCGAAAGCAATTCCAGCTTCAGTAGTATTTGAAATAACGAATTCTAATTCAGGAGATTCAGCATATTTTAAATATTTTTCATATTCTTCAAATGGATTAAGTGCATCTTGAATAGCATTAATTACTTCATGAACTCTTTGTGCCTTGCCATCTTGAAGGCCTTGTAAATATAAAGTATAAAGACAATTTGCTTCCTTTAATTCTTTACATCTACCAAATGGCATAGGTTGAACTACGGCAACACCTCCGTTAAATACTCCTTTTTTGTTCATCGAATTAATAATCCAATCTACGAAAGCTCTTAAGAAGTTTCCTTCACCAAATTGTAAAACCTTGATTGGTAAAGGTTTAACTTTGTTTACCTCTTGAATTAAAGGTAGTTTTTTTACATCACTCATTTTTTATCCTCCAAAATATTATGTGATTAATCACATACTTTAAAAATATTTTATCATTTAAAAAAAGTTTAGTCAATGTAAGAAATAAAAACCACCCTATAAGGGTGATTTTGAATTTCAAACGCTTTCAATTAATTTAAACTAATTTTTAAAATATGAAATGCTTAAAAAGGAAAAAATAGCATAGCTTTATTTGTGATATTTTTCGCCATTTATAATTTTAAAAGAACGATATATTTGTTCTAATAATATGACTTTCATCAAGTTGTGAGGAAATGTCATTTTAGAAAAAGATAATTTAAGGTTTGCTAATTTTTTTACTTCATCAGATAATCCTAAAGAAGCACCAATAATAAAAGTTATATGCGAATTAGTATTATATATATTTTCAATTTTATCAGCAAAAGAAATACTATCAAATTCCCTACCTTCAATAGCTAATACAACAACATAACTATTTTTAGGAAGAGAATTAATTATTTTTTCTCCTTCTTTTTTTAAGATGATTTCTTCCATATTTTTAGATGCATTATCAGGAATTGGCTCATCTAATAGGGTTATATCATTTAATTCTACAAATTTAGATAATCTTTTTTCATATTCTTTTATTGCATCAAGTGTGAATTTTTCTTTAATTTTACCTACTGTAATGATTGTTATTTTCATATTTCAAATGTATCTTTCTTATATGCTTTTAAAATAACGAATTTAATATTATCTTGGGATATTTGATATTCTTTAAATACTTTTTCTCTTTCAAGCTCTATAATTTGAGATAAATTACATTCTGTAGAAACATGGGCATGTAAAACTAATTTTGTATTATTGCCTATTACACTTACTAATGTTAGCATTGAATCTAAATTAGATAAATGCCCATAATCAGATAAAATTCGCATTTTTAATTGATATGGTCTATTTGATGATAGAAGAATATCTGGGTCATGATTTGATTCTAACAAATATCCATCTGCATTCTTAATAATATCAAATAATGCATTATGTACATAACCAGTATCTGTGATATAAACAAATCTTTTTAATTCAGCTGTAAATACAAATCCTACAGATTCTCTAGCATCATGAAATGTTGGAAGGGGTTGGACATAAAAATCTTTTATATTAAAGCCTTCATATAAGAAATTATCTTTTTCTCTTCTTAATATTCTAAATATCCCTCTGTTATATTTTTCCATTAATTTTTCATAAGATTTTTGATCGTTTTTGGCTTTAAATTGTGAAACAATTGCGTTTAATGTTCCTTCAGTTAAATATATTTTTATGTCAAATTTATTTAAAATAGCCATTAATCCTTTTATATGATCAACATGTTCGTGGGTAATCAATATGGCATCTATATCATTAAGTGATAAACCAGATGAAGATAAATATTCTTCAATCATCTTTTTGGATAAACCTACATCAACTAATATGTTTGTCATATTCGCTCTTATTAATGCTGAATTACCATCTGAACCACTTGAAAAAACTTCAATTTTCATATTACGCCTCAATTCTTTTGATATTATAACACGCATTCAAACTAAAATTAACTAAATATTTTAAGATATTTTAATATGAATTATAGAGTATTATTCAAATTGCTTGTTGAATTTGTGTTAATTGAAAGCCCATAATTAATATTAATTATGGAAAAATGTTTTTTGCGACATTTTTTTATTGAAATCAATATTGAAAAATGATATTATATTACGTGCTATGATTATTTTAAGGTAAAGGAGTTAAATAATGAGCAAAAGCAAAGTAAAAGCTAAAAGGGCATTGACTGTAACAATGTCACTAGCTTTAGGAATAACACTTTCTGCATGTTCAGGTGCGACAAATAATTATGGTTCATTAGACAGCAATTCCGTTTATGCCTCTGCTGGAACTTATGAAGTTACAAAAGGCGAGTTATGGGATGAACTTAAATGGAATGCTCAAAGTCTATTAAGTGAACAAATTGAAAATGTTGTGCTTGATGAGCAGATAACAAATCTAAGAAACGTATTTGAAAAAACTTACACAGAACTTTCAACTACAGAAAAAGAAGATTTAGGTGTTAGTGATGAAGCAGGCTTCAATAGCCTATACGAAAAATACAAAAAAAGATTCATTGATTACGTGGTACAGGACGTATTCTCATTTACTTACTCTACAGAAGATTATTGGGATAATGTAGAAAATCTTGATGAAACTGATGCAAAAACACTTATTTACAAATATGTTGATACTGTTTTTACAACATATCACAAAGAAGCTTTAGAAGATGGAACAACATATTTAAATCTATTATTAGAAGCTTATGAAAATGGTGCTGAAGACAACAAGATGAATTTCTTTGAATTTGGTTTATCTTTAAAAGAAAAATTCTACCCATTATATGCAAAAGAATTATTAGCATATCAATCTTTAAAAGAAGAAGTAGATAAAGCTGCCGAAGAAGACACTGATGAAGATGACAATATGATTGGCTATTATGAAAATACATCATATGTAAATAAATTCAAATCAGAATATACAAATAAATATGATTTGGATTTAATCTTAATCCGTTTTGCATCATCTGATGAATATAATAATACATTAAGAGCATTTGGCGTAAAAGTATATAATAAACGTTATTATTTCATTAGAGATAATGCTGATGATGGTTATGATTCATATCTTGAAAGTGAAAATAAATTATCATTAACAAAATATAATGAATTATATGATGGCTTTTCTACTAGCCAACTTACAAAAGAAAATGGTGCATACGAATTAACTAGTGAAGAAGTATTAGAATTGTTCATCCAAATCTATAATTATTCTTATAGTGGTTATCGTAGCCCACTTGCATCTACAGTAATAACAAAAAATACAGTTTTACACAAAGATGTAAATGGCAATGATGTTTTAGCAGATTATGCAAATTTAAGTTTAAATAATTTAAGAGATGTCACATATTCAATTACAAAAGAATATGCATCAAATGCAACTGAAAAATATGAAGCTAATATTGAATCATTAAAAGAAAATAATAAAACTGAAACTACATTCTATTCTGATGATTTGAAAAATGATTATTCAGATTCATTTAGAGTTTATATGTATGAAACTTTATTATTAACTGATGACCAAGGATATCAAGATTTACATGCACGTTATACTACAACAACACAAAGTGCAAATAGTGCTCAATATGCTATCTACAAATTTGGCGAAGAAAAGAATTTCCGTGAAGGTGAAGAAGTAGATGATGAAACATTATTAGAATATCAAAATTTCTATAAATCATCTTTATCTAAATATGAAATTCTTTCATATATTCAAGATGATAGTAGAAAAGTCTTATTTGAAACAATACTTGATTTATTAATGCATGATGATATTACTTCAAATAAAATTTCAACTGTTTTAAGTGATGAAACTGAAAATGTAAAAGTATCAATTTATAATGAAGCAGTAGAAATTGGTTATAAAAAAGATAATTCTGATTATTCTAATACAATTCTAAGTGCAGCAAATAATAATATTTTAGCCACATTAAGCTATGATGATAAAACTTGGAATTTAAATATCGTAGGTGATGCAAATGATGAAAATTCATTAAAGGTTGCAGGATATGATACTCCATATAGCGCATATGATGTATTAGAAAGACAAAATGGTATTTCAGTAGCATCTTCATTATTATCTAGAAAGATTGTAAAAGATACTAAAACTTATAAAGATACACTAAATGAAAAAGATACAAGAGAAAGCTACAAAAATTATTTAGAGAATATGTTAATTTATTTTTCTAATGATTATTATTCTTCAAGTGGTTATCCTTCATCTATCGGTAAATATAATTTCTTAATGTTATATTTCCATACTGCTGATGTAAATTCAATTATTGAAAATACATATTTATTATCACTTGCTACATCTAGATTACTTACTGATTATTCATCAGATACTTTAGCATCATTCTTCAAAGAATATGCTGATTTAGCATATGATAAATATTTCTCAATGGAATCTAAAACATTATTAGTTTATTTTGACCGTGATGATGACGATGAACCAGATGAGGTAGATGTAGATGATCCTAATAACTGGATTTTTGATGAAGTATCATTTGATGGTGATTTCCATACAAGGGGATATGTAGCTAAATCATTAATATATGATGTTTATCAAGAACTTGCAGCATCATCTACAGCTCATAGTGATTATTTAGATACTTTAGTTACTGAAATTAATAATTCAAGTAAAGCTGTTTATGAAGAAAATCCAATTTCTTCTGAAAACAAATGGGCAAAATATCGTTATTTAGGCTTTAAAGTAAAAACAGTTACAAATTCTGTAACTAACGCAACTACTCAAATCGACTTTGATTTAAAACAAAGATTATTTGATTATGCTAAAGGCTCAAATGATGATGGTACTAAGACCTATCAATATTTCATAAATGATTCAATCCCAACTTCATATATGGAAATTTTAAGTCAAGATAATGTTGCAGAAAATGATGATACAATCTTAAGAACTGTTGATGGATATAACCTAAATTTAATAACAACAGGTACAGCTAAATCATCTGCTAAATGGAGTGAAGATGATTATAAAAACACTGAATTGTTAGAAAATATTTGGTTAAAATATAATGAAAAATATGTTAAGGTTGATAATGTCTATAATGAAGATGATAAATTATCTTTAAATCAAATTTTATTATATGTACTTGACCAAGCAGTTAATGGCTCATCTACATTAAGCCCAGCCGCAATTAATGATGCACTTACTAATTATTTAAGCCCTGTATATACAAGATTTACAAGTGATGCAACTCAATCAATTGTATTACTTAACTTTATTAAAAAAGCAACTAATTCAGAAGCAGAATTATATGATGTTATAAAATATAATTCTGATAATACATATAATGGTGTTTCAGGAAAAGTTGCAAGAACTATTATCATCAATGAAGATGTTGCTGATTCATATTCAAGATATATTAACGATACAACAGGAACATCAGATACATTTGAAAATTGGTGGGAAAAATTATACGAACAAGTTGCTAACTTCCTAAGCAAGAAAGAGGAGGATAAATAATATGAAATTAAATAAGAAAATATTATTTGGCCTTTCTTTAGGCTTAGCTGGTATAGCTTTAGCAAGCTGTTCAACTGAAAAATATAATCAAGTTGTTCCATATGGAACTCTTGAAGGAAGCTTTGATACTAAAATTGCTACAGCAAATGGCGATTTAAGTATGAATTTAAAACAATATTATTCTCGTTTAAGAAATGCAGGTTATGATGTTGTTGAAAATGCAATCAATAAACAATTATTCAAAGCTGAATTAGCATGTTATAAAGATATGTTATTTGCTAAGACTATTAATGAACTTCAAGACAAAGAAAATACTTTAAAAACTTTAGCATTAACTAAAGACAATGTTAAATTATATGAAATTACAGATGAAAAATACGCTGAATTAAGAGAAGAATTATTAGAAGAAGTAAACACATCTTTAGCTTCAGCAATTTTCTCTACTGGTGTTGAAGAAACAATTAATAACCAAACTGAAAAAGAAAAAACAATTGCAATTAAAAAATTCGTTAATGCCCAAAACCAATTAGGCGTTGAATTAAGTGCTTCTGATATTGCATGGTTTGGAAAATCAAATCCAAATTATACTTTAAAAGAAACTTCAAAATTAATTCAATTTGAAGATACTACTTTAAGAAAATTAAGTAATTTAGTTGATGGCTATTTATTAACTGAAGCTCAAAAATTATCTGCTAAAAAAGCATTATACGAAATTGCTGATAAAGAATATATTTATGATTCTGATAAAGAAGATGATATAAAAAATTCAAATTATTTATTTTCAGATAAAGATATTAAAGCTGCATATAATAATACATATAAAACATATGGTACTTATAAAGCAGTTGTTATTCAATTCAACACACTTAAAGAAGCACTTGATACAATGAATAAAGTAACTGCAAATGCAGGTATTTCAAGTGATGCTGATGTTGCTAAAACACAATATTTAGGAATATATAATTCTTATTATTCATTTAAAGATCAGTTAACTGATGCAAAATCATTTGTTGTATCTAAAGATCAAAATGAATTATCAGATTTTAGCTCAAGCATTCAAACATTAATAAAAGAAACTTTAGAAGATAATGAATATCTTCTAGAACCAAGAAACTTTAACAATAAATATGTTTTAGTTTATAAATTTGATACTGAATATGATTTACATTCTTCTGAAGGTGCAAATAAACAACTTGATTTTGATAAACTAAGTGAAGAACAATTACAAGAATATACAGTAAAAATTAAAGAAGATATTCTTGATGCTAGTGTTTCATCATACTTATCAGTAAACAAACAAAATTTATTAGAAGATTCAAATATTAAGATTTATGATCCTCTATTTGAATCAAAATTCTATTATGCTAATTCTAGCTTTTATGAAAGAATTACAGATACTGTTTCATCTACAAGTTCTAATATTTTCTCAATTGGAGATTATAATTACACAGTAAATGATTTTTATGATGAAGCATCTTTAAAATATGCATCAAGCATAATTAATGAACATTTAACGCTTGAATATACATATAAATATTATGATCAATATGTAAATCAATATTACATTTCAAGCGAATTACATGATACAAATGTTGAAACATTAGAAAGTGATATCAGTAGCTTTGAAGCTGGTAAAAAATCACAATATCCTACATCATATGGTCTTTCTACATATTTATTAGGAAATTATGGATATGAAACAAAAGAAGACGTAATCAAATATTATTATGATGCACGTCAAGCAAGAACTACTTATTTATCTAGATATGTATTTGAAGAATGGTCAGATTTAGAAAATAATGTAACTGATGTTGCTAAAACAGGTTTCTTAAACAAATTACTTGAAACTGGTAATGAAAATTACAAAAATTTATTTGAAATTAATTTAGATCATATCTTAATTAATATTGATGATGATGGAGATGGTTCTCCAGATGATCCTAATAAATTCTTAGCTGATAACCCAGCAGTTGCAGATGAATTTAAAGAAGCAGTTGCAGAATTAGCTGTAGCTTTATATCAAGAATCAATTAATGAAGTTTATTCAGGCAATACTTTATATGAGATTTTAACTCATATTAAATCTGATTTCCAACGTGGTGAAACATTAAAATCAGATAATACTAAAACATGGGATGATTTTAAGAAATTTAATTTCTTATTAACTGTTGAAAAACTTGCATCATCTTCAAATATTACTGAATCAACAGTATCAAGCTTTGTTACTCCATTTGCTGATTATGTAAAGAATGTTTATAAATTCGCATCTTCAGATGGTGAATCTAAAGCAAGTACTTCAAATTCAGATGGTGTATATTATTTTGTATATACTAATGATGAAGGTGAATTAACAGGTCATACTGCTAAAACTCTAGAAGATAGTAAATATATAACTTATGATTCATTATGTATGACTAATTATGGTTATCATATGTTAATCTTAAATTCATATACTAAACCTAGAGAAACAATTTCAAAAGAATCTGATGATAGCGTAAATTACTTAAAAGAAATTAAAGTAATATTACATAAATATACAGATGACGATGATAAAGAAGTTAGTATTTATGCAGTTCTTGATGGTTATAATGAAGATACAAAAGATGCAGCAAACTTCAATCAATTCTTCATTTATTATGTACAAAAACAAAATGGAGATAGTTCTTCATTAGAATCAAACATTTATAATCTATTATGTCGTATGTTTGATAATTCTGTATCTACATTTAATTCTTCTAATTTCCAAAATTATTTATTAGCTAAGACATTAGATGTAAAAATAAATACATCAGCTATTCTAAATGTTTCATTAAAACAATTATATGTTGATGCTTTAGTTGAAAATTATGAACTAACATTAACTAATTATGGTACTGAAGATACATATGAAAGCTGGTTAATTGATGATGCAGATGATCTTGCATCTTGGGCAAGACCTGACAAAAAATAAAAAAATATGAAGAGGCTAAATGCCTCTTCTTTTCATAAGGTGAAATTGATGAATTATTTTACTAAAGATAAGCCTTATAATTCTTTAAATGAATATTATTTAAAAAAATATGGATTTAAGGTTGCAAAGATTCCGCTTAATTTAAATTTTAGTTGTCCAAATAAAGATGGATTAAAAGGTTATGGTGGTTGTATATATTGTAGTAAAATGGCTAGTGGTGATATACAAGATTATCACAATGATTTAAAAACACAATATAATAAATTAAAAGAATTACAATTAAATAAATGGAAAAATATTAAATTTATGCCTTATTTACAAGCTGGCACAAATACTTATGCAGATACATCTATTTTAAAAGAAATATATAATAATGCTTTAAATTTAGATGAAGATTTATTTGGTTTATCTATTGCTACAAGGCCAGATTCTATTACTGAAGATACATATGAATTATTAAATGAATTAAATAAAAAAACTCATTTGCAGATTGAATTAGGGTTTCAAACAGCAAATGAGGAAACTTCTAAATTTATAAATAGAGGCTTAACAAATTTAGAATTTGAAAATTGTGTTAATCGTTTAATTAATAATAATATTGAAGTCGTTGTCCATATAATAAATGGACTTCCATATGAAACATATGATGATATGATTAATACAATTAAATATTTAAATCAATTTAAGATAAGTGGAATAAAAATTCATATGTTATTAGTTTTAGAAGATACCAAATTATATGATATTTATAAATCAAAACCATTTCATTTATTAACTTTAGATGAATATGTAAAAATAGTATGTGATCAAATTTCATATTTGAATGATAATGTAATTATTCATCGATTATCAAGTGATTCACCTATTGATGGATTTATGCCAAAATGGCCTAAAAAGAAAATAATAGTTATGAATGAAATAGATAAATATATGAGAAAAAATAATTTATTTCAAGGAAAATATATAAAATAGCGCTGAAATCAGCGCTATTTTTTAACTTCTAAGTGGTCTATCTAATTCTTTATTATGAACCTTATTTAATTTTTCTAAATCTTCTTTATCTAATTTAAAATCGACATCTAAATTCATTTTTTGACGTTCTAAATTAGTAGATTTAGGTAGTGGTAAAGTATTTCTTTCGATACAATATCTAATTGCTACCTGAGCTACTGTAACATTATGTTTATTAGCAACTTCTATAATATTTTTATCATTTAATATATTACCAGTTGCAAGAGGTGAATATGCTTCTACTAAAATATTGTTATCTTGACAATATTTTAATAATTTTTCTTGAGTATTACCAATAAAAAATCTTATTTGATTTACATGTGGAATAAAGCCTGTTGCTTCAATTAAAGGCTTAATATCTGATTCTAAGAAATTAGAAACTCCTATAGATCTTATATAACCATTTTTATATAATTCAACCATCGCTTTCCATGCTTCAATGTTGCCATCCTTGCAATCAAGTCCAATATTACTCCAAGGCCAAGGTGCATGGATAAGATATAAATCTAGATATTCAAGATTAAGTAGATTAAGTGATTTATTAAAATATTCTTTAGCACCGTCATAAGATTTAATATCAGAAGGTAGCTTAGATGTAATAAATAATTCGCTTCTATCAATTTTTGAATCTTTAATTGCTCTACCGATAGCTTCTTCATTTTGATATGCATATGCTGTATCAATATGTCTATAACCAATTTTGATGGCATTTAGTGTTGCTTCATACGCATCTTCATTTGAAATTTGCCATGTCCCAAAACCAATACTGGGTACTAATACACCATTATTTAATTTAAAATTCATAGTATTCTCCTAATTTTCTTCATTATAACAAATATATTTTAATAAAAAAAGGCAAAATTAACTAAATTTTACCTTTTCTTTCGAATTATTGTTTGTTTTTTACCATAGAAAGTGCCATTTTGTGCTTATCATAATCAATATCTATGACATAAACATGAACTGTATCACCTACACCAATTATGTCAGATGGATGATTGATTCTGTTTTCGCTCATTTTTGAAATATGTACTAATCCATCATATTTAACACCACAATCAACAAATGCACCAAAATCGACAACATTTCTTACTGTACCATCAAATTCATCACCGATTTTTACATCTTCAAAATGCATTATATCACTTCTTAATTTTAATCCATCATATGTATCTCTAATATCTCTTTGTGGAGCTTTAAAAGCTTCTAAGATATCAGCAAGTGTATATTTATCGATGTTTAATTTATTTACTAATTCTTCTTGATTTAAATTATTTATTTTTTCTTTAATTTCATCAGTACCAATATTTTCTACATTTTCATTTAATAAATCAAGAATTTGAAGTGCTTTATCATAACTTTCAGGGTGGATTGCAGTTTCATCTAATTTATTAGTACCACCTAATATTCTTAAGAAACCAACACATTGTTCATATGTCTTAGGACCCATTTTAGCTACTTTTTTAAGTTCTTCTCTTGATGTAAATTTAGAATTTGCTTCACGATAAGCAATTATATTTTTTGATACTGTTTTATTTAAACCAGAAACATAAGAAAGCAAAGAAACTGATGCAGTATTTAAGTTAACACCTACTTTATTTACGGCATCAAATACAACATCATCAAGTGATTTAGATAATTTTGATTCAGTTACATCATGTTGATATTGACCAACACCAATTGATTTTGGATCAATTTTAACTAATTCAGCTAGTGGGTCTTGAATACGTCTACCAATTGAAATAGCACTCCTTTTTTCAACTGTTAAATCAGGAAATTCTTCAATTGCTATATCGCTTGCTGAATATACAGATGCACCAGCCTCACTTACAATTACATATTTCGTATCTAGATGGTTTTCATTGATTATTTCAGCAATAAAGCTTTCTGTTTCACGAGATGCAGTACCATTACCGATAGCAATTATATCTACATTATATTTTTTTATTAAATTAATAATAGTTCTTTTTGAACCTTCTACTAATTTAGAATCAACTTCGATACCTTTTGATTTTTCATTTGGATAAATTACAGATATTTCTAATACATTTGATGCAGGAGAAATAACTGCTAATTTACAACCAGTTCTAAATGCTGGGTCAACACCTAATACTACTTTACCTTTCATAGGTGGTTGAAGTAATAAATTTTTTAAATTAAGTGAGAAAATATTGATTGCTTGAGCTTCTGCTTCTTCATTTTTAATAGCTCTAATTTCTCTTGAAATAGATGGAGCAATTAATCTTTTATATGAATCATTTATTGCATCAATTAATTCTTCTTTAAATAATGATTCTCTTTCCCTTGTAACTTTAAATTTTAAATAATCAATATCACGTTCAGGTTGTAAAATTACATTTACAGTTACAACATCTTCATCTTCTGCTCTATTTATAGCTAGAAGTCTATGTGGTTTAATTCTTGATATTGATTCAGAATAATCATAATAATTTTTATATTTTTCTTCAGGATCATTATCGTTTTTCTTCTTTTTTGATGTTATTGTACCAAATATTAGAGCTTTATCTCTAATATGTTGACGATATTCAGCATTATCACTAATTCTTTCAGCGATAATATATTTTGCATATTCTAATGCTTTTTCTTTAGTAGGAACATTTTCATTAATATAAGGCATGATATAATAATCTCTTTCACCTTTTTGGTAATTTTTCATCATTATATCAGCAAGACCATCTAAACCTAAAGCAATAGCTTCAGTAGCTTTAGTTTTCTTCTTTTCTTTATATGGACGATATAAGTCTTCTACTTCAATTAATTTAGTTGCAGCATTTATTTTTTCTTCAAGTTCTGGAGTTAATAATTCTTTTTCTGCAATCAATCTAATTACATCATCTTTTCTTTTCTTCAAAGAAAGTTGATATTTATAATCTTCTTCAATTGCTCTTATAACTTCTTCATCTAATCCACCAGTTAATTCTTTACGATATCTTGCAATAAATGCTACTGTTTTATCTTCAGCAAGCATAAGTAATACTTGTCTTGCTGCTTCAACTTTAATACCAAGCTTTAAAGCAGTTTTTTCAACTATTTCATCATTAATAATTGAATCAGTTTTAGTTTCTTCCTTAATTTCTTTTACTTCTTCCATTTTAAACTCCTTATTTTATAAAAAAGAAGGCTATTAAGCCTCCTCTTCATCAATGAAATTATTTTCAATATATTTGATTGCGTTATTAATTATTGTTTGGAATTTAGATGATGATGCTGCTTGATAATAATATAAATCCCAGTCATCTCTAAATTGACCATTAATTGTAGCACTGAATTTTTCAACTAGTTTGTCATCTTTGTAGAATGCAAGTAGTGGGTAATCTGAACCACTTGTTTTAAATTTTGAGCTATCATCTAATATTGATTTGTTTTCTAAATAAGAATTTGATGTAGTATCGACAATATATAGTTTGCATTTTGCATTGTTATTTTCATTATATTTATTAATGTTATATTGTAATTTAATTAATAAATCAAAGATTCTTTCATGTTCTGTATTTTTTAGATTATTTTCTTTATCAGTGTCTGTAGATAAATAATAATCTTCTGGATAGAACGCTGATAAGTCTGTTGCGAATACAAATACATAATCATCATACATATCAGGTTTTGTTGAATCTATATGTTGTAATACTCCTGAATAACTCATTTTTTCAAACTTAATTTCATAAGTTTTATCATCTACTTTATATTCTTGAGTTGTTTTAAAATAATCAGGTTTTTCTTCGCTTGAAGAATTATTTGATAATGTGATTGGTAATATTATTGCTAGGGCAATACCTGCTAATAAAATTATTAAACAGCACCAAAACCACCATTTCTTAGGTAATTCTTTAAATGAAAATTTATTATTTTTAGTTGCTACATTAGAAACTTTTTTTCTCTTTATTTGAGCCATTTTCATCAATCCTTTCTACGTGGCTGACATTAATATATTTTATCATATTTTAAATGCTTCTTCAATCAAGATTTATGCATTTAAGTTATTTTTTATCCTCGATTTCAAGTGCTAATGACTTAATTTTTCTAAGGCGATGATTTAAACCTGATTTAGTTAAATATGGATCATATTCATCATGAATAATATCAAGTAATTCAGATAATGAATCTTCTGGATTTTCTTTTCTAATCTTCATTGTAATTAATATTTTTTCATCAAGTTTTTCAAGCGGATAATATTTTTCAATTATATTTATATAGTGAATTTGATCTAAAGCTGCATTATTTGTTTTTGTTTGATTAGCAATATCTAGATTAATGCTTCTTTTAGCAGTGGCTGATATTTCATTTTTAATAATTGTATTTTCATAATATTCCATAATATTTGAAGCACCAATATAATATAAAAATTCACCTATATCTGCCTGGGATTTGATATATAATACTAAATAATTATTTCTTTTAGTTATACGAGCATTTAAATTAATCTCATTCATTATTCTTTGTAAATATATTATTTCATTATCGCTAGATGAAGATATTTCTAGATGATGGTTTTTATTTTTTGGGTCATTTACGCTTCCTCTTGCTAAAAATGATCCTCTTAAATAATTACCATAATCATCTATTTCTAGATTTTTTCTATAATTTGATTCATCTTCAAACAATTTTAAATCATCTATTATATTTTTAGAGCCATCGCTAATAATTAATGTATATGTTTGTTGTTTATTAAATCTATTGATTAATCTTGAAACAACTTCAAATTCAAATTTATAATTTTGTTTAAGAAGACTTAATAATCTTCTTAATACAAATAAATTATTTGATGATACTTCAATTTTAAAATTATTAAATGAAATTTCACTTGATAATCTTAAAATTGCTTCAGCCTCAATTTTAGCTAATTTGTTATTTGGCTTAACTGCTAAAAGATCATTTTTTACATCGAATGTAAAACTCATATTAATCTCCAAAGATTTTTAATAATTCAGTTAAATCTTTGATTACATAATCAGGCTTTGCATCAAGCATAATTTCTGGATGTTTGATATATAAAACACCTACAGCTGTTACATTTGCTTTAATAGCGGCATCTATATCAGATTTAGTGTCACCAACATATGCTACTTTATTTGCTTCTAATTCTTTTTTAGCCCTTAAGATACCTTCAGGATCTGGTTTGGGTGCTTTTACATTATCTGCACCTATAACTAAATCGATATATTTATCTAAGCCACATATTTCTAATCCATGTAATACTAAATCAGATTTTTTTGAAGAACATACTGCAAGCTTTAAACCTGATTTTTTTAAATTCTTTAATGTTTCTTTTGCATGTGGAAAAGCTTTTACCATAGAATCATGATTTGGAATATTATATGAGCGATATGTTTCAATCATTTCATTAATTTCTTTTTCATCTGTACTATATTTAGAAAAAGATTGATATAGAGTTGGACCAAAAAATGAATCTATTTCATCATCAGTTAATTTATAACCAGGACGATGTTTTTCAAATGTATAAATTACAGATGCATCAATTAAGGCCTTAGTGTCTAATAATGTACCATCTAAATCAAAAATTACTGCATCATATTTCTTCATCTTCACTTCACTAACTAAATCCATATATGGAGTTTGTGGAGTATTTATAATTAAATATTTTAATCTATTTGTAAGACCAATATAGGCAAATTTTAGATAATATACAAAAGTATTATTTTCTTCTTTTTTAGGCATATCCTTTTTAGGATTTTTAAATTTTACAAAAACTGCAAGTCTTTTTAGAATTAAGAAAATAACACCTACGACAATGAAAATAATACTGATTAAGATTGAAACAGGAACAGGACCTGCCATAAGTGGTTCAGCAACACCACTTTGTAATCTTAAGCTTTCAGTGAATATTCTAACTGCACCATACCAAGTTAGATAAAAGCCAAGCAAATCACCTGTTTTAACTTGTTTTAATTTTCTTGGTAGTACAATCATTAATACTAATCCTACTAAATTTAATAATGATTCATATAAAAATACTGGGTGTCTATAAGCTCCATCAATATACATCATAGGACCAATAAGTGGAATATGTTCAACGAAACCTGAAGCATCGATTGGACCATATAATTCATGATTAAAGAAATTTCCCCATCTTCCTGTTATTTGACCAATAATGATAGCTGGTGCCATTAAATCAACCATTTTGAAGATGCTTAATTTTTTTATTCTTGAATAGATATAAATAGTTAAAGATGCAACTATTACACCACCATGGATTGCAAGACCAGAAAGACCCATAAATTTGCCATTTCTAAATCCTATTACTTCAGCAAAATTTGAGAATTGATCTAAATTGAATAATACATACCATATTCGAGCACCAATTATTGCAAGAGGTAATGTTATAATAATTGCTAAATAAATATCATCAGATTTGATTCCAATTCTTTTGCCTTCATAAGTAATATAATATGCAGCAATTACAACACCAATTAAAATACATACAGCATACATAGTGAAAATACCAAATAATTTTGTTGGCTCACCACTATAATATAAGAAAGATAAAAAATTAGTTATCATTATTTCCACCTCTTGCTGCAGCGCTATCTACTTTAGTAATAAAATCTAAGGCAGAATTTTGGCCTAAAAATTTTAATTTTTCATTCATTGCAGCTGATTCTACTAATAATGCAACTGGTCTACCAGGTAATACAGGTACAATTACTTTTGTAATTTCAGTATTAAAATATTTGATTGTAAGGTGATCAAGGCCTAATCTATCATAATATTTTCCCTCGTTCCAGCTTTGTAATTCAACAACTAATCTAATATTTTTTCTTTCTCTATATGCACCAATACCAAACATTGAAATTACATCAACAATACCTATACCTCTAATTTCCATGTATCTTTTTATTAATTCAGGTGCCTGTCCAATTAGATTTCCTGGTTCTTTTTCCATGATTTCAACTAAGTCATCACTTATTAATTGATGACCACGTTTAATTAAATCAAGTGCTGTTTCTGATTTACCTATACCACTTTTACCAATGATAAGAGTTCCCATACCATTAATGTCCATTAATGTTCCATGAATGCTAATTCTTTCAGCTAGGGCATCTTGTAAATATGTATATAATTTAGATGATGTTTGAGTGGTTGGTAAATTGGATCTAAATGTTGCAACATTATATGTATTAGCAACTTCATAAAAAATTCCATCAATAATTACATTTTTAGAAAATACTACTACTGGTGGCTTTCTTTTATATAATTCATGTACATTATTTTTTATTATGTCATAAGATTGAGTAAATAAGAAGGCTGCATCTTTTGATCCTATTAATACTAATCTACTGTTTTTAAAATAATTAAAATAGCCATTAAATTCAAGACCAGGTCTTGATATTTCATCTTCGGTTAAAACAGCATCAAGTCCACCTCCACCAGCTAATAATTCTAGGTTATTATCTTCTGCAAATTTTCTTACTGTAACTGTTTTGATAATAATCATCTCCTTAAAAATCTATTTAATAAATATTGTAATAAATCATAAACTAGAGTAACAAATAATATATAAAACAACCAAATATATGAAAATTCAAAAACATGAAAATAGATATTTAATATCATTAAAGCTAATATTAAAAATAATATTGGTGTTTTAGCATTTGAAGGAATAAAGCTTAATTTCTTAATATATTCAATCATATATAGTGCTAAAACTATTACTGCACCATATATAAATACTTCAAATGGAGCATATAAGATATTTAATCTATAAGAGAATAAACCAAATCCTGCCATTGCACATAAATATAATATAAATGGCTTAATAATAAGTTCAATATAATATAATTTATCCTTTGGTTCTTGATGTTTAATTATTTCTTTAATCATAAAATCTTTAAGATTATCAAAATCTTCATCATGAATAGGAATTTTAGAATTAGCTTTAAAATTATTTAACATATTAATAGCTTCTATTTCTTCTTTTAGTTTTCTTATTAATTTTTTACGCTTGAATTTTGATTCTAATAATTTCTTATTTGCTGAATTTGTTTTAAATTCTTTAGCAAATTGTTCATAAGATTTTAAATTATCAGGATTGATAAATTGTTCAACCATATATGAATAGTTTATTAAGTTTTCAATTGAATATTCATTACTGCTATTTTTCTTCATAATTTAAACAAGTAGATTATATAATAATCTAATTAATTTAGCAAACACTAAAATGTGTGTAGCTACATTTTTTTCAAAATAAAGAACAATCAATCAAGATTGTTCCTCATTTTCAACAATTTCTATATCTTTAATATTTACTTCATCGCCTGTGATTAAATAAGTATTATCACTTAAGCAATGTGGGCATATTTTAGCAAATGTTGTTGTTTTAAAAGTTTTTTGACAATTATTACAATAACTTAATGCTTCCAAAACAATTATATTACATTCACAATTCTTCATATATTCTGTTTTTTTAATAGCCCATTTCCATACATCAAGAAAATATTTAGGTATAACTAAAGATACTTCACCAATTTCTATATTGATTTTAGTTACTTCTTTAACTTTGTTTTCTTTAGCTATTTTTTCTACTTTTTCAATGATGTGAAATACTATTCCGAGCTCATGCATTTACATGATTACCTGTATTTGGTTTAGTTTTTTTAGCGAATTTATAATGCTTCTTCCAAGCTTTTCTTTTCTTTCTCATTAAACAAGCTTCACGAGATCTAGAATTAGCAATAATCTTAAATCCACGAACTGTAGCATATGATAAAAGACCTGTAACTTTCTTTTCAGCAATTCTCATATCAGTACATTCAGGATGATCTCTTACAAGGTGTATTGCATCAAATTCACATTTAGTAGTACATACACCACATCCGATACATTTGTTGTAATCAACAACTGATGCACCACAACCTAAACATCTTGATGTTTCAATTTTAACTTGTTCTTCAGTTAATGTTTTATGAGCATCTCTAAATGAATTCTTATGGTCGATTTTATCATCCATACCTTCTTCTTGACGTTTATGAGTATCATAGCACTCTACTTTTATATCATCAGTATCAAGAGGAATGAAATTACGTCTATCTTTACCGATAGTCATATGAGCATGTGGTCTTACATATCTATGAATTGAATCAGCTACTTCATGACCTTGAGCGATTGCATCAATTACAAATCTAGGACCTGTATAAACATCACCACCAACAAAAATAGCCTCATCATCAGTTTGATATGTTAATTTGTCAGCTACTGGATAATTTCCATGCCAGAATTTAACGTTTGTACCCTCTAATAATTTACCCCATTCAATTGCTTGTCCGATAGCAAATACAATTTTATCTGCTTTAACTGTAATTGTTTCTTCTTCATTATATGCTGGGTCAAATTTTTTAGTTTCAGGATTAATTGTACGGATACATCTTTTTAATGTGATTCCAGATACATTTCCTTTTTCATCAACCCAAACTTCTTTTGGACCCCAAGAATTATTGATGATAATTCCTTCTTCTTTTGCTTCTTTAACTTCATCATTTGAAGCTGGCATAGAATTTGCATCTTCTAATGAATACATATTGACAGTTTTAGCATTTAATCTATGTGAAACTCTAGCACAATCTATTGCAACATTACCACCACCGATAACTACAACATCTTTGCCTTTTAAAGATTCCATATTTTCATAAGCATCTTTTAAGAATTCTACTGCAACACTTGTACCTAAAGCTGTATCATTCTTAACATTAGGACGTCTTCCGCCTTGGCAACCAATTGCGATATAGAAAGCTTTATAGCCTTGAGCCTTAAGAGAATCAATAGTGATATCTTTACCTACTTCAACTCCACATTCAATTTCTACACCTAAAGCTTTAATTATTTCTATTTCTGCATCAATTACATTCTTTTCAAGCTTATATGATGGAATACCATATTGCATCATTCCACCAGGTTTTGCATTCTTTTCAAATACGTGTGGTTTATAACCTAATATAGCTAAATAATATGCTGCAGAAAGACCTGCTGGACCTGCACCAATAATTGCAATTTTTTCATCAAATGAGCCATTTCTCTTAGGTATATTCTTGTTAGGAATATATCTAGTTTTATTATTCATATCTAAATCAGCAACAAATTTTTTAACTGCATCTATTGCAACTGGAGCATCAATCTTTCCTCTTGTACACGCATCCTCACATCTTTTGTTACATACACGACCACAAACAGCTGGGAATGGATTTTCTTTTTTAATTAAAGCTAATGCTTCTTGATATCTTCCATCTTTTGCCATCTTTAAATAGCCTTGTACTGGAACATGCGCAGGACATGCAGCTTTACATGGTGATGAACCAGTATCATATGAATTTTTCATTCTTGCTGTATCACGATAATTTTCATCCCAAGCATATTTGCCCCAATGAATTTTATCTGGAAGGATAGAAACAGGGTATTTAACCATTGTTCCATCTTTCTTACATAATTTTTGGCCAAGTTTAACTGCACCAGCTGGACAATATTCAACACAACGACCACAGGCAACACAGTTTTTAGGATCTACTTTAGCTGTATATGCACTTCTTGACATGTTTGGTGTATTAAATAAAAGGCTTGTTCTTAAAGCGTTACAAATCTTTACATTACAGTTACATATAGCAAATATCTTATTTTCACCATCAATATTTGTAATTTGGTGAACGAAGCCTAATTCTTCTGCTTGTCTAATAATATCAAGTGCTTCTTCTTTAGTGATTAATCTACCTTTACCTGTTTCAGCCATATAATCGGCCATGTCCCCCATGCCGATACACCAACCCATAGAATCATCTGCACAGCCTTCATCTAAGGCAGCACGAGATGCTCTACATGAACATATACCAGTAGAGAAATGTCCATTATATTTTTGAATCCAGTAAGAAATTTTTTCGAATTTTACTGCTTCACTATTCATTTCAATTGCTTTTTCAACTGGGATGACATGCATACCAATTCCATTACCACCAGGTCTTACCATTGAAGTAATTTTTTCAAGAGGTGTGAATGTCATTCTTTCAAAGAATGAGGCAACTTCAGGATGTTCATCTATTCTTGATTGTAAGCTGTTGAAGAACTCAGCTGAACCAGGAACGAAGAAAGGAAGCATATATCTTTTCTTTCTAGGTGCATCTGTAGGTCCGTTATCATCATAATTATTTCCATAATCATATTCGATTAAACCAATAACAGCCATTTCATCTAATATTCTTTGTAATTCTTTTGGATCTAGGTTTTTATTAATTTGTTGTAATTCTTCAAAATAATAATGTTTTCTAACTTTCATTTTTAAGGCTACATCAGCCATTTCATCAGTAACTATGCTGCTTAAACCCCAATATTCAGCATCGTTACTATTTATACCTAATAATTTATGAGGTACAACGTCTGTTATTTTTTTACCAAGCTTTAAAATCTTCTTTCTAGGATTTTCTTCACCTTGGGCTTTTACTTTGACATAATCATATTGTTCAGGCATTATTTATTTCCTCCAATTGTTTATTTCTTCTTCAATATAATTTACTAATTCATCAAAACCTTCACCTGTTAGGGCACAAATTGGTAATACTTTTGCTTTTTTATTTCTTAATGCGACATTTTCTTTAACTTTTTCTAAACTGAAATTAAAATAAGGCATTACATCAATCTTATTGATAAGTACTAAATCGCACACTTGAAACATAAGTGGATATTTAAGTGGTTTATCATCACCTTCTGGAACAGATAAGATATTAATTGATTTTGATGCACCCGTATCAAATTCAGCTGGACAAACAAGGTTGCCTACATTTTCTAAGATGACCAAGTCATAATCATTATCTTTTAGTCCTTTGAGTCCTTCTTTTGTCATAGTTGCATCTAAATGACACATACCGCCAGTATGTATTTGAACTGATTCAACATTAGTTTCTTCAACTATTTTTTGACTATCTACTAGTGAATCAATATCTGCTTCCATAACTGCTATTTTGTATTTGTCTTTTAATTTATTGATTAATTTAATCAATGTTGTTGTTTTACCAGCACCAGGAGATGCCATTACATTTAATAAAAATGTTTTTTTATTTTTAAGTTCTTTTCTTAATTCATCTGCATGAACTTCATTTTCTTTAAAAACACTTTCTTTTATTTCTATTACTCTTATTTTATCCATAATAAAGTCACCATAATTATTTTACCAAAAATAACATAAAAAATAAAGAAAAATATATTATTTCATAATATATGTCAAGAAAAAAATAAACAGACTATGTTTAAAAGTCTGTTTATATAAATTATTGAATTAATTCTACATTATTCTTTTCCTTGATGAAATTTATAAATTCATCTTTTTCAAGTGGCTTTGAATAATAAAAGCCTTGGATATAATCACATCCATAATTGATGAATGCTTCAACTTGATTTGATGTTTCAGTACCTTCTACTACAATTTTTCTATTTAAATCTTTAATCATATTGATTGTATTTTTTAAGACCATTGACATATCATCATCTAAATATCTATCAACTAAAGATTTATCTATTTTTACAATTTGTAATGGAAGCTTTACAAATCTATCAATATTAGAATAACCAGTACCATAATCATCAAGTGAGAAATTAATGCCCATTTCTCTTAATTTTTTAATGTTGATATCTACTATGTCAAAATTTGCATCATAACTTTCAGTAAATTCTAGATTTAAAGATTCTGGTTTTATGTTATATTTTGTTAATAATTTTTTTATTCTTTCATGTAGGGTTGGGTCAGAACAATCTACAAAAGATAAATTTACTTCAATTGCTTTAAGGCCTAAAGCTTTAAATAATGGAGACGATATAAATTGCATTACTTCTTCTAAAACAAATGTATCAATTTGTGTTATTCTTCCATTTTTTTCTGCCTGTGGAATAAATAAATCTGGACCGATGAACCCATATTTTTCACTATTTAATCTTACTAAGGCTTCTGCAGTTTCAAATTTGTTATTCTTAGTGTTAAAAATAGGTTGATAATATACTTCAAATTCATTATTTTTAAGACCTTCATCTAATATAGATTCAATATTATTTTCTATTATATATCTCTTTTCATTTTTGATTTTAGATATTTCAGTTATTTTTTCACTGTATGAATATTTTGAATGAAGGTTATTGATGAAAGAATTTAATTCAGTTATATTAGAAAAATCTTTAGATATATCAGTTACAAAAATATTGATGTTGATTCTAAAATCAACTCTTCTTTTAGATAATAATTCAAAATCATCTTTTAATTTATTAGCTACAACTAATGCAAGCTCATAATTGCTGAAAACTGCAGCATATATTCCTTCTTCTAAAAAATATGTTTTATATTTTGAATCAATATTTCTATATCTTCTTCCAAATTCAGTTGACATCTCTTTTACGTATTTATGAGCGTTTCTATAACTTAACAAACTATATAATTCAAAATAATTCTTAACTTTTAAAATTACTGTAGGTTGTGACCTATGAAATTTAAATGATTTCCAAGACATATTAATGAATTGTTTCATTGACAATAAACCTGTTTTTTGATCTAGCAACTCTTCAGGTGTTTCAATTGCAGAACATATCATTATAAATGATAAAGTTGAAACAAATAATTCTATGTAATAACCAGGATTGAAAAATTGTATTATTACTGCAGTAAAGGTAAATGGAATAACTGAGAATAATGCAACAAATTGGTATTTAGAAAAAAATTTATGGCAAATAATTAAATAAATTAATGAATAAATTAAATAATAAAAGGCAATAAGGTATACTACAAATACGAACATACCTCTATGATATTCGCCGTTATTATCAATATAGAATATGGCATTTGAATAATAATTAGTTAGAATAAAGCCCATGGCTATTACATATGGAATTGTTAAAGCTAAAATTAATAATTTTTTCTTTTTAATGATATCCCATGTTTCTGTAATAGATATTAAATATATAATTAAAGCAATGGGCATTGTATTTCTTGCTAAATAATAAATTGTATTACAAAACCACATTAAATCCTTACCAATTCTATCAGGAAAGCATGTTGGGATTTCAGCAACACAAGCAATTCCACAGCACATAATAATCGCAATAAAAACCTTTGTACTGTGATTTCTATGTAGTTTTTTTACGAAGATTGAGAATAAAAGTAAAATTAGGACTAGCTCTGCAGCTGCATCAAAATAAAAAATATCTCTCATTTTATCGCCTCAGTTCTATATATTTTATCACTAAAAAATTTGGGGCATATATATTTTAATTATATCAATTTATTTTTAAAAAATAAAGTGAAAAAAACTTGTTGTAAAATCCGTATTTATTTTACAAAAAAAAGCCATTTTTGGTGGCTTTTTAAAGAAATTTTATATTATTTTCTGTAATAAAAGTAAATATTTAGAAGCATCATCAATCATTTTTAATGATATAAATTCATCTGCATATTTTTTATATTCTAAATTTATTTCATTTAATGGAATAGAAATCATTGTAGCATGATCATCATGATATTTATTTAATTCTTTCCTTGATAAATCATGAACAATTGCTAAAATACCATTATCTTTTAAAATTGATAAGACTTTTTCTTTAAATAGTTTCTTATCTAAAAAATGTGGATAAGCATCAAAAATTATAACTTTATCATATTTTTTATTGAAATCATAATTGTAAAAATCAGCACAAATAAAATTATAACAATTTTTGTTATTTATTTTTTTTGCTTCTTTAATCATTTCATTTGAAATATCCATTGCATCTACTTGTTTTTGAGTATATTCATAGATTAATGGGGTAATAATGCCTTTTCCGCATCCTAAATCTAAAACATCATCACCCTTATTAATATTAATTATATCCAATAAACTTTTAATCTTATTGATATCATTATCATTTACCCAATTAGAAGCTATTGAATCAAAAAAAATTTTTATTTTATCATTATTTATCATTTAGTAATCACGTCTTTATTTAGTTTTTCATATTTAAATGCATAATTATAAATTTTATCTTTAAGCTCTATACCTAAAAAGGCTTTAGTAATTTCGTTTAATTTTGTTTCAATATCAAAATCACTAAATAAATCAGGATATACTACTTTTGCATTAAACCATGTATTGCACAATGCGATTTCTAAATTTGTATAATATGCATTATAAGGTAATTCAACATATACTTCGTTGTTTTGCCAAGCTTTACAGTTATCGAAGATTGTTGGATCTTCTTTATATAATGTTTTAATATTTTTGATTGCAGCAGCATCGATAATCATTATATCAATATTTGGAGCGATATCTTCAAATTTTTCTTTATCAATTTTTTGAATTCCATCTTTTGGTAAATCATTAATAATGTTGTTTATGTTTGCAACTTTAAACGCTTTATAATTTTGTGCAGTTTGTAAATAATCTGTTGTACCCCAATTTCCTAAACCACAAATATAAACTTTCTTTTGTTCAGCATTATTGATGTTTTTTACTCTATCTTCGATAGCTTTTTGTTCTGATGTAATAAAATCTATTAATTTATTAGCTTTTTCAGTTTTATTAAAGATTTCACCTAATAATTTTATAGTTGTTTGAGCTTTTGTGTCAAATACACCATCGGCACCTACACTTACAACAATTACAGGTATATTTAAATCTTCTTGAAGCTTATTTGCTTTATCATTATCTTCATATTCTGAAATAATAATATCTGGGTTACAATTTAAGATTTTTTCAACTTCAGCAACTTGAGATTGAGGGCCACCTACACCACATGAAGGTAATTTTTTAAATGTATCTTCAAAAGCAATAAAATATGGTCTAGCGGTATTATCAAACATCTTAGGTCTTGTTGATAGTGATGAATTATCTATATCTTCAACACCAGAAAGAAGTGATACATCACCAACATAAGAATACATTCTAAGTGCACCAGCACCAATACAAACTACTTTTTTGTATTCTCCTGGATTTACTTCGACTTGACGTCCAATTAAATCTATTACAGTTTTTTTGCCTGTAGAATTATTATTTTTACATGATGCTAATGTAAATAATGCAACAAAGATTGATATAAATAAAAATAAATGTCTTTTAATGTTAGTTTTCCTCCTTAAATTTTATATATATTTCTTCTTCTATTTTTTTTATTTTACATAATTGATTAAAAGTTTTAAAAAGATTTTCTTCTGTAAAAACATTTTTATCACCAAAATCAATTATGTTTCCATCTTTTAAGAAAATAAATTTATCCCCTATTTCATAAGCTAAATTTAAATCATGTATAGTAATGACAGTTGAAATATTTTTTTCTTTAGTTATTTTTAATATTTGATTTTTTAATTTTATTTCATTAACAATATCTAAATTGCTAGTTGGTTCATCAAAAATTAGAATTTTAGGCTCTTGTGCAATTGCCCTAGCTATTGCAACCATTTGTTTTTCGCCACCAGAAAGTAAATTTGCATATTTTTCTTTTATATCTTCTAATTTTAATTCCTTAATAATGTCATCTACTATTTTTTTATCTTCTTGGCTTATCATAAAATTATAATAAGGTATTCTTCCCATCATAATAACATCATATACTGGTAATTCAGGCATAATAACATTTTGACTTACATATGATATATATTTAGCTCTTTGTTTATTAGATAAATCATTTATGTTAATATCATCTACAAAAATTTCACCACTTTTAGGTTTAATTAGATTTAAAATAGATTTTAATATAGTAGATTTTCCACTACCATTTTCTCCTATTAATACTCCAATTTCTCCATCATCAATTTGAAAAGAAATGTTATTAACTATTTCTATTTTTTTATTATATCCAGAAGAAAGATTTGATATTTTTATCATTGATTTTGTGCCTTCTTTCTTCTAAATATGATATATAAAAAGAATGGTGCTCCTATAATTGAAGTTATAATACCTACTGGAAGAGATGAGCCACCACCAATTAATCTTGCTAAAGTATCTGAAAATAACAATAATATTGAGCCAATTAAAATAGTCGCAGGAATAGAATGTTTATGATCTTGACCAAAAATTCTTTTAGCAATATGTGGACATATTATGCCTAAAAAAGCAATAATTCCTAAATTTGCAACACAAATTGCAGTAATTAAAGACGAAATTAATAATGTAATTAATCTAAGACTTTCTACTTTAATTCCTACAGTTTTTGCAACATCATCTCCAGCAAGCATAGCATTATATTTATTTGAATATAAGAAAAAAAATGAAGATGATAAAATAAGAATTACTAAAATTAAAAAATCAATATTATAATTTGCTCTACCTAAATCACCAAAAGACCATACTACTGCCGCAGATAAAGAAACATCAGTTGCATAATATTGTAAAAGTGATGTAAGTCCAGTCCAAATGGCGGTTATAGCAACTCCAGCTAAAATTATAGTTTCTTTAGATACTGATGTTAATTTACATAAACCTAAAATTAACAGTATGGAAAAAAATGCAAAAACAAAAGCAATTAAAGACGTGGAAAAGATATTTGATGATGCAAAATAATTTGCAATATTATTGCCTGTTGCTAAAAATCCACCTGCAAATCCAATAATTGCTACATTTGCTCCAAAAGTAGCTGCATTAGTTACACCAAGAGTTTGTGGAGAAGCCATATCATTTCCTAATGAAGTTTGCATCATTAATCCTGCAAGTCCTAAACTAGCACCTACTACTATTGCTGCAATACTTCTAGGCACTCTTATTTTTTGCATAATTACTATATGATTATTTTCTCCAATTCCAAAAATAGCCTTTATTTGTTCAGGTAAAGTCATTTTTGATGATCCAATAAATAAAGAAATAATAAATAATAATAAGACAAATATTAACATTGTAATTAATAAAATAATTTTCTTTTTCTTTTTCATAATACTAAAACACGAATATTTTATCACTATAGGTCTATAAATACAAATAAAATAATGAATAAATATTGAAAAAATGTTCGGAAAGTATTATATTATAAAAATATAAAACACAGTGTTTTGTTATTTGTGATATTTATATAAATTATAATATATGATGTTTGTGAGGTTATTATGGATAAAAGAAGTGAAAAAACATTAGACAAGATATATGATGCATTTACAGCATTAATGAATGAAAAAGCATATGAAGAAATAATAATTCAGGATGTATTAGATAAATCAAAAGTAGGAAGATCTACATTTTATAGCTATTTTAAAACAAAAAATGACCTACTTTTAAAAGTAAGTCATGATATTTTTGAACATGTATTTTCTCATAGCCTTCAAGAAGAAAAAAGTCATGATTTTTCTAATGAAAGTATTTTTGATTACAAACATTTAATAACTCATATTTTTTATCATATAAAAGATAAAAATGAATTAATTAAAGGTAT
>CAJOOI010000154.1 GCA_905236105.1 uncultured Acholeplasmatales bacterium
AATTTTCTAAATCTGATAATGTTTCTGGATTATCAGCTTTACCTAATGTATTAAATGTTACACTAAATTTAGGTGTTTCTACTACTTCTTCAACTGTTTCTACTACTTCTTCAACTGTTTCTTGTTCTTCAGGAGATTCCATAACTTTTTCTAATTTAGCAGGAGCTTTTTCTTCAGTTTGATATAAAACTTCTTCAATGTCTCTAAATGGTTGAACTAAGTCTTCATACTTTAAGAATACATTTGGTACTACTACTGGTACAGTTCTTCTTGCGCCTGTTCTATCTAATACAATTACTACATCACCTGGATTTAATTGATAGCCTTTAGGACCAAACATATATACCTTGCTCTTAGAATTAAATATAATACCAACAGCTTCAGTACCACCATCAACATTTTTAAAATCATATTTTCTTGATTCTTCTAAACCAAGCTTACTTAATTCTCTAATTTTCTTAGTAGTATTTTGTTTTTTCTTTTCTTCTTTAATTTCTTTCTTTTCTTCTTCAGATAAAACAGGCTTTGGTGTTTCTAAAGCTCTATTTTTGAAAGCTTCAGTTTCTCTTGCAGGAGTAATTGAACCCATCTTTCTGTTTTCATCTTTAGTTTCTTCCTCTTTAGGATATTTTTTATCAAAATGTTTTTTTATTAATAAGATGCTTAAAGTTAATAAAGCAGCAAATAATATAACACCACCGATAATTATAAGTATTAATGTTACATCCATAAAAATCCTCCATTTTTAATTCTATAGAATTAAATTTTTTTACTATTTAAAAGTATATCATAAAGATAGCTTTTATGCTAGATAGATTTAGCTAAAATACATGAAAAAGCATAAGTTTATACCTTAAAAAGGTAGTGCATCATAAGCTCTTAAAATATAATATCCCTTATCCTTAGTAACTATATCGACATTTGTAAATAATGTTTTTAAATATTTTCTTGCTGAATCTTCACCTTGTTGTTTTCTTATTACAATCCATAATTCCCCTTCTGGTGGTAAATGTTTTTTTGCTTCTTCAAAAATTTTATATACTGTTGCTTTGCCTGCTCTTATTGGTGGATTAGTTAAAATTGCTGAAAATTTTTCATCTTCATCAATTTTTTCAAATAAATCAGAGTGAAATACTTCTGCATCTACTGAATTAAGCTCAATATTTTTTTTGCATAATTCATAAGCTCTTTCATTTATTTCGCACATAACAACATGGCAATTAAACATTTTAGAAACAATAATTCCTATTGGTCCATATCCAGCTCCCATATCTAAAATAGGTAATTCAATATCATTTGGCTTAAAAGCTTTTAATAATACATAACTACCATAGTCAACAAAATCTTTTGAAAAAACTCCATTATCTGTATTAAATTTAAAATTGACACCTTTGAAATTATATTCAAACATTTTAGGGCTTGATTCAACATCACTTTGATCAAGTGAATAATAATGACTCATATAATAATCCTCTTACAATAAATTTATTATGAATTATAACAAAAAAAAGATAATATTTCCATATTTTAGGGAAGAAAAAAACCGCATGCAATAATGCAAGCGGAATTTATCTAATTAGGTAATTAAATTACTTAATTTCTACAGTAGCACCAGCTGCAACTAATTTTTCTTTTAATTCTTCAGCTTCAGCTTTAGATACTTTTTCTTTAACTGGTTTTGGTGCATTGTCAACTAAGTCTTTAGCTTCTTTTAAGCCTAAGCCTGTAACTTCTTTAACTAGTTTAATTACACCTAATTTAGCTGAACCAGCTTCAGTTAAAATTACATCGAATTCAGTTTGTTCTTTTTCTGCAACTTCAGCAACTACAGCTGGACCTGCAGCAACAGCAGTTGGATCAATACCAAATTCTTCTTTCATTGCATCAACTAATTCTTTGATTTCAAGAATAGTCATTTCTTTTAAAGATTCAATAAATACTTCTTTTGTTAGTTTTGCCATTTCAATATTCCTCCATTAATTAAGCATTTTGTCCTTTTTCGACTAACATATTTAAGCCAATAGAAAGTTGGCTAAGAGTACCAAGCATACCAGCAGCTAATTGAGTTAATAGTGTTTCGTATGATGGTAATTGAGATAATGTCTTTAGTTGATTGAAATCATAAATATCTCCGTCAACTACACCTTTGATTACTTCTACTTTAGCATCTTCTGCTTTAGTAGCATCAAATAATACTTTTGCAGGAGCTACTACGTCATCTTTTGAGAATGCGATAGCAACAGGTCCAACAAATGCGTCAGTTAATCCTTCATATCCAGCTTCTTTTGCTGCACGAGCAGAAATATTATTTTTAATAACTGCGATTTCGCAGCCTTTTTCTCTCATTTTTCTTCTTAAATCTTGAAATGCAGCTACTGTTAAGCCTTGATATTTGAATACGACAACAGCTGTTGAATCTTTAATTCTAGCGGTAACTTCTGCAACCTCTTTTTGTTTTAATGCAAGAGATTCTTTCATCATTTTACCTCCGTATTCAATATAATGAAAAATCTTCTCTTACCGAAATAAAAGAAGATTAGTAATTTTTATAATCTAATTTTACCTCGGTAGGAAATTAAGAACCATAGGTTCACCTACTGTCTTAGGTTAAGCAATTTTAAGTTTTGCTAAAAACTTTAACTATCAAATCACATCAAGTGATTAGTTAACTAAATTTTATTTATCTACTAGATGTTATTTGGATCAATCTTGATTCCAGGTCCCATAGTAGAAGCGACTGCTATATTCTTAACATAGCTGCCTTTGATTGTTGAAGGACGAGCTTTTTGCATTACATCATAAACTACTTTGAAGTTTTCAAGTAATTTTTCTGGTCCAAATGATACTTTACCAATAGTCATATGGATGTTACCAACCTTATCAGGTCTATATGTAACTTTACCAGCTTTTAATTCTTTAACTGCTTTTGCTACATCCATAGTTACTGTACCAGTTTTAGGGTTTGGCATTAAACCTTTAGGTCCTAATAATTTACCTAATTTACCAAGTTGGCCCATCATATCTGGTGTTGCAACCATTACATCAAACTCTAACCAGCCTTTTGAGATTTTGTCAAGCAATTCTTGATCACCAACAACATCTGCACCAGCTTCAGTTGCTTCTTGAGCTTTTGCTCCTTTAGCAATTACTACTACTCTTTGTTCTTTACCAGTTCCGTTTGGAAGTACAATAGCACCACGAATGTTTTGTTCTGCTTTACGTGGATCTAGATTTAAACGGAATGCTACATCAACAGATGCATCAAATTTTGTAACTGAAGTTTTGCAAGCTAAAGTTAATGCTTCTAATGCTGAGTAAGCTTTGCCTCTTTCAACTAGCTTACTAGCTTCAACATATTTCTTACCTTTCTTCATATTTACCTCCTAAAATGTGGTTCAAATGGGATTACCTCCCACAATTTTTAGGCTGTTATAAACAACCAAATTAACCTTCAACTACGATACCCATATTTTTTGCAGTACCACAGATGATGTTTGTTGCAGCTTCTAAATCATTAGCATTTAGATCTGGCATTTTCATCTTTGCAATTTCTCTTGCTTGATCTCTTGTGATTTTAGCAACAGTATGAGTTTTTGAGTTTTCAGATCCTTTTTGAATACCAGCGGCTTTTAATAATAAATCAGCTGCAGGTGGTGTCTTTACTACAAATGTAAATGAACGATCCTCGTACACTGAGATAATTACTGGCAATGTGTATCCAATCTTATCTTTTGTTGCGTCATTGAATTGTGAACAAAATCCTTGAATATTTACTCCTGCTTGACCTAAAGCTGGACCTACTGGTGGAGCTGGATTTGCTTTACCGGCTGGAATCTGTAATTTTACTTGTTTTACTACTTTCTTTGCCATAGTTGTTTCCTCCTTCTTTCAATGATGTGGTTAAACAGATTTCTCCTCCCACTTTTGTGTAGCCATACACGTGCTTATATATTCTATCAAAACATCTATCTATAGTCAAATATTTTTTTAATTTTTTTGAATTTTTATTTATACTACACTTTCTTTTGTGTTTCATAATGTTTTTCTTCACATAATATTACACTATAAAATCATTGATAACATATATAATATATGTTATATTTAAAGAAATTTATTTAATGAGGTGTGAAATGTTTAGATTATATAAAAAATTTTCAAAATTAGACCTCTTTGTATTTTTCCTAATAATTGGGTTTACAATACTGCAAGTATTTATTACTATGACATTAGTTGATTTTGTTCAAGGTATAATACAAGCAATTACAAATGCAAATAACCATAATCATCCGGAATTATTAGGTCTACCCCAAAATTTTGATTGGTCGCTTTTTAATTCAATTGACAACGTAAAATCCTATTATTCGAGTGCTGGGATAACTGTAAGTGATGAGGTAGCATCATCATTAGTTACTATCTCAAACGC
>CAJOOI010000155.1 GCA_905236105.1 uncultured Acholeplasmatales bacterium
AAATATTTTTTTAATTTGAAATACTTAAGTATTGAATATAAAAAACAAATGAATTATAATAGGCGCGACAAAAAAAAGGAGGGCAAATGAGCAAAAAAATATTAACAATTCAAGACATTTCATGCTATGGTTCATGTTCTACTACTGTTGCCTTATCAATCTTACCTTCATTTGGGATTGAGACTGTTATTTTACCTTCAGCAATTCTTTCAACTCATACATCAGGATTTAAAAATTTTACAGTTTTAGATTTGACTTTAGAGATGCCAAAAATAGTAAACCATTGGATTAGTGAAAATATAAAATTTGATGCTATATATACAGGTTATATAGGGGATGTAAGACAGTTTGATTTAATTTTAAAAATTAAAAATGAACTTTTAAAAGAGAATGGTATTTTCTTTTGCGATCCTGCAATGGCAGATTATGGTAAATTATATCCGGCATTAAATAATGATATAGTAAATGGCATGAAAAAAATAGCCAAAGAAAGTGATTTTTTGATTCCAAATTTAACTGAAGCATCATTTCTTACAGATACTCCATACAAAGATAATTTTACTGATGATGAAATTGAAAAAATAGCAAATAAATTGTTAGATATGGGAGCAAAAAAAATAATCATAAGTGGTGTAAAAAATGAAAAAAAATTAGGCGCAAGATATTACGATAAAAAGGAAAGCTTTGAATATTTTCAAGGCAAAAGAGAAAAATCATATCATGGAACAGGAGATATATTTTCAAGTGTAGTACTTGCATATATATTAAATGGATATGATATGAAGACCACTTTAAAAAAATCAACTGAATTTGTTGTAAAATCAATCGATAATACAATTGGTGATGAAACACATAATTATGCACCTAAATTTGAAGAAATATTAACAAATTGGCAAAAATAAAAATTCAAGCGTGATGCTTGAATTTTTTTTGAATTTTTTAATAAACTGTAAAATATAGGCCTAAGAAATGCAAAATTACACCTGCAAAAACAATTAAGTGCCATACAAAATGCATTCCTTTTTTATTTCTGAATAAGCCAAATGGAATCATGCCTAATGTATACACTATTCCTCCACCAACGATCCACCAAATTAAAGCATATCTTTCATGGATTATCCAGCCTGGAATCATACATATGCCACTCCAACCTATAATAAAATATAGTGGGAAATTAATTTTTTTTACGCGACCTGGTCCAAATATACAAGTAAATGTTACCCCAATTATTACAAGAGTCCACATAACAGCAAAATATGTAATTCCCCAAATTAATCCAATATCACCATATTCATATGGTATTTCAATTAATTGAAGTGGGGCAAATGTACCTGCTACAAGTAGATAAATTGATGTATAATCAAATCTACGCCAGATTCTTTTAACTTTGGTTCCCCATTTAAAAGCATGATATAGACAACTGTTTAAAAACATAAAAAGCATGGCAGTAAAATAAACAATACTTGCTGTAATTTTAAGACCTGTATTAGATTTTTGTAATAATAAAATTAAAGCAACAATGGTTAATAAAGCTCCAATACCATGAGATACTGAGCTTCCTATTTCTTCTAAAATAGGACGTTCTGGTGCTTCATTTTTTTTACGCCATTCTTCTTTTATTGGCGCCATTTTTTCTTTATGAGAAGCTTTTTTTTCGTCTTTTATTGTCTTTTTTATATTTTTTTGAACCTTTTTTTCGTCTTTTTTAGCTTTTTTAAGGCTTTTAAGTTCTTCTTTTTCTTTTAATTTTAGCTTTTTTTTAACTTCTTTTTCGCTATCTTCCATAAGAACACCTATAAATTAATTATCTTTGTTATGAAAATCGTATTTTTTTCTTTCTACTGTATCAAGTATTTTCTTTCTTAATCTTATGTGAAGTGGTGTTATTTCTACTAATTCATCATCATTAATAAATTCAAGACAATTTTCTAATGTAAGAAGCTTAGGCTTTTTTAAGACTACTGTCTGGTCTTTATTTGATGAACGTGTATTTGTTTGTTGTTTAGCTTTAACTACATTTACAGCTAAATCTAATTCTTTATTTGCCTCACCAACAATCATACCCTCATATATTGCTTCACCTGGTGATACAAACATTGAACCTCTATCTTCTAAGGCTCCAATTGAATAAGCTGTTGCTTCTCCTTGAGCCATAGAAACTAAAACGCCATTTGTTCTTTTACCGACATTTACTGCTTCCATTGGACGATAATCTAAGAAATTATGAGAAATAATACCATATCCTCTTGTTAAAGACATGAATGTTGTATTAAATCCAATTAAACCACGAGATGGAATATGATAAATTAATCTAGTTTGAGTTTCAGTATTTGCCATTGAAATGAAGTTGCCTTTTCTATCTCCCATCATCTCAATTACAGAACCTGCATATTCACTTGGTAAATCAATTACAACATATTCATATGGTTCTGATTTTACTCCATCTATTTCTTTTATGATTACTCTTGGTCTTGAAACTTGGAATTCAAAACCTTCTCTACGCATATTTTCAATTAAGATACTTAAATGAAGCTCACCACGACCAGAAACTATCCATTCTTCTGAATTTTTAATTCTTTCTACTCTTAATGATACATCTTTTTGAATTTCTTTAAATAATCTATCTTCAATTTTTGATGCAGTAACTAATTTTCCGTCTTTACCACAAAATGGAGATGTGTTTGTTCCAAAAGTCATTTGGACTGTTGGTTCACTAATTACTATTTTTTCTAAAGGTTCAATACAATTTAGGTCACAAACTGTTTCACCAACAGAAATATCTGCAAGACCAGAAAAGGCAACTATATCACCTGCATATGCTTCTTTTACTTCTATCTTTTCTAGACCTAAGAAAGTATATAATTTTTGGACTCTAAATTGTTTTGTTGTACCGTCATTTCTAGCACAACAAACAATTTCACCTTCTTTAATAGTACCACGAGCAATTCTACCGATACCGATTCTTCCTGTAAAATCAGAATAATCAAGTAGTGCTGGTTGAAGTTGTAGTGGGCTATCTTTATCCATAGATGGTGCAGGAATTTCAGAAATTATCATATCTAAAAGTGGTGCCATACCAGGCTTTTGATCATTTGGATCATATGATAAAGAAGATGTGTTATTCATCGCACTTGCGTAAACTACTTTAAAATCTAAATCATCATCTTCACAACCTAAATCAATAAATAATTCTAATACTTCATCTAAAACTTCAAGTACTCTAGCACTTGATTTATCTACTTTATTTATTACAACTATTGGTTTTAAATGTGATTCAAAAGCTTTTTTTAATACAAATCTAGTTTGAGGCATAGTTCCTTCATAAGCATCTACTACTAAAATTACACCATCAACCATCTTCATAATTCTTTCAACTTCACCTGAAAAATCTGCATGTCCTGGAGTATCTAAGACGTTTATTTTACAGTTATTCCACATAATAGCTGTATTTTTGGCTAAAATAGTGATTCCTCTTTCACGTTCAATATCATTTGAGTCCATAGCTCTTTCTTGAACAACTTGATTATCTCTAAATGTATGTGAATCCCTTAAAAGTTTATCTACTAATGTTGTTTTGCCATGGTCAACATGGGCAATAATTGCTACATTTCTTATATCCATAATATCATTCTCCTTCGAAAACTATAATATTATATCAAAAAAAAATATTATAATAAATAAAAAAATTTATTATAAAAACGATTTTATATCACTTATTAATAAATATGTGGAAAAAAGAAATAAAAAATGATAGAATTATACAAACGGAGGAACACTATAGATGATTTTAATGTCAATCATTTTTGCTCTTTCATTAGGACTTACAGTTTTTTTCTTCGTTTTTTTCGAATTCTATACTGAATTTTATTATTATTTTTTATTAATTCCATTTTTTATAGGTTCTTTTATAGCTGTTTGTGCAGCATATGGAATCATTATGGTGATATGTTCATTTATTATTAGATTGAAAAAAACGACTAATCCAAATAAACTTATCTACTTCTTTGTTAAAGAAACGTCATGGTTTATCTATTTCTTTTCAAGAATTAGAGTTAAAGTATATAACAAAGAATTAGAACCAAAAAGGGAAAAATATTTGATAATTTCTAATCATAAGTCTGGATTTGATCCATTCTTATTATATAAGATTTTAAGAACTAATCCTTATGTTATGGTTACTAAACCTCAAAATTTAGAAGTACCTGTATTTGGTTCATGGATTAAATATAGTGGTTCTATTGTAATGAAAAGAGAAACAGATATTGAATCTGTTAAAGCAGTAGTTCAGGCAATTAAATATATCAAAGATGGGATTGCTTCAGTTGGTATTTATCCTGAAGGAAAAAGAAATTTTGAAAATGATACTATTTTAGAATTGCATCCTGGATCTTTTAAAATAGCTATTAAATCTAGATGTCCAATTGTTATAACTTTAAGTAAGAATACAGAAAACATTAAAAAGATTTTCCCACGTAAATCTAAAGTTGAATTTAAATTTATAAAAGTATTAAGATATGAAGATTATAAAGATATGAACACTTTAGAACTTTCAAGACTTTGTTATAATATAATGGTTGAAGAATATAAAAAAGATTGGAAAATAGAAAAATAAAAAATGGGTTGTAAGAAATTTAAATGTTTCTTTAATAACCCATTTTATTTTGCATATTATTTATAAAATGCATTAACAAGCTTTTGTAATTCTATAAAATCAGATAAAGCTGCAGTTTCCATACTAGAATGCATCGCAAGTTGGCCAAGACCGATATCAACTGATGGAATTGATAAATGTGCTAGTGAAATAGCACCTAAAGTTGATCCACCTCTTTTATCGCTTCTATTTGTTGTAAATTGATATTTTATATCATTTTTATTGCATAAATCTTTAAAATATGCCATAGAATATCCATCTGTAGTATAAGCTCCTCTAGCACTTGATTTTAAAACTATACCATCCCCCATATGACAATCATTTGTTGGGTCATAATTTTGAGGATAATTAGGATGGAAAGCTTGAGCATTATCAGCTGAAATTATGAATGATGAAGCTAAAGCCATTTGATATTTTTCTTCATCAACTCCTAAAAGCAAATTAATTCTTTTTAATGTTTCAGCTAAAAATTGGCTTCCTGCTCCTTCTCTTGTTTGTGAACCTATTTCTTCACTGTTAAAAATTACACATAAATTAAGTGAATCATTTGAAACTGCTTTACAAATTCCTTCTATAAGGCCAAAAGAACATTCTAAATTATCAATTTTAGGTGAGAATATGAATTCATCATTTGCCCCACCTAAAACTGATTTTTCAAGTGTCGCAAGATATAAATCATATCCTAAAATATCATCTTTTTTAGTTTGTAATTTTTGGCTAATTTGATCCATTAAATCTAAGTTATTATCTAATGAATATAAAGGTATTAAATCTACCTGCGGATTTAATTTAGCACCTGTATTTAATTCTGGATAAAAATGAATTGGTGAATTAGGGATGATTGCCATAGGCTTATCAAAAGAAATTAATTTTGATATTATGTTATTGTTTTCTTTAACTAAAACTCTTCCTACTATATCAAGAGGTCTATCCATCCATGTTGAAAAGATAGGGCCACCATATACTTCTGTATTTAACATATTGTATCTAGCTTTTAAATATTTAAAATTAGGTTTTAATTTGAAAGTTGGTGAATCAGAATGGGCAGCCATTATATTGAATTTTAGATTATCAATATTATTTGGCGTAATAAAAGCTAAAATTGATGCATCATTTCTTATAACATAATATTTTTTGGAAAATTCTAAATTCCAATGATTATTTTCTTTTAATTCAGTAAAACCATTTTCATCTAATAATTGTTTTAAATTATTGATAGCATGATACATTGATGGACTTGCATTTAAAAATTCTAATAAATTCATATTATTATTCCTCATATTCTATTTTTACTTCAAAACATCTTTCGTTATTTACATAACCAATAAAACATTTATAATTGCCTTCTTTAAAATATTTTATAGTTATGATTTCATTAAGCCTTGCTTCATGAATAAATGCTATATCTACTTTTTTATAATCTTTAGCATCATCAACATCCATATTATAAATTATGTCTAAATATCTAGCATTATTCATATGCATGTTATGATCTAAATCAGTTTTTAATACTTTATAATTGAATTCTTTAATAACATCATGTTCAACTAAATTCAATTTGTGTGGGCATTTTTCGTTATAATTAGTAAATGGATACATTTCACCAACATAATCTATTTCTGCCCTTCTAATGCTTCTTGTATTAATATCGATTAAGCACCAATTAGAAATACCAGTTATAAGTATTTCATCATTTTTATTTCTTATTTCATATTCTCTTTCATATTCAATTCTTCCTTTTTCTTTTGGCCAAGTAATAACATTTATTGCTTCACCAAATTCAGGTAGATTTTTTTTAACTTCAAAAGAGACATAAAGTAAAATCCAATAAAAGTTTTTTTTAACTACTTCTTTAAAACCAATACCTGCCTCATTTGCTTGAATTGAAGCGATGTCTTGAAAAAAATCTAAAATTGCAGAATATCTTAATTTATCATTTAATTTTACGTCTTTTTCTCTTACATTAAATTCTAATTTTTTATAGTTCATAACAAACCTCTAGAAAACTGATAATTATAAATAATTATAATACTTAATTTGCAAGTTTTGGATAAAAAAAATATCTATTAAGGAACCGGCCCATAATAGATAATTAAATTATAATCCTAAAAAATGTCTTGTCAATGCTACAATTTATGTAAAACGTTTTCAAAATTTTAGAAAAATTAGTTTATTTCCTTAAATTTGATAACTCCTTCTTTTAATTTTTGCATGCCAAGCATAACATTTTTAAGACTAGTTGCTAGATTTATTCTAATAAATCCTTCGCCACCTTGACCATAAACATAGCCTGCAGAAACAAATAATTTAGCCTCTTTTATCAAAAAATTTACAAATGCTTTACTGTCATTTGTTAATTCTTTAATTGATACCCAAATTAAATATGTGGCATTAGAATTTGTTGTTTTTAGTTCTTTTATTTCATTTTCTATAAAATTTTGGGCATATATTTTATTGTTTTGAATATATTCATTTAATTCATCAAGCCATAAATCACCATTGTTGAAAGCTGATTCCATAGCTGAAAAAACAAAGGCGTTACCTTCTGCAACCTCATCTGAATTAAGACATCTATGAACTTTGTTATATAAAAATTTATTCTTTATAACAACTGAAGCTCCTTGAAGTCCTGCAAGATTAAAGCATTTTGATGCGGAAATACACATTATTACATCTTCATCTACACTTAAAAAAGGTACATATTTTAAGCCTGGTTTAACTATATCACAATGAATTTCATCTGAAATGATTATTACACCATATTTTTTAGCTAAATTACTTACCTTAGTAAGCTCTTCTTTGGTCCATATTTTGCCAATTGGATTATGAGGATTACAAAAAATCATTAATGTTGTATCTGGATTTTTTAATTTTTCTTCCAAATCTTTAAAATCTATTTCATAATTTTGATTTTTATAAATTAATTCGGATGCCAATACTTTTCTTCCAGCATTTATTATTGAATTATAAAAAATATTATAAACAGGAGACAATACAACGACATTTTCAGCAGGTGTTGTAAGTTTTTTTACCATACTTGAAATTGCAGGTACTACACCGGTTGTAAATATTATTTCTTCATTTTTTATATTCAAATTGTGGCGTCTTTTCCAAAAATTTTTGATAGATTCATAAAATGAATTTGGAACATCACTATATCCAAAAACTTTATTATCTAGTCTTTTTTGAATCGCATTTATAATAAAATCTGGGGCTTCAAAATCCATATCTGCAACCCACATAGGTAATACATCATCAATATAGTCCCATTTAATGGAATTTGTGTTACGTCTTTGCGGTAAATTATCAAAATTATACATTTTCTTCCACCACTATTTTTGTTTTAGATTTATCAATTAAATCTTCTTCTAATATGAGTTCGCCGATTGCTTTAGCTTTAATAAAACCAGAAATTGGATTTTTAACACTATCTATTTTAGAATTGATTGTAGCTTCTACAGTTGAATATTCAAAAGTTAAATTTGTATTTAATAATTTACAATCAACCATTTTTAAATTTTGCATATAACACATACCTTGAAGTGAATCAATTGTACAATTAATAAATGTAATATTTTTGCTGTTCCAGCCTAAATATTCACCAATTATTGTTGAATTTTTAACAACAACATTTTCACAATTCCAAAATGAATCTTTGCTAAGCATTATAGCATTTTCAATTTCAATATTTTTGGCTCCATCAAAGGCATAATTTCCATCTAATCTAAAATCTTTTATCTTGATTCCTTCACTGTTTAAGCCAAAATAATTACCTTTTGCTTCTACATTATTTAATTCAATATTTTTACAATTCCAAAAAGTTTCTTCAGCATTTGGAATTGATACATTTTTAAGTTTTATATTGCTAGCTCTTCTAAAAGTTTTTGGTGCTTCAATAAATGAATCAACAATTTCTATATTATCTGTATACCAAATACCACTTCTTGCAGTAATAAGAAGTGATGATTTTTCTACTTTTACATTATGACAATACCATAATGGATATTTCCATTTGAATATACAGTTGTTTAATTTTAAATTTTTAGATTCTTTTAAAGGGGATTCACCATCATCAAAAGTAGTATCTATTATTTCTAAATCGTTAGAATTATATAAGGCTCTTTCACCCGTTAAAAATTGTTGTATTATTTTTTTCATATTTTACTCCAATAAAAACTAAAACGGCAGAACAAATATTCTACCTTTTTATAATTATTTTATAATAATGCTAAAATTTTATCTTTATATTCTTTTACTTCTTCAACTGGTTCTAGTCTATCAACTACGTTACCATTTTTATCTACTAAGAATTTAGTAAAATTCCATCTGATATCATCTGTACCTTTAGTACCACTAAGCTTTTGGACTAGATTCATTGTTGTTTTTTTCTTTAAACCTTTAGGTGTTACATAACCTTTTTGGCTCTTTAAGAATGTGAATAATTCATTTGCGTTTTCACCATTGACATCAATTTTTTTGAAACGATCAAAAGTAGTATGATATTTTGCAGTACAGAATGTATGAATTTCTTCATCGCTACCTTTTGCTTGTTCATGAAATTGATTACAAGGGAAATCAAGAATTTCAAAACCTTTATCTTTTAATTCTTCATATAAGTTTTCTAATTCTTCATATTGAGGTGTAAAACCACAACCTGTAGCTGTATTAACAATTAATAATACTTTTCCTTGATATTTATCAAGCTTTACTTCATTTCCTAATCTGTCTAAAACTGTTATGTCGTATAAATTCATATTATTCACCTAACATAGCCTTTAAATCTTTCTTTTGAATGAAGCCTAAGTTTCTTTTAACTAATTTGCCATTCTCAAATATTAATAGAGTTGGAATAGATTCTACATTGAATTCTTCTGCAAGTAATTCTTCTTCATCAACATCTACTTTATAAAATTTAACGTCATTTATTTCATCAGATAATTCATCAACAATTGGAGATAGCATTTTGCATGGTCCACACCATGTAGCATAAAAATCTACTAAAACCTTTCCTGTTGAAATTTTTTCTTTAAATTCTTTTGTTGTAATATTTTGTACCATATTTATCATCCTTTCATTTTTTACAATTAAATTGTATACAATCTAAATTGATTTGTCAATATATTTTTCTAAATTTTTTATTATTTTTTCATCTTCTATTAAATCAAAACGATAATATTGCTCTACTAAAGGATATTTTTGTTTATCTACTAATCCTAAAAAATGTTCTTTTTCTCTAGTCCATAATAATTTTTCATCATCAAGTGATCGATAAATAATGACTTGTTTATCATATTCACTATCTTTGGCTACATCTAAAACTTGATAATATTTACCTTTAAAATGATGATAAATACCACCTTTTACAAGTCTATCTGAATCCATATTTAAGAATCTTTTAAGTTCAGGTATTAATTTTTTTGCATCACTATAACCTAATTCGTATAAAGAACCTAATTTCTCCATATCACCTTCAAATCTAGAAATATGAATTTCTTTTGAAGGCGCAATTCTAAATATTTTTCCTTCTTCTACTAATTTATCAAGTGTATCTAAATCTTGATTATGTATTTTATTGATATTTTCTAGTGAATTTACAAAATTAGGATATTTACGATAAATATTACTTGTGCCTCTTTTTATAAAACCTAATTCTTCATTTTCTCTAAAGCTCACATCACGAGTTGCAACATATACTATTTTTTTATTTAATGTTAAAGAAAATCTTAAAGGAGAAGTATATTTGCATCCTCCATCTAAATATAATTTATCATTAATTTTAACAGGTGAAGATATATAAGGCATTGATGCAGATGCCTTAACTGCTGTAAAAATTAAATCTTTTTGATGATTTGTTATATATTCTTGATCTCCTGTTTCAAGATTTGTGATAAGTGCGTATAAGGTCCTGTCATCACTTAAGAATCTATTTATATCAAAAGGTAATTTATCAGTTATTTTATTAAATATAAATGAAAAACCAACTATTCCTTTATCTGCTTTTAAAGCTTTATAGCCAACCCAATTTTTATCATGGCGATATTGTAAATTTATTTTAGCACTTCTTCCTATATCTCCACTAATGTAATTGACTCCATTTAATGCTCCAGCACTAATTCCAACACAATCGCTTAGGTTTATATCATTATCCATTAGGCAATCTAATACTCCAGATGTATATACTCCTCTAAATGCGCCACCTTGTAATGCTAAAACACCATCAATGATATTTTTATTTGCTTTTCTTAATTTAATTGAATCTATCTTACTATATACTTTCATAATCAAACCTCGATTTTAGAAAAATAAGATTAATTTATTTTGCCTTATATATTTTAAAATATATGAGAAAAAAAGTAAAATGGAAAAACGAAAAAACCAATTATTTAATAAATATAATATTTATTATAATTAAAATATATTAATATATTATTAATTTCAAATAAAATATATATTTTAATATAAAATGGCTTTATTAAGCCAATAATTGACATAATATCCTTGTTGCAATAAAATAAGATATGAGGTAGCTATGAAAGAAGAAATATTAAAATATTATTATGGTTATGATAAATTAAAACCAGAACAAAATTTAATAATAGATTCTATATTAGAAGGGAATGATACAATAGGTATATTACCTACTGGCTTTGGTAAAACTATTTGTTTTGTTATTCCAGCTTTAATATTAGAAGGTCTTACAATTGTTGTTTGTCCACTAATATCACTTATGATTGATCAAGTTAATAATTTGAAGAATTTAGGTATAAGTGCTGAATATTTAAATTCTAGTTTAGATGATTATAAGAAAAAATTAGTAATTGATAAATTAAAAAGAAATAAAATTAAAATATTATATCTTGCGGCAGAAAGATTAATGAATAATATATTTTTAGATGCAATAAAAAATATAAATATAAGTCTTATTGTATGTGATGAAGCACATACTTTATTGTGGAGTGAGGATTTTAGATATGGAATGCTTAGAATTAAAGATTTTATTAAAATGTTAAATCCAAGGCCAAATATTATGGCACTTAGTGCTACATCAACATCAAAAACAAGCGAAAAAATAACTGAAATATTAAATTTAAATAATCCAAAAATCATAAAATTTGAATGTGATAGGAAAAATATTTTTTATAAAATAATTAATACGAAAAATAAAGATAAAGATTTATTTTCTTATATTAATGGTAAAAAAGATAAAATAATAATTTATTCGACAACTATAAAAAATGTAATTCATATTAAAAATCTACTTGAAAGCAAAGGTATTTTATGTAGTATATATCATGGAAAACTTGACTCAAAAGAAAAGGATAAAATGTTTCGAAATTTTAAGGAAAATATAACTAACATAATGATAGCTACAAACGCCTTTGGAATGGGAATTGATATACCTGATATTAGATATATAATTGAATATAATTTACCTTCATCAATTGAAGATTTTTCACAGCAAATAGGTAGAGCATCAAGAGATGGCAAATATGCAGAAGGTGTTATTTTATTTGATATAAAAGATATTAAAACAAATGAATATTTTATTGATAATATATCAAATGAAGATTATAAAGAAGAAAGAAAAATAAAAAAAGATAGATATAAAAAATTGGATCAAATTATCAAGTTTTGTTTAGAAAAAAAGTGCCTTCATAAAGCTGTTTTAAATTATTTTGGCTTTGATGGCGAAAAATGTAAAAATATGTGTTCTAATTGTAATAAGAATAAATAATTATTTATTGTTGTTGACAAAGAAGTATAAATGTGTATAATAATAGTTGAATGGTTGTTCAACTGTTCAAACGGAGGTTAACATGGAGAAAATTATTAGATTTAAAGGTTTATGTTGTGCGAACTGTGCTACTAAATTAGAAAGAAAATTAAATAAAATTAAAGGAGTAGATGCTACAGTATCTTTTGTTGCATCTAAGATTCTTTTAGAATTAGATAAGGAAGAATTATTTGATGAAGTTCTTAGAGTATGTAAAAAAGAAGAACCAGATATGGAAATAATATTATGACAAAAGAAAATAAAATATTAATTATAAGGATAGGTGTTGCTATCTTATTGTGGATAACAGCATTCATTTTTGAACATACCTTACCAGCTAGTTTCAATTACGAGATTGTATATTTAATTTTATACGTTATTGCTTATCTAATAGCTGGATATGATGTAATTTTTAGCGCTATTAAAAAAATTCCATCAGGTCAGTTTTTGGATGAAGAATTC
>CAJOOI010000156.1 GCA_905236105.1 uncultured Acholeplasmatales bacterium
AAATTAAAGAAAATTTTAGAGGAAATAGATTGACTATTATATGTGTTTATGCTAATATTTAGTTAGCGAACACAAGTGAGTGTTTTTTATTTTGAAATAAAAGGAGAATATTATGGCAAAAGATAAGAAGAAAAAGAAAAACATTTTTACCAAAATTAAAGATTTCTTTATTGATGTAAAATCAGAATCTAAAAAGGTAATATGGACTTCAAAGAAAAACTTAGTTAAATACTCAATTGCTACATTAGTATTCATGATATTTATATGTTTATTCTTTGTTGGAACAGATTTAATCATTGCATTAATATCTTATGTAAAGGAGTTAATTGGATAGTATGGAAGAAAAGAAATGGTATGTAGTAAATACATATTCTGGACATGAATCTAAAGTTAAAGAAAAACTAGACATGAGAATTAACTCAATGGAAATGCAAGAAAACATATTTAGAGTAATAGTTCCAGAAAGAAAAGAAGTAGAAATAAAAGATGGTAAACGTAAGGAAAAAATTAAAAAATTATTTCCAGGTTACGTTTTAGTAGAAATGATAATGTCAGATGAATCTTGGTATATAGTTCGTAATACTCCAGGTGTTACAGGATTCTTAGGATCATCTGGTAAAGGTGCTAAACCAATTCCACTTCAGGATGATGAAGTAGATAGAATCTTTAAGGAAATTGGTTACACAGGTGATAATGTTGTTACTGTTAACTATGAGGTTGGTGACAATGTTAAAATCACTGATGGTCAATTCAAGATGCTTGCCGGTAAAATTACTGATATCGATTTAGATGCAGGTAAGGCAAATGTTCTTATTGATTTATTTGGACAAGAAACAAATGTTGAGTTAGAATTAACTCAATTTACAAAAGAGTAATTGTTTATAAAAAAACTATTGCTTTTATCATATTTGCTGTGTTAAAATTAACTACGCAGCTATATATTTTATATAGATGATGAAAGAAGATTAGTGGAAGGCGCGGATTTAAAATAAAAGCTATTTGACCACTCGCGAAAAAATAATTTATAGGAGGTGTTTTTCGTGGCAAAAGAAGTTGTAAAAATGATTAAGTTGCAATTACCAGCAGGAAAAGCTACACCAGCTCCACCAGTTGGAACTGTTTTAGGACCTGCAGGTGTTAACTCAGGTGAGTTTTGTACTAAGTACAATGATGCAACTAGAGATAAGATGGGAGATATAATTCCAGTTGAAATATCTATATATGAAGATAGAAGTTTTGACTTAAGATTTTTAACTCCACCAACTGCATTCTTAATTAAGAAGTATGCAAAAATAAAATCAGGATCTTCAAAAGGATCAAGTGAGATAGTAGGATCTCTTACTAACGCTCAATTAAAAGAAATCGCAGAAATTAAATTACCAGATTTAAATGCATATACTGTAGAAGAAGCTATGAAAGTAGTTGCAGGAACTGCAAAGAATATGGGAATTGAAATAAAAGACTAATTAAAAACAAAAATACATATGAGATTTATTCTTATGTGGGAGGAAAATCCGCTTATACCACAAGGAGGTAAGAAAAATGGGAAAGAAAAGTAAAAAGTATGTAGAAGCTTTAAATAAGATTGAAAAAGGTAAAGCATATTCAATCGATGAAGCAGTTAAACTTGTTAAAGAAACTTCTACTTCTAAGTTTGATGGTACTGTTGAAATAGCAGTTAGATTAAACTTAGATACTAAGAAAAACGATCAACAATTAAGAGGTGCTATCGTATTACCACACGGTACTGGTAAAACTAAGAAAGTATTAGTTTTAGCAAAAGGTGAACCTGCAAAAGCAGCAACAGATGCTGGAGCAGACTTCGTTGGTGATGCTGATTTTATCGCTAAGATTGAAAAAGAAAACTGGTTTGATTTTGACGTAATAATCGCTACACCAGAAATGATGCCAATGCTTGGTAAATTAGGTAAGGTTTTAGGACCAAAAGGATTAATGCCTAACCCTAAAACTGGTACAGTTACTATGGATACTAAAAAAGCTGTTGAAGACGTTAAAAAAGGACGTGTTGAATACAG
>CAJOOI010000157.1 GCA_905236105.1 uncultured Acholeplasmatales bacterium
AGAGATAATCTTTATGCACTCCCAATCGAATATATTTAATATTTGTTTTGGTTAAGGAAAAAGTAATTTTCAAATACAATTGTGTAAACACTGTTGCGACAAAATAGTTGTCTTAATTGGTTTAACGCCTGAAGAATTGTAAAAATACCATATTTACTATTGAAAAAAGGAGCTGTGACTCCATAATCTAAGTTTTTAAACTTGGGTTTTTCGCAGCTCCTTTTATTTTTCAAATTCTAAAGATGCTTTAATTATATTGAGCATCTTTTTCTTTTTATCTTCACTTAATTTTCCACATTCTTTAATTACTTCATTTAAAAATTCATCTTCAGCATCCATTTTTACATTTTTAATGGCATTATTAAATTCTTCTTCATTACAAGAACCAATGAATTCTTTATCTAACAAATAATCAACTGATATTTTAAATATATTGCTAAGCATTTTTAATTGGCTAATGGTTGGTTCAGACCTACCTATTTCCCACGACGAGATAACATATTGCTTTACATCCATTAATTTGGCTAAATCTATTTGAGTCATATTATTTCTTTTTCTTAATTTTGTTAATTGTTCTTTGAAACCCATTTTTATCAACCTCATACATATTTTATTATTTAGTAAAAACATTTTCAATTTTTTTTAGCAAAAAATCCATATTAATATTGAAAATGCAAAAACTACATAATATAATAAAAATGTAGTATTTGCATAAAGCGTGAGAATGTGTATAAGATTTGAAGAAGGGTGGCTATGCGAAGTGAAGAGTAGTGATGTAATGTTTCTTTTACCAAAAGAACTAGGAAAATTTGTTTTTGGTAAAATAATAGATTTTGAAAGAAACGGTAATATTATTAGATTTTACCTTGGAGATGTGAATAATTCAAATGGTTATTATGGTGATGATTGGGATGATGTTCCATATGAACATAATGCTGGAAAGGTTTATGACGAATTTGTCATAGGAGTAAGAACTTATTATGTTGATTATGATTGGATAATTATTGAAGCAAAGGATGGCTATAATAATTCTCCATATTCGAAAATGGATTTTGTTAAAAGAAAAATTCCATGCATCATAATTATTAGAGGCAAAACAGCAGAAAAATATAAAGACAAGAATACGATGGATTTCTGGCTTAATGAAGAACTAGAAAAGCTTGAAGATGTTGAGAAGTTCTATTTTGGAGATTTTTTATCAAGTGGTGACACTTGGTGTACTGATAAAAATGATATAACATTACCATAATGGTATTATGTATTTTTTATGTTGAAATTTTAAATAGCAATTTGTTGAAAATATAGGAGTAGAAAATGAAAAAAGATATTAATTATTATAATTTTTATGTTGGTGAAGGTAGAGACGAGTATCAACCTAATAATGAATTAACATGGAATGCTTATATAGAAGATCGGAATGCAAATAAGATAAAAGTTTTTAATATTTTTAATAGCTTTTGTTTTAAAAGTGACGTTATTAAAGCAAACAATAAATATAAAAATGATTTTGAATTTCTAAAAGAAGTTCGCTCATCTTTAATGTATGCTTTTTGGTCAAAGTCAGAATACGAAGTAATAATTACTAGCTGGCCACCACACATAGAAAAAGAAGAATTTGAGAGATTAACAAAAGAAGATATTAGGTATAGAACAGGGGTGAACCTTTCTATTGGTGAAAAGATAGATATTTACAACCAAGTAATGATTAATTGGGAAGCCTTTAAATTGTATTTGTTAACAAACAGAGCTCTTATTCCTAAATGTAAAAAGATTATCTCATAATAAATTAGGTATTTATGAACAAATATTTTACTACCAGTAATATTCGTAGCTATTACAATTCGTTTATTACGAAATTTATAGCTTGATGTTTAGAGATCAATAAGAAGGCGTTCATCATATTAATGCAATTGATTTGATTATCTTGCATATTTTCATGCAATATCTTGTATATTTTTTTAAATGATTATCATCTCGTTTACTATATGGTGACTATTGTGAATAAAGGAGGAATACAACAAATTCATTTACAAAGTGTCCCTAAAATTATATAATAAAAGGGACAAAAGGAGGCTGCGCTTTATGATATCTAAAGAGGTAGAAATTAGAATTGGTAACTTTAAGGATGGTTCAATTTTTATTATTAATGATTTCATTGATTTAACTAATTACGAAAATATAAAAAAAATTATTCAGAGATTAGTTAATAAGGGTGTAATAATAAAACTCCTTGATGGAATTTATATGAAACCTAAATATTCTAGTTTACTAAATGAATATCTTCCGTGTAATATTTATGCTTTAACTGAATGCATTGCAAGGAAATTTGGTTGGGACATTGTTCCTACTGGAGAAGTCGCCATTAATTATTTTGGCCTATCTACCCAATTGCCACAAATGTACACATACTCTTCAACAGGACCATATAAAAAATATAATGTTGATGGAAAAATAATTAGTTTTAAACATTCATCAACAAAGAAAATGTTTAATATGAATAAAATGGTTCAATATTTAATTCAAGCAATAAATTATTATGGAAATGAAAACTTTGATGACAAAGCTAAAAAGATATTAGCAAGCAATGTGGATGAAGAAATAATTAATGATGCATTAACACAAGCAAAATCTGTTGATAAATGGATATATGAATTAATTAAAGAATTGAAGGAGTTAAAGCATAATGATTAAATTATTGAATAGAAATATAGATGAAATAAACGAGGTTGTTGAAGCAACGTCAAGAAAAAGCGGACTTGCTTCTTCAATAGTTGAAAAAGATTTATGGGTTTGTTATATTTTAGATTATTTATTCAATAGATGTGAATATAAAGATTACTTTGAATTTAAAGGAGGTACATCATTATCTAAAGCATATAATCTTATAGATAGAATGTCTGAAGATATTGATATTGTATTAAATACTAAAATAATTGATTTTGTTTTTTCTAATGATTTATTTAGTTTTTCAAATAATCAAAAGAATAAATTAGTTAATGATTTAAACAATAGAGCACTAGAGTTTTATAAAAATAAGTTATTACGCGTAATAACTAATGATTTATCTTTAGAGATTAATAAAGAATTGAAAATAACTTTAAGCGATGAAGAACTAGCTATTTTTATAGAATATCCATCTAACTACAATACAGCATATATTAGAAATGCTGTAAAAATTGAGATTGGCCCTATTGCTTCATGGACGCCTTATGAAGCAAAACCAATAAAAAGCTATGTAGCCAAATATTATCCTAATTTGTTTGATAATGAAAGTTTCAATGTAAGAGTAACTTTGCCAATTAGAACATTTTGGGAAAAAGCAGTAATATTACATCAAGAGGCCAATAGAGAAAATGGTAAAATACCGCAAAGATATTCAAGACATTACTATGATATTTATAAGATGTGTTATTCGAATGTTAAAACTGAAGCATTAAACAATATGGATCTATTAGATGATGTTAGGCTATTTACAATGACATTTTACAATAGGCCATGGGCTAAATTTGATGAAGCAAAACCTGGGACATTTAAATTGATTCCAAAAAATCTTGATGATTTGAGAAACGATTACAAATTGATGGAACCAATGTGTTTTAAAGATTTCCCGTCATTTGATGAAATAATAGAAATATTAAAAAAATTAGAAAATGAAATTAATGGAGTACTATAAATATGTTATTAAATGATTTTGACGAAAATAAAGATGCAATAATTAATCCTGAAATGTGTGTTGATAAAATAGATAATTTCCC
>CAJOOI010000158.1 GCA_905236105.1 uncultured Acholeplasmatales bacterium
AAATGAATTACAAGAGGCTGATAACAAGGTTAGATATGCAATGATTAAATATAAGAATGTCGGGAAGTATATTGAGGAAATATTAGTATGAAGAAATATGATCAAGATGCAAGGCGTTTATGCGATATTCAAGCAGATCTTTTTGAAAAATCAGTAAAAAAGTTAGATATGAGCTCTGAAATATTTGTTAGACGCTTTATGAATTCTAAAATAGCAACTGAATTAGATAATTTATCGTTTCTTGAATCCAATAAGACAATTGACAATATTTTTGAAGAATTAGATATTCAATATGGTAAAAGTAATTATGGTTCAATAAAATATCATCAGGATGCAATGTATTGGACAGGATATCTATATAGATGTTTTGTTTATACATATGAAATCACATCTAAACAAGCATATAAATTATTGCCTCTTAAAGAAGTAATAAGCACATTTGAACCATATCATACATTAGATATAGAACATGCAGTTGAAAGATTATTAGAGGCTAAAAAGATTTCTTTTGACAGTGAAGAATTAAACAGACGCGGAGTTAGTATACTAAGACACATAAAAAGTAAGGGGTCACTAAAATTAGTTAAACTTACAGAAGAGTATAAAACACAATTATTTGAAATGATGGAAGAATGGACAAATTATAAAGGAAGTAAAGATGATAAAACTCCATATTCTATTTTTAAAAATGATTATCATGATTTCGATAATTATTTACATAATTTGGAAATAAAAGAAGATAATGGGAAATATGTGCCAGATTCAACCTTTTTTGCTCTAGATATAAAAAGAAACATATTTGTTGGTGCAGTTAATATTAGACATTATTTAAATGAGAAATTACTTAAAGACGGAGGTCATATTGGTGATGGAATTAGGCCATCAGAAAGAAGAAAAGGATTTGGAACGGAAATGATTAGACTTGCTTTACTTGAATGTAAAAAACTTGGCATAGATAATGTATTAATGGTTTGTGATAAAGAAAATATTGCATCAAAGAAAACGATTATTAATAACGGCGGTAAAAAAGAAGAACAAGATTTTATAGATGATAATGAAATCGAGAGATATTGGATAAAAATAGAATAAAGAAATCTTAACAACATCACCCATATATTTTTAATAAATCTTATTCAAAGTAGCAAGAGTATTAATCAAAAATTAATGAATAGCACCCGCGATAACATCAACGGTGCTTTTTTCATCATCCTTAACTAGCCTTTTCATTAGAAAACTCCTGATATGGATGGTATGGAGAAAACATCGCAATTTATGGTTTTTTCATACAAAAATTATAAATTTATGGTAAAATTAAAAAAGAGTATAACTTATAGAGGTGTATTATGGTTAAATATTTGGACTTTAAATCAGCTAGATGTAAAAACTGTTATAAATGTTTGAAAGAATGTCCAGTAAAAGCAATTAGAATTCAAAACAATCAAGCAGTTATCATTGAAGAAAGATGTATTTTATGTGGTAGATGCACAATGGTTTGTCCACAAAATGCAAAAGAAGTACATTCTGAAATTGATATAGTAAAAAATTTGTTAAAAGAAGGCAAAGTTATTGCTTCAGTTGCCCCATCTTTTATTTCAAATTTTAATATCAATTCATTTGAAGCTTTAAATGTTGCTTTAAAAGAATTAGGCTTTGAATTTGCAGAAGAAACTGCAAGAGGTGCAGCTAAAGTTACTGAAGAATATGAAAAATTATTAAAAGAGAAAAAATATAAAAATTTTATTACTTCATGCTGTCCAGCTGTAAATACAATGATTGCATTATATTTTCCTGATGCATTAAAATATTTAGCACCAGTTGATTCTCCTGTTATCGCTCATGCTAAATTATTAAAAGAAGAATATAAAGATTATAAAATAGTATTTATAGGACCATGTATTGCTAAAAAAAGAGAATGTCATGATTCTGGTATTGTAGATGCAGTATTAACTTTTGAAGAATTATTAAGATTATTTAATGAATACAACATCAAATTAAAAGATGTTGAAGCAAAAACAAAAGTAAGCTTTAATAAGGCAAGATATTATCCAATTAGTAGAGGTATTATCAAATCATTTAAAGAATTAGTAAATGAATATGAATATATAGCAGTTGATGGTGTATCAAGATGTAAAGAAGTATTAGGAGAAATTGATCATCTTGAAAATGTATTTCTAGAAATTAATGCGTGCCCTTCATCATGTATTAATGGGCCATGTAGAATTAATGATGATGATAAAGTTATAACTGCCAATAGTAGAATTAGAAGATATGTTGCAGAAAATAAAAATGCATCATCTACAAAAGATGATACGAATGTTGATATTTCACATTCTTTTGAAAAATTAAATTATAAATCAAAGATGCCAACAGAAGAAGAAATTAAGGCAATATTAGCCCAAAC
>CAJOOI010000159.1 GCA_905236105.1 uncultured Acholeplasmatales bacterium
AGTTGCTCGTGGTATGGGTACTTGCTGTGTATCAGGATGTGGTGATATCGCTATGGATGAAGAAAATAAACAATTCACTTTAGCTGGTAAAACATTCCATGAAGGAGATGAAATCTCTATTGATGGTACAACAGGTAATATTTACGAAGGATTAATTCCTACAGTAGATGCTACTATTTCTGGTGAATTTGGTAGAGTTATGGAATGGGCAGATAAATTTAGAACATTAAAAGTTAGAACTAATGCTGATACTCCAAGAGATGCTAAAAAAGCTCATGAATTAGGAGCTGAAGGTATTGGTTTATGTAGAACTGAGCATATGTTCTTCGAAGAAGATAGAATTGCTGCATTCAGAGAAATGATTTGTGCTGACACTGTTGAAGAAAGAGAAGCTGCATTAGATAAGATTCTTCCATATCAACAATCAGACTTTGAACAATTATATGAAGCACTTGAAGGTGATTCAGTAGTAGTTAGATACTTAGATCCACCTCTACATGAATTCGTTCCAACTGAAGAAGCAGATATTAAAAAATTAGCTGATGCTCAAGGTAAATCAGTTGAAAGAATTAAAGAAATAATCGCTTCACTACATGAATTTAACCCAATGATGGGACATCGTGGATGTAGACTTGCAGTTACTTATCCAGAAATAGCTAAAATGCAAACTAAAGCTGTTATAAGAGCTGCTATAAACGTTAAGAAAAATCATCCAGAATGGAATATTACTCCAGAAATAATGATTCCACTTACTGGTGAAGTAAAAGAATTAAAATATGTTAAAGATGTAGTAGTAGCTACTGCAGATGAAGAAATTAAAGCTGCTAACGTAGAAATGACTTATGAAGTTGGTACAATGATAGAAATACCAAGAGCTGCTCTTACTGCAGATGAACTTGCTAAAGAAGCAGAATTCTTCTCATTTGGTACTAACGACTTAACTCAAATGACATTTGGTTTCTCAAGAGATGATGCAGGTAAATTCTTACCAGCATACTATGAGAAAAAAATTTATGAAGAAGATCCATTTAAAACACTTGATCAAAAAGGTGTTGGACAACTTATTAAAATGGCTGCAGATAAAGGTAGATCAACTAGACCTAATATTCATTTAGGTGTATGTGGTGAAACTGGTGGAGATCCTAAATCAATAGAATTCTATCATAATGTAGGACTTGATTATGTATCATGTTCACCATTTAGAGTACCTGTAGCTAGACTTGCTGCTGCACAAGCTGCAATCAAGCAAGGAAGTAAGAATTAATTTCTAAGAGACTAGGTAAAACTAGTCTTTTTTTATGATATAATATTGCTAATAAGGAGATGAATTCTATGATAAATACAGAAAGTGATTTGAATGATGAATTATTAAAACAGTCTATTGAAGAAAATACGCTTAATAGAAATTCAAAACTAGTTATAATGTCTAAATTATTAGCAAATTTAAATAAGAATGTTACTATATCAATAGATGGCAGATGGGGAACAGGAAAGACATATTTTGTAAAACAATTTAAATATATAGTAGAGCATATAGAAAACTACAATGATAATAAAATATTCACTGCGGAAGAAAAAGTAGCATTTAATAAAATTCATAATAGTAGTTTAGTAATTTATTATAATGCATGGGAAAATGATTCACACGCTAATGCATTAGAATCGTTGATATATAATATTTTAAATGAGTATCCTAATATGAAAAATCAAGTAGTCGATTTTAAAGATTTTAAAAAAGTATTTAAAAAAATTAGCAGGGATATTATATATAAAGGGACTTTAGAATTGCTTGATATAAATAATTTCGATGACTTAAATAGTTTTGAAGACTTGTCCAAAGAAATTACAACAATAGAAGAAAAGAAAAAATCATTTAATCAACTTATAGATTGTATTCTAGGAGAAAAGAATAGATTAATTTTAATGATAGATGAGCTAGATCGTTGTAAGCCATCATTTGCTATCGAATTGCTTGAAACGATAAAGCATTTTTATAATAACGATAAGGTAACCGTTATTGTGTCAACAAACAATTATGAATTATCTAATACAATAAGAAATTATTATGGAAATGATTTTGATGGCTACGGATATTTAAATAAATTTTATGATTCTATAATAAGTTTAGATAGAATAAATATTAAAAAATATTTGCAAATGAAATATAATTTTTGTACAAGAACTTGGGCATGGCATGATTTTAGTTATTTGGTAATGATTCATTTTAATTTTTCTTTAAGAGAGTGTAACAGATATGTTTCACTATATAATATGTTAATATCTTATATAGAAAATGATAGAAAATATTTTGAAGATAGGAATTATATTCATACATGTATTTTAATGCCTATTGTTTTAGCACTAAAGATTAAAGACATTGATAAATATAATTTATTTATTAATAAAGAAGGAGAACAAATAATTGTAGATTTCTTAGATAAAAGTGTTTCTAATGATGAAAAATATGTAAGTTGGATTAAAGAATTATGTATGGTTTCAACTGATGGTGATTATAAACAAAAAATTCTAGAGACATATTATGAAGTCTTTGACAATGAATATAAGTACTATAAATTTCCGTTTTTTGATGCAATTTCTATGCTTGGAACAGATTTATTAATTTCAAATATTTCTGACAATAAACTAACTGAGTAATCTAGTCTTTTTTATGCTATAATTTAAATAGGTGATAATATGAATAATGAATTAATAAGTATCATAATTCCGGTTTTTAATAATGAAAAATATTTTGAAAGATGTATATCATCTGTTATTAATCAAACATATAAAAATATAGAAATAATTATTATAAAT
>CAJOOI010000160.1 GCA_905236105.1 uncultured Acholeplasmatales bacterium
AAACTGGTATTTTTTTATTAACTAAAGGCAAGATAACATTTTTGCCAACAAAATTTTTATACCTTTCATCTTCAGCATTAACCGCTACGGCTGTATCACCAAATAAGGTTTCTGGTCTGGTAGTAGCAACATCAATATATTGATCAGAATCCTCTAAAACATATTTCAAATGATAAAAAGCACTTTTTTCTTCTTTATATATAACTTCTTCATTGGAAAGAGCAGTCATGGCAGCAGGATCCCAATTGATAATTTTTTCACCGCGGTAAATTAGACCTGCATTATAATAATCAACAAAAACTTTCCGAACAGCCATAGCCATTTTATCATCTAATGTAAATCTTTCTTTAGAATAGTCTAAGGCAATACCAAGTTTTGCCCATTGCGAACGAATAATATCTGCATGTTCATGGGTCCAATCCCAACAAGCATCTAAGAATTTTTCACGTCCATAGATATGTTTATCAATACCTTTATCTTTTAATCTTTGAACAACTTTAGCTTCAGTCGCAATAGCGGCATGATCCATTCCAGGAAGCCATAAACAGTCAAATCCCTTCATTTTTTTATAACGAATTAAAATATCTTGTAATGTAACATCCCAAGCATGTCCTAAATGTAAAACTCCCGTTACATTTGGAGGAGGAAGAACTATCGAGAATTGTTTTTTTAAACTATTTTCATCACATTTAAAATACCCTTTTTCCTTCCATATTTCATATTTATTTTCTTCACATTTATTATGATTATATTTTTTATTTAACATCGTTTTTTACCTCACTTTTTAAATATTGAAAAATTAATTCAAAATATTTTGCATATTTATTATCATTCAATATTTTTTCAATTCTTTCGTAATATTTATTATCTTTAATGATTTTTAATGAATTATCATAATTAATATCCCATATAAAGGCTAATAACAATAAATTTTCTTCAGCACTTGTATGAACATTCTTATAATTAAGGGATCTTTTTTTCATAAAATCAGTATCATTTTCTGAAGATATTTCTCCATCATTTGGATGAAGTAACCCCGGAATAGATGATATTTGATATAAGATATCAATTTTATCAGCATCTCTTAATATTTTACAAAATAATTTTTCGTTTTCATTAACATCGCTACCTATTGAAAATTTATTATGATATCGAATTGCTTTACCAATTAGAATTATCTCATCTTCGCTTAAATCTAGTAAAGGAGCAATTTCATTTAAAAATATTTTTTCGCCTTCATCACCATGATCAAAAGTTTTGGTATCCTTAAAACTATCATATATTTGAGTTTGTTTAAATCTTGCTATATCATGAAATAATCCACATATTTTTATTAATTCAATATTAGATTTTTCTAATTTTAATTCATTAGCTAATATTTCGCATAAATGTACAACTCGCAGGCTATGGCGATATTTACGAATAATTTTAGCATTTTTCAAATCAAATTGTTTAATATAATTTTCAAAAACATCCATAAATTCCTCCAAAAAAAAGATGATTACCTAAGGGCGAAAATCCGCGGTACCACCTTAATTTATTACTCAACGTCTTAATGCGACAAACAGCAAACTCTATTTACTTAAGTTTGCAACTCCCAAGCTACCTTCAATAGTTTTCTTTAAAAAAGACTTTCACCAAATATCTTTTCTCTCTAATAAATATCTCTATTTACTCCTCTTGTTCTTCGTTATTCCAAATAAAGTATACTATTTTTTCTTATAAATAGCAAGTAAACTATTAATAAGATATTTTACTAAATATTATTATCATCATCACCATAAGCAAGTAAATTTTGCATATCTTCTTCAGTTAAATTATTAATAATAGTACTATCATCACTACCTTCGATTAAATTATCACTTAGAATTTTCTTTTTAGTTTGAAGTTCTAATATTCTTTCTTCAATTGTTCCTTTAGCAATCAGTTTAATAACCGATACTGTTTTAGTTTGACCAATTCGATGAGCTCTGTCTGTAGCTTGATTTTCCGCCTGAGGATTCCACCAAATATCTAAATGAATAACAATATCCGCTCCAGTTAGATTTAGACCAACACCACCTGATTTTAATGTTAAAATAAAACAATTAGTATCATCACTATTAAACTTATCAACTAAATCTTTTCTATCTTTACTTTTTACATCACCATGAATAACATAATAAGATATTTTTTCTTTATCAAACGCTTTAGCAACTTTATTTAAGACAGTTTTAAAATTTGTAAATATAAGTATTTTATGACCATCAGCAATATAATCTCTAACTGTTTCTAATAATTTTTCAATTTTAATAGAACCATGTTTATAATTATCATAAATTATACTTGGATCAATACATATTTGCCTTAATTTCATTAAAAGAGTTAATATTTTAAAACGAGCTTTTCTAAATCCTTCTATAGCTATCAACTGTTCTATTTCTTCTTTAGTTTTTTTAAGTTCATTTAAATAAACAGCTTTTTGCATATCAGGAAGTTCTAAGTAAATATTATTTTCAATTTTCTCAGGTAAATCTTTAATAACATCAATCTTTTTCCGTCTAAGTATAAAAGGTTTTATTTGATAATTTAATAAAGAAAGTTTATTTAAAGATTCTTCATCAACATCTTTAATACCATATTTTTCTTTAAATCTATCAACCCTATTTAAATAACCCGGCATAATAAAATCAAATATACTCCATAGTTCTAAAACGGAATTTTCTAAAGGTGTCCCAGTTAAAGCAATTTTTGTTTTTGCATTAATCTTTTTAACTTCTTTAGTCATTCCTGCTTGATAATTTTTAATTGATTGGGCTTCATCAATAATACATAATTCAAAATTCTTATCTTCATATTCATCATTATCATTACGAATAAGTCCATATGTTGTAATAAATATATTATAATTATCAAAATTACTAATAACTTCTTTTCTTTTTTGTTTGCTTTCAGCAACAGCAGTATATTTTAAATCAGAACCAAACTTATCAAATTCACTTACCCAATTATATACTAAAGCAGTTGGACAAATAATAATTATCTTAGCATTTGGTTTATCTTTTAAAATTTCTTTAATAAAATAAATAGTTTGAATACTTTTACCTAATCCCATTTCATCAGCAAGAATTCCCCCTAAATCACATTTATATAAAGTATATAACCATTTTACTCCATCAACTTGATATGATCTTAATATTTTTTTATCTCCATTAAATAAATTAAGTTTAACATTTTGATATTTTTTAAAATTATTAATAAAATTATCAAAGGAATTATTTGTTTCAATCCAACCATATTTATTTTTCTTAAGACTATCAATATAAAAAGCCCGATATTTAGGTATTTCTATAGTACCATTATTTAAATCATTAATACCAAGATCATTTGCAAATGAACCAAATTCTTGTAACTTCTCATCTTCTAATGATATATAATTACCATTTTTAAGTTTATAATATTTTTTCTTATTTTTTAATGATTCAACTATTTTATTTAATTCAGATGTATCAATATTATC
>CAJOOI010000161.1 GCA_905236105.1 uncultured Acholeplasmatales bacterium
TATCTTTTAAAATCATCTTGATATTTTAAATATACACCATATAATTCATCATCTTTTCTATCTTCTTTATATCTAACTGCCTTAAATTCATCACAGAAATCTTTAAAATAGTCAAAACTACAAACTAAATCTGCATATTTACTAATACTTGTATGAATTCCACCACAAATTATGTCGTGATATAAACAAGCAATTTTATCTCCTATAGTATTAAAATCTCCATACATATTGTCAAATTCATCATAAATCATTTTGTTGTCAAAATCTCTCCAACAACTATCTGCCATTACACCACTAATTTTATTGTTCTTTTTATCTATTTTTAAACTTTTTGCTTTAAAATAACTCATAATTTCATCTCCCTTTGTTATAGTTCTTCATCTAAATAATAACTATCTAAAAATTGGCTATATAAAATATAATCTCCAACTTCTTGATAACAATTTAAATTTAAATCATTATCACTATATTTTCTATCATATACAATTATATTTTTAGTTTTAAAATAATCATCTTTTGCCCTTTTATTTTGATGTTCAATTTCTTCACAAATTGCATTAAAATCTCCAATAATAGTCTTTATGCTATCATCATTAAAAGTTTCTACTAGAATAAATCTATCATTTTTTTGCATTGTAAATCATCTCCTTAATTTAATCTGTTTTTAAAATTTCTCCTTGATATTTCATTGCTTGTAAAAAATCATCAAATTCTTTATTCTTCACTCTCCCAAATACAAGTGCTATCTTCGTGAATTCCATAATTATCTACATATTCACTATATTCCCATACAGAAGTAATAGTATTTTCATCTGCCATATTTTTAGCATATTCAATAATACTTTCTTCACTTTCTTCTTCTCCAAAATATTCATATTCTTCTAAATTAGTTAATTTACTATAAACAACTACTTTATATCCTACATTTTCCATAAAAATCTCATCTCCCTTTAATCAAAATCTCTATTTTTCTAGTAAATAACCAAAACTAAATTTTGTGTATTTATATGTACTATGACCATATAGTCTTATATACTCACTTTTCATATCTTCCATATTACCTTTACTATAATTCCTATGAATTGAATAATACTCAAATTCACCCATATCGTGTCCGTCGTCCCAAAAACCTCTATATCTTCTTAATTTCATACTTTTACACCACCTTTTCATAACCATTTTTTAATACATTTGTTTTACTACTTGTAGACCAACTTTCATTTACTAATTGCCATAAATTTTTACCAATTTTTAATGTTCTAATTTCCATAAAAATCTCATCTCCCTTTAATCAAAATCTCTATTTCTTATAACTTCTTTTAGTGCCTTTAATTCTTTTGCCTTTTCTGTTTCTTCAAACATTTTAATTACTTCATCTTTTTGTCCTTTTTTAAATCTGTCTATATTATTTTGGTATTTATAATCATTTATAAATCTGTTCTTTTCTGTTTCTTCTATTTCATCAATAGCACACAACATACAAGTTTCATAAGTATAACTTTCCCAAGTTCTGTTATAATATCTGCATTTATGTTCTACCATTTCTCTGCCATTTTTAAACACAATAGTTCTGTGTCCCCAAGAATAGCCCTTTTCCCAATATTCATTGACTAATTGCCAATTATTATTTCCAATTTTCTTATTTCTAATTTCCATAGAATTCATCTCCTTTAACTAAATAAATTATAACATATATTTATTATTATATACACATATAGCCATAAAAATTATATAAAATTTTCATTTCTATCATCTGTAAAAAAATCATCATTTACAAAAGTATAAATCTCATATTCTGCTATAAAATCTTCATCATCATCTGCTATTATTTCATCAATATTAGCCATTTCTCCATAACTTATACCTCTATTTTCTTCTTTTTGTAATAATTCATCTAAATATCTAGTTTTTAATTCTCTTAATTGTCCTTTAGTTAAGTCTGTTATTTTCATTATAACTCCCCCTTATATAAGCCATTTTCTTTTCCTTAATCACTTCATTAATTTTGAATTCTAAATCTTTTAAATTCATAAATTTCATCTCCACTTCTTTCATTTACAAGTATATTATATCATATTATACACAATTAGCCACACATTTTTGAATTCTTTTTTTAATTTTATTAATTCCATATTATTCTCCATTTTCTAGCCACATAATGAAGTCCACATTGTTTGTAAATTTTTTATTTTCCCACAAATTTTTAACTTCATTTAATGTTTCATCATCTAATTCATTAATATCTCTTAATAATCTGCCATAAAAACCTTGACTAAAACTTAATTCTGTAATAATATCTATCATTTCATCAAAACTTAAGAATTCATCATTGTATATATTATCATTTACTATTCTTAATCTAGCCATTTTTATTCATCTCCTAATTCTAATTACATAAACTACTAAAGTATCTTATACTGCCATTTAATTCATCTAAAACTATTGTTATTTCCTTATATTCACACAATTTTTTTGGTATCTTTTCCACATAAACTGCATAACTTTTAAATCTGTTGTCGTAAACTTCTAAATCATCTCTGTTTTTAGATATTAATTTTACTAAATCTTTTATATTTTTAACTTCTGTAATATCAAA
>CAJOOI010000162.1 GCA_905236105.1 uncultured Acholeplasmatales bacterium
AGATAAATCTGGCGTTTGTGATTATCTAGAAAGAGAGATTAAAAAGAATGAATCAGAAGACAATAACCTAGGTTTTTTTACAGCCCGCATTTTATTTATTATTAAATAAATATTCAGACATTAATGTAGAAAAGAAGAATAATAAAGATTCATCTTCAATTTGCCATAATCTATTAACCATAACATCAGTAAATATCATATATCCATATACATTCTTTTTCTTTTTTATTTTCATTATTAAGATAGATAATGCTTTTAATTCAGCAAATTTATTATATACATCAACATCATCAACAATTTCTTCAATATTATTAGTCTTAAAATAATGTTTATTTTTTAATAATTTTTCTAAATCAATTTTTCCTACGTTCTTTTTATTTTCAATATCTATCATATTATTTTCTTTATCAACATAATATATATGAGATATTTTTTTTGAATTCATTAAATATATAGAACAATTTCTTAATTTTTCAAGCAAACATTGATCACAATTAAATTTATCATATAAATTATGCATCAATGTATATAAATCAGTAGAAATAAGTTTTGTTACATCAATATTTTTATGTTTTTCTTCTACATAAATAATAAAACAATTTCTTCCTTTTGATTTGCCTCTATATAATGTTTTATCAGCCATCTTAAATAAATCATCATAATTATCTGCATCAACTGGGTAAGAACAAGAACCACATGTAGCAGTGATAAATGGAGATATATCACCAATTTTAATATTTTTTCTTATAACTGAGCCATTATATAATCTTTCAAATAGATGATGAACAGCTTCATAAGATATATCACCAAAATGCACAAATAAAAATTCATCTCCACCAAATCTACCAACTAAGCCTTCATTTAAGATAGCTTTTCTTAATGATTCTGAAATATTAATTAATACCTCATCACCAATTTGGTGTCCATAATTATCATTAATTGATTTAAAATTATCTAAATCAAGCAATCCAAAAACAAATTGTTTTTTTTCTTCAATTAATGTTTTGATAAATTCAATAAAATAATTTCTATTTATAACACCTGTTAATGAATCAGTAATATTATTTATATCATTATTTTCTAATATTTTCTTAAAAAAAGGAAATATTTCTAATTCTTTAGCTAGATACAATGAACTCACCTCTTGTAAGCGGTTTCTATCTTATATTTTAGAATAAAAATATATAATTTTCAAGATACCAAAACATATTATTCGATTTCTCTTTTATAATAACCTAAGGTATCAACTTTATTATCAAAATAATTTTTATCATTAGAATTTAATTTTTCTTTGAAATTAGATATTATTTTATAAGCTTCTTCATACGATTCATCTGAAAAATTTATTCTAAATCTATTAACAAATGGTTTTAAATTGTCTAATTCATCAATTAAATTTAAATTTCTACCATTTAAAATATAAGAATAACAATCTTTATGAATTAATATAAATTTATCAAATTTATCTTTTAATATGTATTTATGATTCATGCAATCTCCACATTCTTTATATCTTTTAAGTGGACAATATTTCATTCTCATTAATATATATTTGCCATATACAACATATTCAATATTTGGGTTAGTACCATATTTTTCATAACCTTTAATAATCTTTTTTAATTCATTATAAGATGTTTCTAAAGAAAGTGTTACATATTTTACACCTAATTTATGTAATTCATAAATAGCTTTTGAATTAATTACATTAAATGTATAATCAGTAATTATTTCAGTTCCTTTAGCAGAAATAATACCTCCATAATTACCAACAAGATTATATTGAGCTAAATTATATGAATATTTTCCAAAATATGGGATGTAATTTTTATAATAAATATATTTAATTCCTAAATCTTTTGCAGCTTTATATTGATCTAATGTAAAACAATATGCTGTAAGTGTATAATTTTCTTTTTCATAATTAATTTTATCTATTTTTTTAGGATTAAATATTTTTCTATTTAAATTAATATGTTGATAAATATTTTCAATTAATTCATTACGCATCATATTTAATTGGCTAATTGGTAAAAATAAATCATTATCAATATTAAATATGACATCTTTTAAATAAAAAGATGTTTCATTTAATCTGGAAAATTGTTTAATTATAGTTTCTTTAGTTAGCGGATTTGATTGTGATTTAGTAAGTACTGATGGAGATGATACATAAAAATATTCTTCATTATATTTACATGAGATTACTAAATTTTCATTTAAAATGCCATTAACATAGAATTTTAAAGGATATTTATATTTATTAGTTAATATAACTTCATTATCTGAATTTTTCATCCTATATATTTTGGTATCTTTAGGAAATTTTTCAAATATCTTAAGATAACCAATACCTTTTATAGAAGATACATTTTTTTTATTAATATCAAATAATTCATCAATATTAAAATAATAATCTTTAGTTGCATCTATTTTAATTCTATCATTTAATTTGATTTCAGTTTTAAAATTAATTTTAGCTAATTTATTTTCATAATTTAAAATAGAACCAATATATTGACCTTCATTAGTCCTTTTATTAATATCTACTATATCATTACTAGAAGTATTAAAAATGAATCCTTTGGTGAAAGCACGATGGAAATTTTTTTCTATTTCATTTTCATCAATGATATTATTATCAATTATATTTCTATAAAATTTAGTTAAAGATGAAACATAAGCTTCATCTTTCATTCTTCCTTCAACTTTAAAAGATGCAATATCTAAATCTAATATTTTATTGATAAAAGAAGAAGTGTTTAAATCTTTCATTGAAAGTAAATAAGAAAAGCCTTCTATTTGTTTATCATCTTTATATAAAGCATATTCACGTCTACAATTTTGACTACATTTGCCTCTATTACCACTTCTAAGTGATAAAAATGATGACATAAGACAACCACCAGAATATGACACGCATAAAGAGCCATGACCAAAAATTTCCAATTCTATATTAGAATTTTCTTTTATTTTTTTTATTTCTTCAAGACTATTTTCTCTTGCGATAACAACTCTTTGAGCACCAATGTTTTCAAAAAATAAGGCATCATCTAGATATTTAACACCACTTTGAGTAGAAATGTGTACTTCTAAATCTTTTAGATTTTCTAATGCATATGAAATTAAAGCAAAATCTGTTACTATAATTCCATCTATATCAGTTAAATATAATTCGTTTAATAAATTAATTGCATCATCAAGTTCGTCTTCTTTTATTATTGTATTAATTGTTATATATATTTTCTTTTTGATTGTATGAGCTAATATAACAAGCTTTTTAACCTCATCTATTTCTAAATTTACTGCAAAAGCACGTGCACTATATTTTTTTACACCACAATATATCGCATCAGCCCCACTATATAAAGCTACTTTAGCAGTTTTAAAGTCCTTTGCAGGCATAAGTAATTCCATAAATATCACCATAACTATTTTATCATATTTTATTTAAAATAATTATAAAATTATTTATAATTTGATAATTAAAATATTTATCTATTTACTGATTATAAAAGCATATCAATCTTGAAAAAAATATTAATATGGATTAAAATATTAAAACTGATTAAAAATAATTTAAATAGTTATAAGGCAGGAGATAAGATGAAAAAACATAAAAAGATTTTTATTTTTTTACTATTATTTAGTTTTATTATAGGCTTATCAAGTTGTGATATTACACTTGAAAATGATGATATAAAAGTAGTAGAAGAAAAAAGAAATTTTACTAATTTCGCACCAGATTATGATATTGAATCAAATACACTTACAACATATTTTATAGATGATGGAATTATTCCATATATGGACGTTGTTACTTTCTTTGAAGAATTAAATGGATTTTTTGATACTGATAATATTTATTTTTCATTTAATAAATTTTTTAAACAAGTTGTATTATCTTATTCAGGCTTAGGAATTAGATTAAGAACTATATTTAATTTTAAAAATGATAATATCACATTAGATGATGCATATTCTTTAGAATTAACAAAACAATCATCTACAACTGATTATTCAAGATTATTAAGAACAGTAGATTCTGATTCAAACAAAGGGTATGAGACAGTTAGGTTTGAATGTAAAGATTTTGATTATAATTTTTATTATTATGAAAATAAAGTATTAATTCCTTTTTCTTTACTAAATTTTATATTTTGTTCAGTAAATTATTATAATATATATTATAATGGCGAAGATTTTTATGGTGATTATTTAATAATTCAAAATGATAATAATTTAAATATAGTGTATAAAAAAGAATTTGTGGGTCTTGAAGCTACAAAAGAAGAAAGATTAGATAATTATAATTTGATGAGATTTATAATGCATTATTTTTATGGATTAGGAGCTAAAGATAAAGAATTTGAAGAAAAATATAAAGAAGAATATCTATCTACTGATCCTAAAATTTATACAAAAGCAGAATTTGAATTTATTAATCAATATTTAAATGAACTTCATTCTGGTGTAATTCATACACCATATGCCATAGATAATGATTCTTTTGATAGAACTGGTTTATATGGAGAAAATTTATTAAACACAAGAGATGTTACTACTTTATTAAGGAATAATAGAAAAAATACATTTGGAGAAAATGGACCAGATGCGGTAAGATTTTATAATGATTTAGCTATTATTACATTTGATGGTTTCGAAACAGGAGAAAACGAATTTATATTTGATGATAACGGAAATGTAAAAGAAGATGCATATTTGTATGATACTTTTTATTTGTTTAAATACGCATTTGAAAAAATAGAAGAAAAAGGTAATATTAAAAGTGTTATATTTGAT
>CAJOOI010000163.1 GCA_905236105.1 uncultured Acholeplasmatales bacterium
CCAGCACCAACTGTTCTACCACCTTCACGGATAGAGAATCTAGTACCTTGTTCCATAGCGATTGAGTGAATTAATTCAACTGTCATAGTTGTGTTGTCGCCAGGCATAACCATTTCTGTACCTTCTGCTAGGTTAATTACACCAGTAACGTCTGTTGTACGGAAATAGAATTGAGGACGATAGTTAGAGAAGAATGGAGTATGACGACCACCTTCTTCTTTCTTTAATACGTATACTTGAGCAGTGAATTTGTGATGAGGAGTAACTGATTTAGGTTTAGCTAAAACTTGACCTCTTTGAACTGCAGTACGATCGATACCACGAAGTAATGCACCAATGTTGTCACCTGCTTCAGCATAGTCTAATAGTTTTCTGAACATTTCAACGCCAGTAACTACTGTAGTTTGAGTTTCTTTAATACCAACGATTTCTACTGTATCGCCAACTTTAACTTGACCTCTTTCAACTCTACCAGTAACAACTGTACCACGGCCAGTGATAGTGAATACGTCTTCGATAGGCATTAAGAAAGGTTTTGCGTTATCTCTTTCAGGAGTTGGAATATATGTATCAACTAGATTCATTAATTCTTCAACTTTTGCAACCCATTTTGGATCACCTTCAAGAGCTTTTAAAGCTGAACCACGTACTAGAGGAATATCATCTCCTGGGAAATCATATTCATTTAATAGATCACGTGTTTCCATTTCAACTAAGTCGATAATTTCATCATCATCAACCATATCACATTTATTTAAGAATACAACGATGTAAGGAACACCAACTTGTCTTGCAAGTAAGATATGTTCACGAGTTTGAGCCATAGGGCCATCAGTTGCAGCGATAACTAGGATAGCACCATCCATTTGTGCTGCACCAGTAATCATGTTCTTTACATAGTCGGCATGCCCTGGGCAGTCAACGTGTGCATAGTGACGAGTTTCAGTTTCATATTCAACGTGTGCAGTATTGATAGTTATACCACGTGCTTTTTCTTCTGGAGCTGCGTCAATTGAAGCATAGTCTTTAAATTGAGCTAAACCTTTTTTAGAAAGAACGTTTGTAATAGCTGCTGTTAAAGTAGTTTTACCATGGTCAACGTGGCCAATTGTACCAATGTTAACATGTGGTTTTGTACGGTTAAATTTTTCTTTTGCCATAAAATATGGACCTCCTAATAAATTATTTAATCTTTTTTATATCTTTTTTTGTTACCAATTAATATTTTACCCTAATTGGCTAGAGTTTGCAAGAAATAAAATTATTTCTTAGCTATATGTTACTAACCTCTCTTAAGAATAATTTGTTCTTGAATACTCTTAGGACAAGCTTCATAATGATGCATTTGCATTACGAAGTTTCCACGACCTTGTGTATTAGAACGAAGAGCGGTTGCATAACCAAACATTTCTGCTAGTGGAACGTATGCTCTAATCTTCATACCATTACCACGTTTTTCTTGAGAGTCTAATCTACCTCTTCTACTTGTTAAGTCTCCAATAACGTTACCAACATATTCTTCAGGAACTGTAACATCTACTTCCATTACTGGTTCAAGAAGTGTTGGACGACATTTATCTTTCATTGCTTTTACAGCAAGTGAAGCAGCAACCTTGAATGCAATTTCAGATGAGTCTACTTCATGATAAGAACCATCAAATAATTCAGCTTTAATATCAATCATAGGATAACCTGCTAAAACACCATTAGGTAATGCTTCTTGTAAACCTTTATCTACTGCTGGTATAAATTCTCTTGGAATTACACCACCAACGATTGAATCTACGAATTCATAACCTTTTTCAGGGTTTGGTGAGAATCTTACCCAACAATGACCATATTGACCATGACCACCAGATTGACGAACGAATTTACCTTCACATTCACCAACTTGTGTAATTGTTTCACGGTAAGATACTTGAGGAGCACCAACATTAGCTTCTACATTAAATTCTCTTTTCATACGATCAACAATAATATCTAAGTGTAATTCGCCCATACCTGAGATAATTGTTTCACCTGTTTCAGAGCTTGTATAAGTCTTGAATGTAGGGTCTTCTTCAGCAAGTTTAATTAAAGCTTGAGTCATTCTATCTTGATCGGCTTTTGTTTTTGGTTCAACAGCTACTGAAATAACTGGTTCAGGGAATACCATTTTTTCTAGGATTACATCATATTTTTCCTCTGCTAGTGTATCACCAGTAGTTGTATTCTTAAAGCCGATTGCAGCAGCGATATCACCAGAATAAACTTCTTTAATTTCTTCACGGTGATTTGCATGCATTTGCATGATACGACCCAATCTTTCTTTATTACCTTTAGTTGTGTTTTGTACATATGAACCTGATGTAATATGGCCAGCATATACACGGAAATATGTAAGTCTACCAACATATGGGTCTGTTGCAACTTTGAATGCTAAAGCTGCAAATTTTGAATCATCAGCTGGTTTGATTTCAACAGGATTACCTTTTGAATCTTCACCTTTGATTGCTTCAACATCAATTGGAGATGGTAAGAAATCAACAACGTAGTCAAGTACTCTCTTAACACCCATATTCTTAAATGCTGAGCCACATAATACTGGGAAGAATTCAGCTTTAATAACAGCTTTTCTAATAACATTCTTGATTTCATCAATTGTTATTTCTTCTCCTTCAAGATATTTCATGGCTAAGTCATCATCAAATTGAGAGATTGTATCGATAAGTAATTCTCTTTTTTCGTTGCAGATGTCTACTAAATCAGCTGGAATATCAGTTACTTTATAATTTTCTTCTTGTCCACCATCATATAGATAAGCTTTCATTTCAATTAAGTCTACTGCGCCTTTGAATTGATCTTCAGCGCCAATTGGCCATTCAATTGCAGCTGCAGTTGCACCTAAACGATCAAAAATTGAATTAACTGAATATTCAAAATCAGCACCTATTTTATCCATTTTGTTAACAAAAACAATACGAGGAACGTTATATTCACTTGCTTGTCTCCAAACTGTTTCAGTTTGTGGCTCAACACCTGCTTGACCATCTAAAACTGTAACAGCACCATCAAGTACACGAAGTGATCTTTCAACTTCAACTGTGAAGTCTACGTGCCCTGGTGTGTCGATGATATTGATTCTATTACCTTTCCAAACAGCCGTTGTAGCTGCAGATGTGATAGTAATACCACGTTCTTGTTCTTGAGCCATCCAGTCCATTGTTGAAGCACCATCATGTGTTTCACCAATTTTATGGATTTTCTTTGTATGGAATAAGATACGTTCTGTAGTTGTTGTTTTACCGGCATCAATATGTGCCATAATACCGATGTTTCTAGTGTTTTCTAAACTATATTCTCTTGGCATCTTTGTAACTCCGATTTATTACCAACGGTAATGAGCAAATGCTTTATTTGCTTCTGCCATTTTGTGAGTTTCATCACGTTTTTTACATGCACCACCTAGACCATTTGATGCATCAATGATTTCTCTAGCAAGTTTTTTATCCATAGTTTTATCATTTCTAAGACGAGCATATTTAATTAACCATCTTAAAGCTAGAGTTTCTTTTCTTTCAGGTCTAACCTCAATTGGAACTTGATAATTTTGTCCTCCAATACGGCGACTCTTAACTTCCAAAACTGGGGCGATATTTTCTAGTGCTTTGTTAAACACTTCAAGTGGATCTTGACCTGTTTCTTGTTTAACAATGTCAAATGCACTATATAAAATTGTTTGTGCTGTTCCTTTTTTACCATCTAACATAATTGTATTAATTGTTCTTGTAACAACCTTTGAATTATATATTGGATCTGGAAGCACATCTCTTTTTGCAATATGTCCTTTACGAGGCATAATCGTTTCCTCCTTCTTTTAATTAATAATTATTATTTAAAATACTATTTCTTTGGTCTCTTAGCACCATATTTTGAACGGGCTTGCTTTCTATCAGCAACACCTGTAGTATCAAGTGTTCCACGTATGATATGATAACGTACACCTGGTAAGTCCTTAACACGTCCTCCACGAATAAGTACAGTACTGTGTTCTTGTAATGTATGACCTACACCTGGAATGTAAGCTGTAACTTCAATACCATTTGTTAAACGAACTCTAGCATATTTTCTTAAAGCTGAGTTGGGTTTTTTAGGTGTCATAGTAGTAACACGTGTACAAACTCCACGTTTTTGAGGAGATGGAATATTAGTAGCTTTCTTTTCTAAGCTATTATAACCGATTCCTAAACTTGGTGATTTTGATTTTGTTACTTTGTCATGTCTACCTTTACGTACTAATTGTTCAATTGTTGGCATAAATTAACTCCTTTCAAGTGAATTACTATTTTAAACAGCTCTATAATTATAACAAAATTTCCTTTTGTGTCAACAAAAAAAGAATAAAAAAAGTAAATTGATACACCGAAAATTGTGTATAAAGGAAAAACAAAAGTATTTTTGAATAAAAAAAGAAGTGATAATTTCAAAAATCACTTCTCATAATTGTATTAATATATTTAATAATATTAGACTTTTAAGAAATCATCTATTATTTTATATAATTCAGTTGATTTATCATCGATTAATCCTATTTTATCACCTAATTCTAAAATATTTTTGTTATCCCATGTTGGCCAACTTGGAAGTCCTTCTCCATTTGGATTACCTGTTTTTATAAAATTAACCCAATAAGATAACATTTTATTTGATAAATCTATATCAGTATCATTATATCTATATTTATATGGTGTTTTATAAACATTACCATATGCATAAATTAATTCACCAGAATGATATGTTGAATAATAATTATTAGTCTTTGTAAATTGATATCTATAAACATCTAATCCATTAGCTGATGCCATTCTACTCCATGATTCATGTGGATAATAAAACCAATATACACTCATTATTTCATTTAAGGCATTAAATGCATCAGCCTCAATTTTATCTTTGTATAAATTTATTATTTTAGTAGTTGTTTCTTTATCAAAAACTGTATTTAATCTTTCTTCAATATTATCCTTATTTGTTGGAGATAATAAATATTTAGGTACTACAAATGCATCAGCTTCTTTTACATTATAGCCATTTAGTAAAGCTTCTTCGTTGTTATTTCCTTCTTCATAAACTTTATAAGGCATTTTTGTTAAAGCATAGCCATCTAATGTCATTTCGCTATTTGTATATTTTGATTTAAGTAAGTCTTCGGCTTTTATTTTTCTTAAATCATTAACAGTTGTTGCGTTAAATTCTTTTTTAATATTATTACCAACTTCTTTGGCTGCTTCTAATGTTCTGAATGTGTGAGGTGGTAATTTTACAACTAATGATGAAGATTCACCTATAGCTCTTTTAAATAAACCTTTAGCTAAAGGTGATGTGCAAATTGCTGAAACACTTGAAGACCCAGCACTTTCACCTGCAATAGTTATATTATCTTTATTACCACCAAATACTTCTGCGTTATCATTTATCCATTTTAAGGCTTCAATTTGATCAAGTAAACCATAATTCCCGGTAGTGTGATTTGAAGATTCATTTGCAAGTTCATCTAACGCAAGATATCCAAAAATACCTAAGCGGTATGTAATAGTTATCATTATTACACCTTTTTTAGCCATTTCTTCGCCATTGTAATCTTCAAAACTTGATTGGCCTGTAGTTAGTGCTCCACCATGGATATAAACTAAGATAGGTAGATTTGTACCAGTTGATGGCTTCCATACATTTAAATATAAAGAATCTTCACTAATTGGTTCAACATAGGTAGTTGAATAATCTGGTCTCCAAAAGCCTTGGGCATAAATATTAACTAATGATGAAACAACTGGTGCTTGAGGAGATTGCATTGAGATTGGTGCAAAATTAAAACATTCCTTAACATCAGCCCAGTTTTCTAATTTTTGAGGTTCTTTCCATCTTAAGTCACCAACAGGTGCTTTTGCGTAAGGTATACCAGCATACATCATAACTGATTTATCTTCATTGTATAAACCTTGGATTTTACCATTTTTTGTTTCTAAAATTTCTGTTTTTGTTGGATTATTATAATAAGCAATTGATTTAATTCTTTCTCTTGGATGAGCAACAAAGAATACTCCAACAAAATAAAATATTAATAAAAGCCATGTGCATATTCTTATGCGCATTTTTTTGTTAATAACTAGAATGTTCATTAAAACAAATAATGCTAATATTATTAAAGTCATAACAAAAACATAAAATGGGCCATTTGCAATATCCAAATAGAATAATGTTAAAGCTAAAATTTGAATGAAAGCAATTGGGAATACTATCCAAAATGCAATATGTTTCTTTTTCACAATCTTACCTCCTTGTTTTGTTCATTATTATATCATTTTTATTATATAAAAAATATAATTTTATTAAAAGCTTTAGATATGAAAAAAGCTTATTTGCAAGTCTACAAATAAGCTTAGGAATGTTTTAAATAATTATTTTAATAATTCAGCTATATAAGCTACTAATTCTTGATCTTTAGCATTTTCAAAAAATAATTTTTTAAATGAAGGGCGATCAATAGCCTCCATTAATAAATCTTTATCAAGGCCTTTTAATACTTCAATCATTGGTCTATATGATACTTCTTTTACTTTATCTAAAATCTTTTTGTTTCTTTGTTCAGGAACAACTCTTTCTTTTGGATAACCTCCACCAAATGGAGCTTTAAATAATTGTTCAAAACAATTTTCTAAATTTAATTCTGCACCCCAACCAAAGCCTTTAGCAAATGGCATAGAAATGGCATTTCCATCATTAATTTGACCAAAAAGATAAGCATCGCTTGGTTCAATAACTAAACCACAAATTACTTTTGGGAATGAATTAAGTGCAAGCATTGCACCTTCACCAGTACCACAACCAGTAATTACAAAATCAGCAGCACCTGAATTTAATAAAATACCAGCAAGTATTCCATTTTGAACATAAGTAAGTGGCTTATCTTCGGCATTAAACATACCATAATTGTCAACTGTATGACCATATTTTGTTGCTACTTTAGTTAATACATTACATATTAATTCATTTTTAGCAGCTTGTGAATTTTCATTAATTAATGCAATTCTCATATTTTACTCCTCTTTTATTTATAAAAAATTAAGGAGCGCTTTAAGACGCTCCTTTGAAAGTTTTTAAGCTTTATTAACTGAGCCAAACATTTCCATTTTAATTTTAACGATTTCTTTAATTGCTTCTGAACCTGGAGCAAGTAATTTACGAGGGTCAAAGCCTTTTCCTTCTAGGTCTTTACCAGCTTCAATATATTTTCTTGTTGCTTCTTGGAAATATAATTGGCACTCAGTATTTACATTGATCTTGCATACGCCTAAAGATATTGCTTTTTTAATCATATCTTCAGGAATGCCAGTTCCACCATGTAATACTAGAGGAATGTCACCAACTCTAGCTTTAATTTTCTTTAATGCATCGAAATCAAGACCTTGCCAATTTGCTGGATATTTACCATGGATATTACCAATACCAGCTGCAAGCATATCGATACCTGTTTCTTTTAAAACGAAGCATTCTTCTGGATCAGCAACTTCACCACGACCGATTACACCGTCTTCTTCTCCACCGATAGTACCAACTTCAGCTTCAACTGTTGCACCTAAGAAATGTGCTTTTGCAACGATGTCACGTGTTTTTGCTAAATTTTCTTCTAGACCATAATGAGAACCATCAAACATAACTGAAGAGTAACCTGCAAGTAAAGCTTTTTGGGCTCCTTCGTATGTACCATGATCTAAGTGTAGAGCTACTGGAACTGTGATATTCATTGCTTTAATCATAGCTTTAACCATATCAGCTACTACATTATAGCCTGTCATATATTTGTTTGCACCTTCACTTACGCCTAACATAACAGGTGAATTTAATTCTTGTGCTGTTTGAAGAATAGCTTTTGTCCATTCTAAATTATTAATATTGAAAGCACCTACAGCATAGTGTCCTTCTAATGCTTTTTGCATCATATCTTTTGCGTTTACTAATGGCATTTTAAAATCCTCCTTTTATTAAAAAACCTTAAGTAATTTCCATTTATTATTATACCCTAACTATTAGTTATTTTTCAAGGTTAATTTAATAAGAAAAGGCATTTGCCTTAAATTGACAAATGCCTTAATTTGAATTTATAAAAGTTTTATTTTAAATAAATATAATGTGTTGTTTCATTATATGACCAAATATCATTACTGAAGCCAATATTATACCACCATGATTCACTTGGTACAAATAATTCAATTTCACCTGTATTATCATCTTCATTTGATAAATTGAATGCAAATGATCCTGAATAAACACCATTGTTTTGATAATATTCAGTCCATGTACCGAAGTTTCTTTCAACTTCATAAATACCAGTTTCACCCTTAGTAGCTCTACCTATCATTGGGTTAGAATTCTTATGTGCATATTTTTGATCTGCACCTTTTAGTAATGCAACATATGCATCTAATACTGTTGAATTCCATACGAATCTAACTCCAGCAACACAATTAATCATATGGACATATCCAGAACCATTATCAAAGTCACCAATAATACCACCTTGATATTGACCTTTAGAGATTACAGTACCATAGAATACACATTTTTGAACATCAGTGAAATATTTATTAGAATCATTTTTAACACGACCGATGATACCACCAATATTTCCTTGTGCATCTAAACCATCACCTAAGTTAGCTGATACGAAACAATTAATTACATTAACTGATACATATGCTTGATCACTATTCATTTGAACATTACCAACAATACCACCAACATATTTATTAGATGAGGATAATTTATAAACTTGAGGGATATAATTGTTGGCGATAGTATTTGAATGATCAGTAATATTTGCATCTGGTAGAGGGTTAATAACTGATACTTCATCAATGTAATTATCTTTACCAGTTATTTGACCAACTAAGCCACCAATTGATTCTTTACCAACTACTGCTACATTAGTTACTTTAATCTTATATAAATAACCACCTTGTAAATCACCAACGATACCCATAATCTTACCAGATGGGTTATTTAATTTGATTTCGTTGAAATTAACATTTAATAAACCACCATCAGTAATTTTATAGAATACATTGAAATATTTTTCATTAGATGAATCAGTTGTATCTGCGTTGCCTGTAATAGTTATATTAGAAATAGTATGACCATTACCATTAAGTAAACCACTAAATGCTTTACTTGTATTTTTATCTGTAACAACCCAATCAAAATCAGCAAAATTTAAATCTTTTTGTAGACTGTAAATTACATTTGAGCTTGAAGCTGTAATACCTCTTGCTAAATTATAGAATTCTTCTTCATTATTTACTTTAGCTGTTTCTATTGTGAAGCTTCTTACACTATTATTTAGGTTTGTTTTATTTTTGTTTAATACATAATAATAAACATAATATTGAACTTCTGATTCTTTAACGTGGATATTATCACCATTGAATTCAGCTACAACTGAATCAGTAGTAATTGGATAATATTGAACGTTTTCTCCTTCTACGAAGCTATTTGCAGTTAATCCAGTAAGTGGAGTTTCACTTACGATTGCAGCAACTGAACCTTCAATATTAGATAAGTTACCAGAAATAGTAAAGCCATTCTTTGTTAATGAGACATTTTGAACAGCTTCCATAAAATCAATTTCACATTCTGGGTCTACTACGTAAACATTATATACAAATGTAGAAACTTTATTTGTGCTTTTTGATTTAGCTACAACTGTTGCTTCATATACACCAGCTACTGATGTGTAAATATTATCAATTTCATAATAATCTGATTTAGCATCTGTTGCAAAACGATATGTAGTAGTTAAATCATATGAATCTTTAGGAAACTCTGTTAGACCATTTGCAGATGAATCTAAAGCATAAATTCTTGGTTCATTATAAACACCATATAAATCTACTCTAATTGCTTTAGGTGAAGTTGAAGATAATTCACCTAATGATTGCTTTCTATTTTTAACTGTAATTTCAAAATCTTTAGTTAAGAATTGATCAGCTTTTGTAATAGTTGCAGTTAAAGTAACTTTTGTATCTTCTGCTGGAACTAAAACATTAACTGTTGAGAATACTGAATTAGATACTGAAGAAACTTCATTATTATCAACATGTAATACTTTTTCATTTGATGATTTCCAAGTGATATCACAACCAGAAATTAATCTAGGAACATCGAAATCTTGGAATGTTGCTTGAACAGATGTAATAGGTTCTGCAAAGGCATATGCAGAAAGTAAATCTACTTCAGTAGTTGATAAATCTGCGGCATTAGATGCCATAAATTTAACATGTTTTGAATGAGGATATTCTTCTGATGAAGTTTTTGATAAATTTGCACCAATTTGTTTTCCATTTACGAACTTTAATAAATCTTCATTAACTACTTTTAATAGATCACCCATGTTAACAGAGCCATCTTTATTTCTTAATGAAGTATGAAGCGCACCAATTGTGTCAAGATCATTTACTCCACTACATAATGCATTAATTGATTTTAGTGAAGCAAAGCATGCATCATTTAATTTAGTATATTTTTCACCACCACTGAATGGCTCATCAACTGTTTCAGAATGATAACTTGATGCATCAGTGAAATTAGTAAATGATTTAAATACTTCACCTTTATCATAATCAGTTGTAAAAATTGAATAACCTACAGAACCTCTAAATGCGTCTTGGTTATAATTATTATCTTTTTCAGTTGAATATTTTGCTTGATTGTTAATGTATGATAATACACCAAAATAATTATTGTAGCTATCAGTTGAACGAGCTAAATCAATATTGTTTGATTTGTTAGCTCCTTCATCTTTAATACCTCTTGTGTCTGATACTTTACCATCATCAGTTAAACCCATACAGTTGTTAAATGCAGTACAGTTATTAATTGAAATAACACCTGGGTTAGAGTTATCACCATAACCATGTAATTTGTTATTGAAGGCCATACAGTTTTCTAATACTACATCACCTTCCATAGTTGAGCCACCAAGCTTAAATCCGATACCATCACCGTTTGGAGTGTTATATGTAGGATATTTATTTCCATTTGCATCAACTGCTTCAATTGTATATGGTAAATAACCATTTTCGAATGAAACACAGTTATATAGATGCACAGTACCAATGTTACCAGAATCTACTTTTGCATACAAATCCCAACCGTCATCTGAATTTCTAAAAGCGATACAGCCATCAAAAACATTACCATATCCTATTGTAAGTTTTGCTGCAAAGCCATCTGCATTTTCGCCTAATGTTTCTGCATCATAATTAGCAAATGATGTACAATTTAATATTAGGTTATATGATGGCCATTCATCTAAGTGAGTATTTTCTGAATAACCACGGCCAATTTGTAATCCTGTGTCACGGTTGTTATAGAATTTACATAATTCAATTATATTGTGGTCCCCAGCAACATACATACCGTTATCACCAGCGCCACAGATTTCTATATTATAAAAATGCCAATAATCACCATAAATTTGAATACCACGATTTGAACCATCAAATAGCATATCAGAAAAGTCAAATACAACTCTTGCATCATCTGTTTCAGGACGAACAGTTATATATTTACCACTTGAGCCACTATTTTGAATTTGAATCCTATTACTAAATTTGTATGTATTTGCAGTAAGTAAAAGTGTATCACCCGGTTCAGCTGCTTCTTTAGCCACAGTGAAACTCATTGGATCATTTTTTGTACCAGTGCCCTTAATTGTTTGTTGGTTTGTTGGTGCAACATAAATTGTTTTTCCAGAAGCACTACTACCACCATTATTTCCGCTAGAGCAAGCAGATAAAGTTATGCCAAGACTAAGTGCTAATAATGAAGATAAAACTGAAACTATTTTAATTTTTTTCATCATCTATTTCCTCCTATTTTTCTGTGGCAATAACTGCGCCCCAAACATAAATACCACCAGTTGGGACAACTAGTTTATATACGCCTGCTTCAGCTGCTGTAAATTCAAATCTGTCTTCAGCAACATTATATTTAGAAGTAAGTCCTTCTTTTAAATCATCATCATTAGGGTCTTTAATTATAAATGATCTTACAAGATCACTACCACTTGTTGATGAAACATAAAGTACAACCTTGCCTGGCTTTGCCATATGAATTTCTAAGAAAGAATTCTTAGCTTGAGGTTGAATTGTAACTTTAGTTGTGAAATTTAATCCATCATATGAAGTCTTTTTAGCGCCTGACTTAATTGCGCTTGCTATTAATAAGCCATCACCATTTGATAAATCTACATTGGTTGCAGTATCAGAAACAGTTGAAATTGCGACATTTTGATCATTAAATTTAACGGTACTAAAATCAGTATAAACTTTGATATTATAATTTGAAGATTCTACAATATTAACTTTAAATGATGAACTAGGCCTTAAATTACCTTCATATTTACCTAAATATTCTACTTCAGCATCATATTCACCAACTAATAGTGGAGAAATACCTTTAACTGAGAATAATTCATCGCTGAAATTAACGATTTCTTCGCCTAAATCAACATGGCGTGTAATTTTGAATTTCCAATTTGATAAATCAAGTACATTTGCAGATGCTTCAATTCTTGTATCATCAGTAGATACTTTTTCAATTCCTATAACTGGGTTTACAACATTTACAACTACAAAGCTTACGATTGTATTTTGTACTTCTTTTCCATCAATTGTTAATTTTCCACCATCGTATGTTAATTTTATTGTATATGTACCAACCTTATTAACATCTACGTTTCCTTCAAATTTTAGTTGTCTTGTAGATACAACTGTTTCTTCTTGTTCATAGCCATTTTCAATAACTTTATTTTTGAATAGATTTACATTTAATTCACCAGTTGAAAATACATAATTTGAATTGACATAAATTTCTTTTAAGAATGTATTATTTTTTACTAATTCCCCATTCTTAAATGAAGCTTTTAAGCCAGAATAATATTCAGTTCCTACAGCAAGTCTATCAAATTGAGATGCTAGAATTTGAACTGAATATGATCGGAATTGAGGGTTATCGCCTTCACGATAACTGATTATGATATCTACAGCACCAATTTTTGAAGAATCAAATGCTGAAGAATCAATTGAAAATGTATTGACTTCTTTTTGTCTTGTCTGCCAAACACCATCTACATTTTTTCTATAATTGGCAGTTACTTTTATGCCGTCCGCACTAAATTCATCGCCAACATAATAGATAGTTTTAGCAGCACTGGTATCAAGCGAAATACCAGAGAACATAAAACCATCATTGCTTTCTTGAGCTTTCATAATTTCAGGATATTGTTCTACAACTTGTTCTTCGGTTCTAGTTTCACCGCAAGAAACGAATGTAAAACTTAATAGGCCTAAAAATAAGAAAGCTAAAAACCTTTTAGTTCTCATATTTACCTCCGTTTTAATTTGTTATGAAAATTTTAACATTTTTATATATTTTAGTCAACTATTGTAATACTATTACAATCAAGTTGAAATTTATATCTAATTTTAAGATTCCAAGAAAACATAAGTAAGAATTATTATTTTTTAGATTGAGCATTCAAAAACAAAGTTATTTTTTCCAAATCGTAAACTGATATAATTTTGTTGAAAAATATATATTTTTAGTCTATAATTTAAGTATTATGGAACACAAATTAAGAAAAACAATAATTGCAATTTTAATAATTTTTGATTCTTTAATTTTGTCGAATTTTATTGGTGGAATTATCGTATATAATGCTATTTTTTATAGACAAGATAATGTATTAAATCTGACTCAAAAATACGATGAAAAAAAGTATGATTTTAAGCAAGAAATAATCAATATTCCTACTAAAAATTACGGCCTACAAGGCTATTTTTACGAAATTGATAAAAGTAGACCATTAATTGTTTTTGTCCATGGGATGAAAGATGATTCTAACACTTTATTTAACCAGCAATTATATTTCATTAACCACAATTATAATGTGTTTAGTTTTGATATGAGTGGGACTATGAAAAGTGGTGGAAAAATAAATGGTTTTTCACAAAGCTTAATTGATTTAGAATATGTTTTAAAATATTTAAATACTGAGGTTAGATTCAAGAATTATAAGTTGTTATTATATGGTTTTTCTAGTGGTGGATATGCGGCATCTTCTATTTTTTCTTTAGGCGATTTTAATGTGTATGGTAGCGTATGCGTTTCTTCTTTTTATTCTGCTAAAAATATCATAAAATCTAAAGGATATGATTATGTAGGAATCATTTCTAATTTAGGCGAATTTGTTATAGATTTTATGCAAAATATCAATTTTTCATCTTATTTAAATTATGATTCAATTACGGCAATAAATAATACTAATATACCAATATTTATAGCTCATAGTAAAAAAGATCCAATTATTAGTTTTTCAAAAGATTCAATTATATCTAAACGAGATGATATCATTAATCCAAATGTAAAATATTATATTGATGAAAATAAAGGACATTTATCAATTCAATATTCAAATGAAGCAATATCATATCAAGAAAATATAAAATTTGAATTAGATAAAATTAAAGATGAAGACGAAAAAAAAGATTATCTGAATAATATTTCAAATAATCTTTTCAATGAATTAAATTTAGATTTATTTAATCAAATTCTAGAATTTTATGAATCAGTTATTTAATTTTTTTCACAAATGTTTTTATTGATTCATCATATTTTTCTTTATTGTTGATTCTTATGTGAGAATGTGCACCTTTTTCAAACCAAACAATTTCTTTTTCTGAAGGACATAAATCATATAATAATTGAGATTTTTCTGGTAATGAGAATTTATCTTCTAAACTATATAAAAATAATATAGGCAGGTCCAATTTCTTTATTGATTTAATTGGACCTTTATTTTTTATATTTACGCCACATCTTATTCTCATAATGACAAGCATTATATCAATAAATGGGTGTACTCTACGTTTTTCATCTATCATATGATTTTTGAATGTTTCATAAAATGTTGTATACATTCCATCGGCAATTATACCTTCATAACAATCAAGACCTGATTCTGTTATCGCATATAAGCCTGTTGCCGAACCGATACAAATACCATGAATTAAGAATTTTTTGATATTGAATCTTTTTTTGATGTATTTTGTCCACTCAATTATATCTTTATATTCTTTTAAACCAGCACAATTATATTTTCCATCAGATAGTCCATGAGCTCTACTATCAACAACTAAGATATTGTAGCCTAAATCCTTATATGGCTCTGCATAATAATAACAATATAATAATGATTCTGTTCTTCCTTGTAAAATTATTACACATTTATCATAACCAAAATCAAAATATTCGCCTACTAAATTTAAGCCTTCATTTTTGATGCTGACTTCTATTATTTTATCTTTATATTGTGAAGCCCATACTAAGCCTTCATCATACATTCTTACTTGTTCTTCATTATCTGTTGCGCTACAACCACGTTTCCATTTATCTTTTGATGTTCTTACCATTTGTTGTCTAAAAACATAATGTGCAATGATGATTAATGGTAAAATAAAAAAAAGCATAATTAGTGTTAAAATTATTGTAATTATTAAAATAAGCATATTATTAACTCCATATAAAAATTCTAATTAATTATAACAAAATAATTATATCTATTCTAGATGTTTTTTCTTTCTAAAAAATGCATAATTTTATTAAAATAATTAATGAATTAGTAGATAAAAAAAATAAAAATAAATTTAAAGTGTTATTTTTGTGATATAATTTAATTAATAGGAGGTGCAATTTTGCCAGCATATTTTATAATCATTATAATTGGTGCTGTAATATTATTTATTTTTATCTTTTATATTGTATATACAAAGCATTTATTTAATACAGTTTTTTTAAGGCAAAAAGAAATATCATTTTTAGATATAAATTTAGATAAAACGCCTTATGCACCATATAAAGATAAAATAAGAAAGAATATAATTGAATCAGAAAAATTAGAATATAGTGAATTATTTATTAATTCATTTGATGGATTAAAATTATATGGCAAATATTACAACAATAATTCAGATAAAACTGTAATTTTTGTTCATGGAATTTTTGCTAAACCTCACAATAATTTTGCCACTCAAATAATCTCTTTTTATAAACATAAATATAACATGCTTGTTATAGATCAAAGAAGCCATGGAAATAGTGAAGGAAAATATATTACTTTTGCTGAAAATGAGGCTAAAGATGTTAAAATTTGGGTGGAAAAAATCATACAGGAATATAATCCAAAATCAATTGTTTTATATGGTACTTCACTTGGTGGTGCAACTGTTGTAAATTATATGGGACTTTTTCCAAACGAGAGAGTCAAAGTTGCAATAGATGATTGTGGCTTTGAATCAATAAAATCAGTATTCAAAGTTAGATTAAAAAAGAATCATATACCACTTTGGACAATTTATCCTATTTGTAAATTGTATGGACGAATTTTTGCACATATTCATATTGATAAATATCCGCCTATTGAAGCGATAAAACAGGTTAAAAAGCCGATGATATTTATTCATTCAAAAAATGATTCGATTGTTGATTTTAATGATGGGGTAGATCTATATAATAATCATCCTGGAAAAAAGATAAAATTTTTTTATGATAATGCAAATCATACATCAGTTTTTCTGGCAAATGAAGAAGAAATTGAAGATCAATTTTATTCTTTTATAGAAGACCAATTACATAATTAAAAGGG
>CAJOOI010000164.1 GCA_905236105.1 uncultured Acholeplasmatales bacterium
AAGAGCAAATTTCAATTTCTTTGTTCATTGTGTTGGCTCTTGTTCTCTAGCATCTTATGTTACAGATACTAATTATAGAAACGATTGGTTAGATAGACCGCAATTGCAGAATCACTTTGTTGCTTGTAGTTATATTAATGAAAAAGGAATATATTCTATTAGATCTCAAGGAAGTATTATTTTTGGATTTGATACATTAGAAAGTGGATCAATTTTAGGTATGGGAAATACTGATATAGATTCCATTGGAAGATATGCTAATGCTTATGATGGCTCTCGTGAATTACAAGAAGGAAATGGTGATAGAGCTAGATACTTTGTGCCATCTGAAATTCTTAAAACTATTAACAATGGTTACAATGAAATTGTAGTAGAAAGAAGAAATACAGATCAATCTAGAAGTAAAGAATTTAAAAGAAAACCAGATTACATTATAATGATGGCTGAATCTATGGAACAAGATAATTTTAACTATTTAGAAACTTTGTATCAAAATCAATTATCATTTGTAAATGAAGAAGATAAAAAAGAAATACAACAAATTGGTAATTCTAGAGAATTAAAAGAATTCTTATTAAAATACAAAGATGTAATTTCTCAAACTGCAGATGTTCAAGGAATTCCTTTAAATGATATGGCTAATATGTATGTTGATTTGATTATGAAAGCCAAATACTTTGAAGATTGTTTAAAAGCATCAAGTGAATTTGATATTCCACTTGTAATTGTAGATAAAACATATTATTTCAATAAAATGTTATCAGAATCAGTTGCTTATGATGATGAAACAATAGGAAGTATTTCAAAATTTTATTCACAGGCAGACGAATCAAAAAAGAAGCAAATGTTTAATATAGTTGCTAAAGGTGGAGATGTAACTCAACTTATGAAACCTAAAGAAACAACTAGTGTTAAGATTAGTCTTTAGTTTTTATTAAAACATTATTATAAGATGGTGAATTAAAAAAGTTGAGTAATAATAAAGATGATTAACGTTCATAAACAATTCTAAAATGGCGGTTTAGAATTGTTTTTTGATATTTTGAGTTCTATAATTTTTCCTTTAATTGTAATAATTTATTGACAGTCATAGTAGGAGAATATTCCTTAGGTAACGGAATATTATTTGGATTAAACCAACAAGTATCTATTCCATTATTCATGCCACCTAATATATCTGTTGTTAACGAATCTCCTATTAATAGCATTTTACTTTTATCCTTTTTTTCTGCTTTTTCATATAAAAAATCAAAAAATTCAGGCATTGGTTTTGAAAAGCCAACTTCTTCTGAACAAATGATTGAAGAAATATAAGATTTCAATCTTGCTTTATCTAATTTATTAATAGCAGCTTCCTTAGGCCCATTTGTAGCAATAAGAATTTCGTAACTTAAATTTAACTCTTGTAATAATTTCGCCGCATCTTCAATTTCTACTATATTAACACCTAGCATACTACAATATAATTCATTAAGAGTAACCGCAGTATTAAAATCTATATTTAGATTTTCAAAGAAAATAATAAATCTATTAGCTCTAAGATAAGTTATTTTATCTTCAAGTGTTTTTATTGAAGAAGGTATAGACATAGTACCACTTTCCCATGTATGCCAGTATAATGTGTCAAATTTCTTCCATTTTGAATATAAATCGTCATTATATGGTATACCTAATTGATTAATCATAACAGTAAATGCATATTTAATTGATTGGTTATTATCTATTAAAGTATCATCTAAATCAAAGATAAGTGTTTCATATTTTTTCACTACACATCAACTCCAATGAATCCTATTATATCACTTATTTTGCTAAATTATATTACTTTTCTTATAATTTTATAGAATTAAAAGACAATACTAGTTACTACTCAGCCATAAACTAACAGATATTAAATTATTTGTTAGTTTTTTCAACGTAAAAAATTAGGCAAACAATGATTGCCCTTCAAAGATTGCCTTTATACAGTAAAAATGTTTAGCAATTTATACTAAATTTTGAGTCTGTGAAAAATTTGGTATAAATTGATTGTACCTAATTTCTGACGATAAACTGACGATAAGGGGAAAGTAACATTTCTCTTTTCTTATTTTTAGCTAATATGATAAGTGTTTGTGTTAAATTAGAATAATTAAAACGGAATTAATCATCTAGTTTTAGATAGACTTACCCCTTACCCCTATAGTTTGGAACCCTTAAATAATTGAATAAATTAATCTAAGCAGAGTCGATGAATATTGTAGTTAAATGAATAA
>CAJOOI010000165.1 GCA_905236105.1 uncultured Acholeplasmatales bacterium
ATAAAAATATTATAGATAAAAATTATGTTATTAAAAAAACTGATAAAGTAGAAAATTATGTAATTGATTATGGTGGGCCTAATGTTGCTAAACCACTACATGTTGGACACATGAGAACAGCAATTGTAGGAGAATCAATTAAAAGAATAATAAAATATAAGGGACATAATATTGTTGGAGATATTCATTTAGGTGATTTCGGTTTACAAATAGGACAAGTTATTTATGGAATCATCGAAGAAAATAAAAGTATTGAAGATATTGATATAAAATATCTAGATTATATTTATCCTAAAATGAGTGGGCTTTGTAAAGAAAATCCTGAAGTAAAGGAAAAATGTGCTCAAATTACTAAAGAGTTACAAGAAGGAAATCAAGAATATAGAAAATTATGGAAAAAGATAATGGAAGTATCTGTTTCAGATATGAAAAAAATATATGATTATCTAGACGTAAATTTTGATTATTGGTATGGAGAAAGTGATGCTTTTAATTATTTAGAGGATACTAAAAAAATTCTTGAAGATAAAAAATTACTAACTGAAAGTGAAGGCGCATTAGTAGTTTATGTATCAAAAGATGATGATAAAAAAGAAGTTCCGCCATTAATTTTTAAGACAAGTATTGGTACATATTTATATGCTTCTTGTGATGTTGCTACTATATTACAAAGAAAGCAAGATTTTAATCCAAATCATATTTTATATGTAGTAGATAATAGACAAGCTCTACATTTTGAACAAGTATTTAGAACTTGTGATAAAGCTGGAATAATGGATTATAATAGTTTAGAATTCCTTGGATATGGAACAGTAAATGGTAATGACGGTAAGCCATATAAAACTCGTAATGGTGAAGCACCAAAACTTCAAAATTTATTTGAAAATGCCAAAGATATATTGTTATCTAAAATAGATACTGGTAATGAATTATCAAATGAAGATTTAGATAAAATAGTAAATTCAATATTAAAATTTGCTGATTTACAAAACAATCGTGAAAAAGATTATATTTTTGACATTGCTAAATTTTCCGATATAACTGGTAAAACTGGGCCATATATCCTATATACATATTTACGAATTAAAAAAATTATTAATAATTTGAATATAAATATTGATAAATTAACAAATAATATATATAATGAATTTGATAGAAATTTGAGATTGAAAATTTTAGAGTTGCCATATGCATTTGAAAATGCATTTGACAATCGTATGCCTAATTTCATAGGTGAGTATTTATATGAACTATGTGTTCTTACAAATGCATTCTATCAAAATAATCATATTAATAATGAAAAAGATGAAGTTAAGAAAAATGATTGGGTAATTATTTTAAATATAACAACAAATATAATTAAAGAAATGTTAAATTTATTAGTAATTGATATACCTAATTTTATGTAAATAATATTTGGAGGGATTTAAATGAGTTTAAAATCAATGAAAAAAGAAGAATTAGAATTGTTATCTTATACAGATTTAACTGAGTTAATATTAATGGAAAATAAAGGAGCAATGAATACTGCAGCAATATTTAAAAAAATCAGCAGTTTAGTATCTTTATCTGATGATGAATATGCATCAAAGATAGGCGATTTTTATACATCACTAACTACTGATAAGAGATTTATATTTTTAGATGATACTGCAGAATGGGATTTAAGAAACAGACATTCAGCACAAGTTGTTGTTACAGATGATGATGACGATGAAGATGATGAAGAGGATGAAGAAGAAACAATAGAAGAAACAGAAGAAGAAAATGAAGAAGAAGATATTGATTCTATTGATTCAGATGAAGATGATTTAGATGACGATGATGATATAAGTGAATTATCAATTATATCTGATGAGGATTTAGATGAAAATTAAGATAGTTTATACTATCTTTTTTTTGCTTTAAAACACCTTTTTACATGTCAATAATTTAGGAAAATGTCTCAAAAATTTTTAAACATTAACGGGAAAAATATTCTCGTTTTTGTTTGTGATTTTATAACATA
>CAJOOI010000166.1 GCA_905236105.1 uncultured Acholeplasmatales bacterium
GGAAAATCAATTGTCATCAAGATTAAAGTAGGTGCCGGTGGAAAAGCATTTGGTAGTATTACTACTAAACTTGTTTGCGATGAATTTGAAGCACAAAACAATATTCACTTAGACAAGAAGAAAGTAGAATTACCAGGCGAAATTTCATCAATTGGTATTTATACTGCAACTGTTAAACTTGACACAGATATTAGTGCTCAATTTGTAATAAATGTAGAAGAAAAGAGATAAATTAGTTTATGGAAAATCAGCAACTACAAGTGCAAGATGTTCCAGCAGAACTTGAGGCTGAAGCTGCTGTATTAGGTACTATATTTTTGGAGCCTAATACTTTTACAACAGTTTTTGCAAGTCTGGGTGCATCTGACTTTTATGAACCTAAAAATAGAATAGTCTTTAGAGGAATGATGGAACTTAATGAAGCTGGTTTAACCATTGACATAACTACATTAGTTTCACATTTAACTAATAATAATGTCATTGAACAAGCTGGTGGAATGACATATATTTCATCAATAGCAACAAAAGGATATACAACTGATAATATCGATGTTTATGTTGAACTTGTTGCAAATGCTGCAATAAGAAGACAAGTAATTCAAAAATTAGATGATTTAAGACAAGATGGCTATAATACTAAAATTGATACATCAGAATATTTAGATAAAGTAGAAAATATTATTTTTGAAATATCAAAAACAAGAAAAACTAAATCTTTAGTTCATGTTTCTAATGTTACAAAAGAAGTTATGGCTGATATTGAAAGAAAATCTAGTTTAAATCAAGAAGTAATTGGTCTTGATACTGGCTATAATCGTTTAAATTTTTATACTCAAGGATTTCAAGCAGAGCAGCTTATTATTTTAGCTGCAAGACCATCAATGGGTAAATCAGCTTTTGCCCTAAATTTAGCAATGAATATTGCTGCAAAAAACAAAGGCGGCAAAGCTACTGTTGCGGTTTTTTCACTTGAAATGTCAGCTAATTTATTGGTTGAAAGAATGTTATCTGCTGATTCTAGCATTCAAGCAAAAGCTATTCGTGAAGGTAGAATTATGCAAAATGAATGGGCAAGATTTAATACAACTTGCTCAAAAATTAGTCATTTAAACATTTATTTTGATGATCAATCAGAAGTTACAATGGCTAGTATAAAAAGTAAATGTCGTAAATTACAAGAATCAAGTGGACTTGATTTTGTAGTTATCGACTATTTACAATTAATTGCTCCTGATAAAGGAACAGAAAAGGCATCTTTAAATGAAAAAGTATCAAAGATATCAAGAAGCTTGAAATTGATGGCAAGAGAGCTTAAGATACCTGTTTTAGCTTTATCTCAATTATCAAGAAAAACAGATGATAGAAAAGAAGAAGTTAAGATACCTCAATTATCAGATTTACGTGATTCTGGTGCGATTGAACAAGATGCAGATATTGTAATGTTTATTTATAGAGATGAATATTATAGAAAAGAAAAATCTACAAAACCTGGTATTGCGGAAGTTGTTATAGCAAAAAACAGAAGTGGTTCACTAGGTACTGTTGAATTTAATTTTAGAACAGATATACAAAAATTTACTGATTATATAAAGGATAGTGATTCAAATGATTGATAGATTAAAATTAATGGCTAAAAGATATGATGAAATCACCTCTTTACTTAGTGATCCTGAAATTGTTAGTGATGTAAAAAAATTAACATCACTTGCTAAAGAACAAGCATCATTAGAAGAAGCTGTTAGCCTATTTAGAGAAAAAGAGAAATTAGAAAGTTCTATTCCTGATTTAAGGGATATGAAAAAATCTGATGATCAAGAATTAAAAGAGCTTGCTGAAATAGAATTAGGAGAAGTAGAAGATAGATTAAATGAAATTGATGAAAAATTAAAGATAGTTTTACTTCCAAAGGATCCTAATGATGATAGAAACGTTGTTGTTGAAATAAAAGGCGCTGTTGGTGGAGATGAAGCTAATATTTTTGCAGGCGATTTATTTAGAATGTATCAAAAATATGCTGAAAGCAAGGGATGGAAAATCCAAATTGATGATTCTGTTGCCGGTGCTGTTGGTGGATTTACTAATATTTCCTTTTCTATTTCAGGCGATATGGTATATTCTCAAATGAAATATGAATCAGGTGGTCATAGGGTTCAAAGAATACCTGTAACTGAGTCAAATGGTAGGATTCAAACATCAATTGCTACTGTGTTAGTTTTGCCTGAAGCAACTGAAGATGATGACATTGTATTAGAAGAAAAAGATTTAAGAATTGATACATTCTGTTCATCAGGTCCTGGTGGACAAGGAGTTAATACAACATATTCTGCAGTTAGAGTTACTTATATTCCTACAGGGGACTTTGTTGCATGTCAAATTGCAAGAAGCCAACATGAAAATAAAGCTACTGCTTTAAGATTATTAAAAACTAGAATTAAAGCTAAAAGAGATGAAGAAAAAGCTTTAAAAGAAGGTGCAGTAAGACAAACACTTCAAGGAAGTGGAGAACGTGCTGAAAAAGTAAGGACATATAATTATCCACAAAATAGAGTAACTGATCATAGAATTGGTCTTTCAGTTAATAGACTTGATTCTATTATTGAAGGAAAATTAGATTTGATTATCCAAGAATTAATTTCTGAAGATCAAAAAAGAAAACTTGCAAACGAAGAACCAATAAGATTATAAAATAGACTAAAATAAAAGTTAAAAGTCGTTGTGCTTTTAACTTTTATTTTGCTCTAAAGTGGTTTAAAGGCAGTTATTTATTGACAGTTGGAGCTTATTTATATATAATATATATAAATTTCCTTAGGAAATTTGTTTTTTGTCGTGCTTTTTTTCAAAAAATGTACAATTTTATGGAGGGTAAAAATGAGATTAAGAGATCTTAGGTGGCATATTTTAGCTGCTATAGTTATTATAATTGCATATGGCGCTATCTCTTTGAGTTATTACCTTTCTATAAAAAATGGCAAGGTTGAAACTTCTATGAAGGCAATAGCTTTAGAAGTTAGTGAAGCAAGAAGCACAGAAGCACTTGAAAAAATTAATTCATATTATGAAATATTTACTAAAGATGAAACAAATTCTTTAGTTCAATTTTTAGATCAAGAAATTGATGAAAATAAAATATTTGAAGAATGTAAAACAAGATATAGATTAGTAAATAAATTTGATAATGTTACAGGAAATAAAATATTAATTGCAAGAGAATCTATTTTTAATAGACAAAATACGACTGAAAGAGAAGATTCAAATTATTATGTATATTTCCAAAAGCCTTATGAAGATTCAAAGCTAACTGTAAGAATTAAAATTGATGAATTTTTTAATTTTAAAAATTATGATGTGATTGTATTTGATGATACAAACACTGGCTCAGTTGCATATGTAAGCTATACAGATACAACAAGACTTCAATATGCTTCATCTATATTTGGAACAAATTATATAAATTATTTTGAAGATGGTATCTTTTCAAGAGTTTATACAATTAATGATAAAAGCTCAGTTGTAAGTGCTATTAAATTTGAAGGTGTAAAAATATATTTAAATCTTCAAGGTGAATTAGGTGGCTTATATATAGCAACAATTATTCCAACATCAGATGCAGTATTAGGTTCTGAATGGATTTTAAACCAAGCATTAATATTCTATTTTGTTGGTGTTGCAGCCATGATATTAATGCTAGGCTTAATGGTTATTGGAGCAAAACATACATCAATGCTACTTAGAGCGGACAGACGTTCAGTTAAAGGTAGTAAAGCAATGGCGATAAGAATTACTAAAGATGGAGATGTAATTTATACAAATGATGTCTTTAAAAAATTCTTTGGACCAATTGAACTTGATACAGTACGTGATGTAATTGATGTTGCAACAAATAAATCTATTATGGATACAGTAAAAGATAATAAAACTTTTATCTGTAAAATAAAAGATTCGGATGGCAAAGAAAAATATCTTGAATTAATTTCATTATATATTTCAAATTCTTATTATCTAATGGGTAATGATGTTACATTAGATTATAACGAAAGAATGCATGCCTTAATGATGAGTGGTAAAAATGAATATACTAATTGTGATAATGCGTTTGTTTTATCAAATAAATATGATGAAATATTAGGTTCGTATCATGGCTATGATATAGCATTTATTGAATATGATATTTACAAATTTGATGAAATTATTGGTGTATTTGGCCAAACAAGCTATTCTGAATTATTAAAAGTTTATTTAGCAATGCTAAGAGAAATGTATCAAGATAATGAAATATATCAATTAACTGATTCTAAATTTATGGTTATTTATCCGAACACAAGTGTTGATGCCATAACTAAGAAAGTTACAGAAACATTAGACACATTTAAAAGACCACTTACAATTAGAGAAAATAACATTTATGTTAATTCAAAAGTTATTATTTATAATTTCAAACGTGTTAATTTTGATGAATCAGATAAAATTTCATTAGAAGAAATGAGAAAGAAACTTGATTTAGCTTATCGTAATATGAAATCAATTTCTTCTAAAGATTACATCATATATGATTCTTCAATGGATGATATCATCAATGCTGTTGATGAGATGGAAAGAGATATCGAAATTGGTCTTGAAAATAATGAATTTGAAATGTATTTACAACCTCAATTTGATGTTGTTGATAATAAAATAGTTGGTGCAGAAGCATTGATTAGATGGAATAATCCAAAATATTTCAAAAAATCTCCTCAAGCATTTATTGAGCTTGCTGAACAAAGAGGCCATATGCTTGATATAGGCAAATTTGTTATTACTGAATCTTTTGCATTAGCTAAGAAGCTTGAAAAATATGGAATTACAATTTCAGTTAATGTTTCACCAGTTCAATTACTTCAAGTCGGATTTGTTCAAACAATCTTAGAAGAATTTGAGCGTCAAGGTGTAAAACCTAATACAATTGCTATTGAGCTTACAGAAACATTATTGATGGAAAATTTCAATTTGATTAGTGATAAATTAAAATTATTAAGAGAAAAAGGAATTAAGATTCATCTAGATGATTTCTTAACTGGTTATTCATCAATGCTATATCTTAAAGATTTGCCAATTGATGCTCTTAAGATTGATAAAGAATTTACAAAGCATGTTGAAACAAATAAAACTAATGAAGGAATCGTTAAAGCTATTATTGATTTAGCTAAGCATCTAGATTTAGGTTTGGTTTGTGAAGGCGTTGAAACAAAGATTCAAAAAGACATCGTTAAAAAGATGGGATGTAGAGTTATACAAGGTTATTTAATTAGTAAACCAGTACCTTATGATGAGGCAGTTGCACTAATTGAAAGCTATGCTAATGGAGGTAAAAAATGATTTTCTTAAAAATGGATGATGGTTCAGCCATCTTATTATCAGTGATAATCTTATTAGTCATTATAGCTCTTTCTGTTGGATGTTATTTTTTGATTAAAAGAAATTTAAGAAAAGAAAAAGAAGCAAATGCGATTATTGTTGATGAAGCTATTTCTAAAAAACAAATGGAAACATCAATTAGACATTATATTAAGAAAGTAAAACAATTTGGAGCACTTAGCTTATTATATGTAGATATTGATGGATTTACTGAATTAAATAATGTTTTTGGTAAAGAAACCTGTGATGAATTATTAAAAGAAGTAGCAAGAAGAATAATTAGAAAGATGCCTTATAAAACATCTATTTGCCAATATGATGGTGATGAATTCTTAATCTTTATTAAAGATGAAGATAATAAAAAGAATTTATCAAGCTTTGCCACATCATTAATTGATGTTTTATCAAACCCATATCAAATAATAAATGATGAAAGTATTTCAATTACAGTTTCAATTGGTATGGTTTCGTATCCTCAAGCAGGTTCAACATATGAAGAATTAATTGGTAATTTGGAACTTACAACTTACGTTTCAAAACGTAATGGTGGAGATAGATTTACTGATTATTATGCATCTATTAAATCTGAAGAAACAGATAATATGCTTTATTATAAAGAAGTTAAGAATGCAATCAAAAATGGTGAATTCGATTTATTCTATCAACCAATTTTCGATTTAAAAGAAAGAGTTTTATTTGGTTGTGAGTGCTTGATGCGTTGGTTGATTCCAGGTGGTGGCATGCGTAACCCTAATGAATTCTTAAATATCTTGGAACAATCAGGAGATATTAAGTGGGTCGGTACATGGGGACTTGAAAAGATGATTAAAACTCATGATAAATTACAAGAAGAATTTCCAACAATTCCACTTAAGTTCTCACTTAACTTATCAACAAAACAGCTTCTAGATCCAAATTTAGCTAATGATTTTATTGATATAGCTAAGAAAAACAATGCAAAACCTGAAAATTATATGTTAGAAATTACAGATTTTAGAACTCTTGAAAGAATTGCAGGTGTTAGAACAAACATCCACAAATTAAGAGACTTTGGTTTTAATGTAGCAGTAGATGGCTTTGATATTGATGGTCAATCAGTTGAAGAAATTAAACGTTCACCTGTTGATGTTATTAAATTAGGTAGAAGCTTTGTTAAAGATATTGATAATAACTTTAATAAAGAAAAGAATTTAGAAATACTTGCCAAATTTGCATTTGACAATAATAAGATGATTATTAGTGAAGGTATTGAAACACCAGAAGTTGCTTCATATGTGAAAGAAAATGAAGTTATGTTCGGTCAAGGCTATTTATTCAGTAAACCTATTAGTGAAGAAGAATTTAGTGAATATATAGCAACACGTCGTTACTTAACTCCACTTAATGAAATTGCACAATATGAAGATGAAGCTAAATTAAATGGAACACTTAAGAAAAAGAAAACATCTGATTCATCTTCAAACACAGTTACAGTATCAACTACAACAAATCAATTACCTTCAGATATAAAACCTGAATAATTAAAAAAAGTATTTTTTAGAAAGGGGGAGAAGCTAAAAAATGTTAAAAAAGATCGTATTTATATTTCATACTAATATGTTTAAAATTGTAGCAGCAATATTATTATTTTCAGCTTCAACCCTAATAATAGTTGCAATGCTACTTGGACATGAAGCTGGAAGCTTCGTTGTAAGAGTTCAAAATACTGACTCTAGTAGATCAATTGCTTTAACTGAAAGTATTAATCCTGAAAAAATAGAATATTTACCAAGACTTACTGCTAAAGGTAAAGATCAAATGACTGACACATCACCTAGATATTTTTTGGATAAAGATTATCAAACAATTCGTCAAACTTTTTATAGTGGCGAAGGTGAAATGAGTAAAGATATAGAAACATATGAAGTATATGCATATCGTTTCTATTTAGTTAATAATGGAGATTCAAGTGTTGGTGTTGATACAACAATGAAATATTCAAATGTAACTAAGAATGTTGATAATATCTTAAGAGTAATGACTTATTATGAATATAATGGTAATCAAGTAGCTCATATTTATCAAAAAGTTGATAAAGAATTAGTTGATTACAAATGGTATACAGTTGGTAATGTTGAATTATTTTCTGGTGATGGTGAAATATTTTCACATACTGGCGATGATAAGATTATCTTAGATTTCGCAGAAGATAGAAATTATTTAAAATATTTAGTATTAATTTGGCTTGAAGGTGATGACCCAGATAGCTCAAATGAAATGCTTGGAGGCTCATTAAGCTTCAACTTAGAATTTAAAGTTTCAATGTAAAATAATATGAAGGGAGTAGGTGTAATTTGAAATATTTAAGAAGAAAATTAATACTGAGCATTGTTGCCTTAGCAACTATAGTAGTATGTTTTACATCTACAACTTTTGCTTGGTTTGCAAGAAACAGTTATGCTTATATTGATAATTTTGAAATTGAAATAGAAAATTATGATGGACTACTTATCTCAGTAGATAATGAACATTTTACTTCACATGTAGGCAATTCTGAGCTTAAAAAAGCAATAATTGCAAAAACTGAAGGAAAAGATATCAATGATCCAACATTAACTTCAGGATATATTGAAAGTCAATTTTTAAATTATAAATTTGCAGATGTTACTACTAATGATTTAAAGAATTTTAAAGAAGTAGATTCCAAAAATGCAACAAATGGATATTATGATTTTAAAGAAGCAAATAAATATCATTATATTCAATTTGATTTATATTTTAAAATGGCAACATATGGAAATGATAAAACACCATATGATTTACTTTTCTTAGATGATAATACTGCTTCAGTAATGAAAGTATCTAAATCATTTATAGAAAGTGAAGATGTAACTGCCAAAGCAATAACTCCATTTTCTTATTTAGTTGGTGATACATTCAAAATAATAGAAGAAGGAGAAACATTAAAATTTAATCCTAAAAACGCAATGAGAGTAGGCCTATATAATATAAATAAGGATGAGACATTTGTTTATGAACCTAATCTTGGCATATCTTCATATGCCCTTGAGGGTGGAAGTGGTATTCATAATCCGAATGCTAATTTAGCTTTCCAATATGCAAATTCTTATTCTAAATATGATTTAGCACCGCTTAAGAAAACTGAATCTGATACATTTGATTATGAAAATACTCATAAAGATTTTGCAGATGAAGTTGTTTTAGGTAGCTTTGAAAATAATGGTGATGGTTATAACATTATCAAACTTGAAATGTCTATATGGCTTGAAGGTTATGATGGTGATTATATAGCTGGAGCATCTTTAAAACCTATAAGATGTTATTTCAGCTTTTACAAAAAATCTAGGATATAAGGAGGTGAAGTGGAAAAATGAAACGAAGAATTGGGAAATACATTCTCTTATCTTGTATGCTGGCAATGACAATCGCGTGTTTAACTTCAACAACCTATGCCTTCGTTATTCTTAATCAATCGGTGGAAGTTGAAATCTTCAACCTAGAGATTGATTCAGGAGATGGTGTATTAATATCACTTGATGGTAAGAATTTTGCAAATGGTATTACTAAACAACAATTAGAAGCGAAACTTGGTACTTCATTTGATGATATTAATTTAGCACCAACAACTGTTAAGCATTCTAAAGCAGGCGTAGATAATGATACTGTTAATGGCAAAATAAAATATGATTCAACAACAAATCATCTTATAATGCAAAAAGATAGTATAGTAAAATATCCAGAAGGACACGAATTACATGATAGTGATGTTTATGGTACACATGAATTTATTGATGCAACAGAAAATAAAGATTATGTAACATTTGATTTGTATTTCAAAATTGTTGGTCAATATGATGTATCTAAAAATTATAAAATAGCATTATCAAGTGACTCATTCTTGAAAAATACATACGTTGATGAAAATGGAAGCAGTTATCGAGATGTTATATTAGAAAATAATCTAATAACTTATGATGAAAATGGACATGCTGTTACATATGGTCCTAATGAAAAAACAAATGAATATGACCGTACTAAAATATCAGTAAATCCAGTTGACGCAATGAGAATGGCATTTTATCAAAATGTTGTTAAAGATTCAAATAGACCAACAAATACATCAAGAATTGATACTACTGGTACAGATGATAACGAAATCGTAATCATTGAAAATTCAGTTGGTTTAGGTTCAGCAGCAATTGAAGGTAGAAATGCTTCAACTGATCCAAATAATTTAAAATATGATAAGACAATGAACGCAATGTATACATATTATAATAATTTGTATCCATTTACTAAATTTACTGAAGCAGCTCAAGATGGTGAAGCATTTAATAATAATGTAACATTAGCTCAAGATAGAGATTTAGCTAGATTCGTAAGAACGTATGCTGATGATACTGCAACAGAAGCAAATGGTTTTGCAGTCTTGAAAATTACAGTAACATTGTGGCTTGAAGGCTGGGATGCAGATTATTTCTTGAATGTTGAGAATGGATTATCTAAATTTGCAGTAAGATTAAAATTTGAATTACAAGAAGATCAACAATATTAATTTTAATAATTAGTAGAAAGGGGGATGTGGCAACTTGAAATTTGCAAGAAAAATAATATTAAGTATTATGGCATTAATAGTTACAATTATTTGTTTAACTACAACAACATATGCATGGTTTAATGTATATTCATCAGCTGAAGTAGAAGGCTTTAACTTGAAAGTTACAGGTGGCCAAGGTTTCTTAGTTTCAATAGATGATGAGCATTATGATAATGATTTAACTAATGAAGAAATATTTAATGCAATATTATTATCATATGGAAAAGAAGAAAATCCTAATAACCCTACATATCAGTTAAGAAATGGTGATTTATATTTAAATGATTCAGGTAAATTAATTACTTTAGATGAGAAAAAAGAATTAATTAAAGCCATGAGAATTAAACCTAGAACAACACTTGATGGTATTAATCTAATGGATTTAAATAATTTCGAATTATTTAGAAATAATAGCCCTTATGATTTATCAACCCAAGATGATGGTTCATATATTAGATTTGATGTTTATTTTAAGGCAACTAATAATGATATAGATGCTAATCAAACATATAACATTTATTTGTTGGATGAAGAATCACAATTAGAAAATGGCGAAATAATAAAGCCTACAACTATTTCTTCACCAATTATGAATGTTAGATTGATTGATGATTTAAGAACATATGAACAAGATTATGGAACATCAGTTGGACTTACATCAATCATTGATGTAGCACCATCAAATGCGATGAGATTTAGTATTTATGATGAATCAAAAAATTTAAATTATGCTGATATATATGAATTAACTACTACAGGTAATCTTGGTAGTTATGCAACTGATTATAAAATTGATGAATTACATTCTAAAGGAACTAATGATGAAGATGCATTGTTAGTTAAATTGTATGATTCATATTACAATGCAGGGTATACATATTATAATAATCTAAAACATGGAACATTAGATCCATTAAAATATGAAGATATGCCTAATACAATTAAAGATCTTACAAATGAAAGTCTTCCAACTGTTACAACAGTTAAATCAGGTGAGGAAGGCAAAAAAGTTACATTTACATTTTGGTTAGAAGGTTGGGATGCAGATTGTTTCGATGGTATAGCCAATAATATAAGTGTATATTTATCATTCAAATCAAAAAGAGTTAACAATTAATAGTAAATATTTTAAGGAGGAAAACACATGAAAAAGAGAAAATTTGTTACAAAATTGATTTTAAGTGGTGCAGCATTAGCAGTAAGTGCAGCAACACTTGTATCTACTACATATGCGTGGTATGTACAAAATTCACAAGTTACTGCAACAGGAATTAGTGGCGCAGTAAAAGACAATAGCGCTAGTTCAATATA
>CAJOOI010000167.1 GCA_905236105.1 uncultured Acholeplasmatales bacterium
GTAAAGGTGTAAGTGACGCTATAGAAAAGATACACTCATTTACTAGAGGTTTAAATAGACCATATATTTTTGAGGGTGAATTTAAGTCCTGCTTTGATACTTTGAATCATCAACATATTTTGGACAAATTGGGTAATTTTCCACTTAAGAAGTTAATAAAGAAATGGTTAGAGGCAGGATACTTAGAAAATAATATATTTTATGAAACAAAAACTGGAACTCCACAAGGAGGCATCATATCTCCATTACTTGCCAATATTGCTTTAGATGGTATGGAAGAAGTATTATGTATAAAATACAAACCAAAGAAACTTCGAGGCGAATATTACTATACTAATCCATCCAAATATGTTGTTATAAGGCATGCTGATGATTTTATAGTTTTATGTAAATCCAAAAAGGATGCAAAGGAAGTATATGGGCTATTAGATGAATATTTGGATGAAAGGGGTTTAACTCTTGCTCCAGACAAAACTAAGATAACTCATATAAAAGACTGTATTGATTTTATAGGATTTAACATTCGTTGTTATCATGGACAAGATAGAAATAGAGTATTAGTTAAAGCATCAAGGGATAGTATAAAGTCTTTTAAAAAAAAGCTAAATATATTATTCGTAAATGCTATCCATGGAATATTGAAGAAACTATAACACAACTTAATTATTTAATTAACGGGACTGCCTATTATTGGCGAATTGGTTCTAATAAAAGAATATTCAATAAGATGGATGAATATATTTATAAACTTTGAATGAGACAGATGAAAAGATGGTATCCTTTAAAATCGACTAAATGGATTGTTAATAAACATTTTAAGATGTCTTTGCACCCTAAATATAATTATAAATGGACTTTTACTGACCCTAATACAAACTGTCAGGTTGATAGAATGTCTTGGGTTAAAATCAGGTACCATCGATGTATAAAATATAAGGCGACGCCTTATGATTCAGAATATGAAAACTATTTAATCAAATATAAGAATAAAACTCCGTTTGAATGTTTATATGATTAAATGTTTGAAATAATATGATGATATTCTTTCTTATGAAGTATGCTTGATCCGACTTGTTTGGAAACGGACACGAGCGGTTCTGAGAAGAGGAAGGGTGAGGAATCACCCTGACTTATTCGACACAATTATAGAAAATAGTGACATATCAAGAGAGTTTATATGAAATTCACCCTTGAAAATTAATTTAAAAAATAACTAATAAAGAAATAAAAGAAAAAATTATCAAAACAATAATCTGATAACATATACTCATGTGAAAAACATGATTTAATATTTATGGTTCATCTTCAACAATATTTTCTAAATAGTTACCTAATCGTTTAACAACCCCCACAACAAGAGCATTACCCATCATAAAATATCGCCGTCTTTCAGTCATAGATTTTGATTTTATATTAGTCCAATCATCTGGAAACATTTGAATCCTTTCAGTTTCGATTGGCGTTAAAATTCTATAAATATTCTTTTTTTCATCAACACCAATAATATGAGAACTTCTATTAGTTGTACCCTCACTTGTAAGCATTGTTCTTGCAGCAGCATCTAATTTATCTGGAAATGCAATAGAACCCTCAGAATAACAATATGTTTCACCATTAGGTTTTTTACGTTCAATTTTCTTAGAACCTTTTAAATACTTCCATTTTTCTAGTTTTTCATCGGAAATAATATATTTTTCATCAAAATCATCAACTAATAATTGACCTAACAATTGTGGATTTTTACATTCAATCGGTTCAACTTTATATGTGTTAACATTTCCTTCAACCATACAACCAGCATTTTGAAAATGAAAATCAAAATTATCACTTACTAAAACAATGTCTTCAAAAGAATCGCTTGAAATAGAAGTTTTACCTTTATCTATTTTTGAATTTTTAATAGGAAAATTTGAAGCAAAAAATCCTTTTTTAAATATAATCTGTTCAGGACGATATTTATTAATATTATCATAATATTTTGTAGATTTATGATAAGCAAATATGAAAACACGCCTTCTTTTTTGTGGAAAACCATACTCGGCAGCATTAATTACTCTCCATTCAACTGAATAACCATTATCTAAAAATGACCTAAGCATTATACCAAAATCACGACCCCTTTGAGTTGAAGGTGATCTGAGTAATCTATCAACATTTTCAAGTAAAACAAATGGTGGTTGTTTAATTTCTAAAATTTCAGCAATTTCCCACCACAAAACTCCTTTTTTACCTTCAATACCTTTTTCATTAGAAAGAGAACGAGCTACAGAGTAATCCTGACATGGGAAACCACCAACAAGGACACTATGATTTGGAATACTGTTTTTATCAATTTTTGCAATATCTTCACAAACATGATTCTCAGATTCACCAAATCTCTCAATATAACAATCAAAAGCAGGTTGTGTTTTAGTTGAAGGCTCCCACTGGTTTGCCCAAATAAAATTCCAATTATTTTCCTCAGTAACATTCTCACCATCAAAAGTTACCTCATTAAAAC
>CAJOOI010000168.1 GCA_905236105.1 uncultured Acholeplasmatales bacterium
ATGGTGGTTATGAAGATTTAACAAAAGAATAGGGTGTTTTTAATGAAAAAAGCAGTATTTTTTATACTTAGTTTATTTATGCTAATTAGTTTTTCAGCATGTTCAGCTAATAATTCTAATAACACAAATGAAACTACAGCTGAAAAAACAAAGACAAGTATTGTTTTTCCAAAATTAGAAGATACAAGAGGAACTGAAAAAAAAGAAAATACTATTACTACTTTAAATGGTAATGAGGTTACATATGATATGAATACTAGAAGAATAGTATGTATATTTGGTTCTCAAGATGTCGTAGCTTTTGGTATTAAATTACTTGCTTTTGAAGGCTCGACTGATAAAACTGGTTATGAAGAATTTTATGGTGATGCTCAAGAATTACAAGACATGTCACCATTTTCAGCAGAAGAAGTTTTATCATATGAACCAGAATTGATTTTAGTTAATCAAAAAATGGCTATGAGTGATATTAATACATTATCTAAAATTGCTCCTACAATACCACTATTTACTGAATCTAATGATTTTAGTGTTAGATTAAATTTTATTGGTAAAATATTTGGACTTGAAGAACATGCAAAAAAATTAGTAAATTATGCCAATTCAATCAAAGAAAATATGCTAGAAGAAATGAATAATTTAAATCTTGTAAATAAGACATTAACAATTTTTACTTACATGGGAAGTATTACCATTCCACCTGAAAGAGGATGGTTTATGAATACTATTTTATTTGAATATTTACAAATAAAAAGGTTAGATAATGTTAAAGAATTTATGCAAGATGAAAGTACAATTGCATATGAGCCAATATCATCTGAAAAATTAAAAGATTATGAAGGCGATATGGTAATTTATGCTGATTTTGGCAGTAAAACTATTTCAACTTATGTAACAGAAAATGTTGGTTGGAAAAGACTTAAAGCAGTAAAAGAAAATAGAGTAGGAATTATAGATATTACTCCATATGGTCAAAAAGGTGTCATATTACTTGAAGTACAATATACACAGATTTTAGATGCACTTAAGGTTGCGGGACAAATAGGAGATTGATATTTTGAGGGCTAAACGTTTTAGCAATAAAGAAAAATTTATCTTCGTTATGATTATAGGGTTTGCGATATTAATTGTCGCAAGCCTTTTGTCGCTTATGTTTGGGGCATCTCAAATAGGTATAGGAGACATATTTGGAGCAATTTTTAGTTATAATGAAGATATAGATAATCATTATTATATTATCAATGGAAGAATGCCTAGATTAATTGCTGATATTATTGTTGGTGCATCTTTATCAATTGCAGGTGCAATAATGCAAGGTACAACCAAAAATCCGATGGCTGATAGTGGTATAATGGGTATTTCGGCAGGCTCAACTTTAGGAGTTGTAATAATTGTAGCATTTATACCTGGGGCAGGAAGATTTGAAAAAATGGGGCTTGCTGCATTAGGTGCTGCCTTTGTTACATTATTAATTTATGGTATCGCATTTATTGGTAAAGGTCATGTCACATCTGAAAGAATGGTTTTATCAGGTATGGCAATATCTACACTTTTATCTTCAATAACAACAGCTATTATTTTACAAAATGGTATTTCTAATCAAATGATTAGATATACTAATGGTTCTTCTGCAAATACAATATGGGATGATGTTTTTATTGCCTTACCTATATTTTCTATAGGAGTTTTGATTTCAATCTTAATTTCAAGAAATTTAACCATTATGAACCTTGGAGAAGACGTATCAAAAGGATTAGGAGCTAATGTTGCAGTAACTAAAGTATTATCAACTATAGTTGTTCTTGTATTATCAGCAGTAGCAGTTATCATCATTGGCCCAGTTGGTTATATTGGTTTAATGATTCCATATATTGCTAGGTATTTAGTTGGTACAGATTATAGGCTAGTAATTCCTTCCTGTGGGATTTTAGGAGCAAGTTTTGTAGTAGTTGTTGATTTAATAGCCAAATCAATTCATCCAGGCTTTGAATTTCCAATAGGTCTTATTTTGACAATGGTCGGTGTACCTTTCTTCATTTATGTATCAAGAAGACAAAAAGGAGATCATTTCAATGGCTAAAAAAGAATTGACTCTCAAACAAAAAAATAGAAGAAGAATTACAATTATTATTGTATTGTTTGTTTTACTTCTTATAATATTTATTTTAGGCTCAACAATTGGACCATATCCACTTTCTATATCAAAATTTTTTCAAACTTTATTTGGCAGTGGTGATAAGAATTCAAATATGGTTCTATTTGAATTTAGATTGCCAAGATTATGTTTAGCATTGCTTGTTGGAATTGGTATGGGAGCAAGTGGTGTTATTATGCAAAATCTACTACATAATGACTTAGCATCCCCAGGCACATTAGGTGTTGCAGATGGGTCATCATTATTTGTTACATTGTATTTTGCATTAATTTCTACTAAAGCTGATAGACCTGAATTATTACCTATATTAGCTTTAGGCGGTGGACTTATTTCTGCTTTCATTATTTATTTATTATCTACTAAAAGAAGAAAGCCTATATCTTCAACAAAATTAATAATGACAGGTGTTGCGATGGGAGCATTTTATTCTGCAATATCTACATTTTTGATGTATGTTTTAGATGAAAATCAGCTTGAATCATTACAAAGATGGAATGCAGGTGACATTAACGGCACGATACCATGGAATAATGTTATTGTCTTAGGCATTTGGATTTTTGTATTTATGTTCTTAACGATGATTCAATCAAAAGATTTAGATGCAATAAATCTAGGATTTGATACTGCAACAGGATTAGGCCTAAATGTTAAAATTTCATTTTTAATTTTATCATTTTTAGCAGTAGGAATGTCTTCTGCTGCAGTTGCGTTTGGTGGTAATTTTTTCTTTTTAGGACTAATAGGGCCACATATTGCAAGAAAACTTGTTGGTACAAAAGCTAAATATTTATTACCTGCATCAGGAGTTATTTCTGCATTAATTATAATTGTTGCTAATATTCTAGTTGAAAATATACCAATATTTATGAATATTCCAACTGGAATTTTTGTATCAATTATTGCTGTACCTTATTTCTTGTATTTACTTATTAAATCTAGATAATTATTTTAATTGAATTGGAGATTATTTATGAGTGAAATCGTTAATGCTATTAAAACAAGTAGCTTAAAAGTTGGATATGATAAAGTAATCATTGTACCGAATTTTGATATTTCTTTTAAAGCTGGTAAAATCACATCAATTATTGGCGCAAATGGTTGTGGTAAATCTACTGTTTTAAAAGCTATTGGAAGAATAATTCCAAAAGAAGGTGGAAGCATCATCATTAACAATAATGATGTTAGTGAACTTAAAAGTAAAGATGTTGCTAAAGAAATGGCAATTTTACCTCAAAGCCCTATGGCTCCTGGTACACTTACAGTTTATGAACTTGTTTCCTTTGGTAGATATCCATACCAAAAAGGCTTTGGAAGACTTAAAGAAGAAGATAAAAATATAATTATGTGGGCACTTGAAGCCACAAATATGCTCGAATTTAAAGACCGAGAGATTGCATTTTTATCAGGAGGTCAACGCCAAAGAGCTTGGATAGCAATGGCACTTGCCCAACAAACTGGAATTATTTTATTAGATGAACCGACAACTTATCTTGATTTATGTCATCAGCTTGAAGTTTTAGAATTATTAAAAAAATTAAATAAAGAAAATGATACAACTATTATTATGGTTTTACATGATTTAAATTTAGCATCAAAATATTCAGATTATCTTCTTGCGATGAAAGATGGCCAAATATTTTCATATGGAGAACCTTCTATAGTATTTACTTCTAAAATGCTAGAAGAATGTTTTAAGATTGATGGAGAAATTATAATCGATGAAAAAATAGGAAAACCATTATGTATAAATTATGATTTATTTAGGAAGAAAAACAATGAATAAAAAATTATTAATTGGAATATTAACATTCATTATTATTTTAACATCCTGTAAAAATAATAATGAAA
>CAJOOI010000169.1 GCA_905236105.1 uncultured Acholeplasmatales bacterium
AAAGCTAATTAATCTTTAACCCAAACCATATATAATGTTTTATTTTCTGTAACAGTATACATACCATTATAATGTGTACCATTACCATTTGATTCAGTTGACCAACCATTACTCTTAACATTATAAGTTATAAAGTAGTTCTTTCTACTACCAGTTGCGTAATAATTACTTAAATTAATTTGTTCTCCTTCTAATACTTTTATTGAATCAGGAATATTAGAATAAGATACCTTATCTAAGGACTCAACATATATTCCTAAAGAAATTTTTACGCTATAGAAAGATTTATCAAATTTAATTGTGTAATATTTCTTTTCAACCTTAGTCCAATTTGCTTCAATTGTAATATTTTCATGTGGTGTTTCTCTTAATGAAGATGAATAACCATTGAAAGTATAAATTTTTCTAGTTTTGCCATCATCTTCAATATAAGATGATATTGTTGGTAATTCAAATGAATCTTTATAATACAATGAATAGGTTATACTGTAATTTGATTTATTATTTTCATTTAAGCCATATGTGGAATTAAATGTAACATTATATTTATTTCTTACATATAAACACAAATCTTCATTTGGCATTAAACCTAAATTATATTCAGTAATAAATTCTGGTTCAAAATAGAATTTAGTATCTATATTAACATAATCAATGCCTGTAAGTTCAATTTGTGAACCAACTTTTATAAATACTCTAAATATTTCTTGATCTAAATCATATAATACAAGTTGTGAACTTAATTCTACAGTGTCAAATTCCCAATGCGCATATAAATTCAAATCATATGCTGGAATCTTCTTTAATTCACATAGATTGCCATCTATATCATACCAACCTAAGAAATTGTAAAATTCAGTATATCTATCAGAAGTAATTGTCTTAGGCATTAATGTTTTTAAATTAAGAGGTTGACCTTCAAAATCTATAATATCTTCTAAAACATAATCAGAATCTGTCTCAAAATGAACTTTTCTATATGTTTCAATGATATTTTCCCACTTAGCATATAAAACCTTATCTCCGCCAGGCATTGTAGTAGATACGAATTCAGTGCCTAATGCAAAATTAGATGTTGTATACCAGCCTCTAAAAATAGTTGAATTTCTAGTTATACCATCATCAACAATAACATCAGCTAAAGTAGGAATAGTTATTTCTATTCCAGGTTTAGCAACAATATTATTTATTGTTTGATTGTTGTTGGTTACAAATTTTAATGTATATTTTGTATCACTTACAAGCTCCCAAGGATCAGATTTTGACATCTTGTGCCAATATTCACCTTCTCCATATTGATAATAATCAACATAATCATATAGCTTACTCATATCAATGCTTTGTCCAAAATCAACAAGTCTTAAATTATTTGTTTCTAACGTCAATTTAAATGCATCTGCAAGAGGCATATAAACATTTAAATAAGCATCAGATAAATAATTTTTACCATTATCATATTTTCCAAGGCCGATATTTAATGTAAGTGTATCAATATCACTATTAGCAGTAATCTCAGCCATATTGATACTGATATTATAATTCATGCCATTATTTAATACATCAAAGCCTTTTATAATATTACTATAATCAATTGGTGATGTTCTATTCTTTGTTTTTTCCATCGCATTGTTTATAGCATCCATTATATCACTAGTAAATCCTACTGCGTACTGTAAGAAAGACATTGGGTCAGCAAGAAGTGTTTCAAGTGAAACTTCAACACATTTTTGATACAATCTTGGATCTCCTAAACCAAATACTTGATCTACTGTTTCACTTCTATACATATAGACTTTACCATCTTTATAATAGAAATAAAAATATCTATTTGATCCACTCTCAGTATCTCCTACTTTATATGGAACATCATTATTAACTCCAAGAAGTGCTGGAATTTCACCTAATTGGCCATATAATTCTATTTTAAGTTTATCTACAACCTTAATTTTAATATCTAAACCAACAGTCTTAGAAATATTAGCTGTATTTAATAATTTACCTTTAACTAATAAATCACCATTAATATGGAAATATTGTTCATTTGACATATTAAAGAATGCTTTAACTAATTCATTTGAACCAGATATATCTACATAATTTTTAGATAAATCTACAGAATTATAATTACTCCAATCATTAAATGTAATTGTTATATCACATGGATTTTTTAAATCTCCTGTAGATAAATATGCATTCTTAATCAAAATAGATGTTACTTTATTACCATCAGTAGAGAATACTAATTTCATATCTTTAGCTAAAGAATTATTATATATTTGAGTATTATCTAATGTTAAGATTATATCATTACCTACTTTAGTAAGACCTTTAAAATATTTAATGATATTAACTACTTTTTCTAATGTAATAGATGATTCATCAACTTTAAATTGTGAAACATCAACATCTAAAGATACATCATCCATAAATGGAATAGCTGATGGATTAATACCAACAAATTCTAAGACGATATATAATAATTCTTTAAAATTATTATTATCCATCTTTATACATAAACCATTATAATCTACATATAACATTCCATCTTGGATATATGCCTTAATATCCATATTATCAATATCATTTGATGAAATAATCGCACTTAACAATAATGACGATGCAAAATCCAGTTGTAATTCTCCATTAATGATATTGTTGTTATCAAGCATCTTGACTGTAGCAGTTATATCAAGCTTTTTAGTAGAAACATAATCTACAAGCTTCTTGCCATAACTTATAAGTGAGAATGCATCTAAATAATCTATTTCATTATCAATTACAAATTCATATGGATTGTTGTTGATTTTAGCAACAATTTCTAAATCTTGATTATAATTTAAAGTTACATTTGATATCATATTTTCTTTAAATAAGGCTGTTGCCTTAATTAAAGAATCATATTCAAATATCAATTTAGTATTATTAAGAAGTAAATTAATATTATTTAATATATTACCTAAATCAATGTTAGCTTTTGTAGCATTTAAATCAAAATCTAGACTATCAGCACTACCATCAATAAATGAAATTATATTATTGATATCAAATCCGTAATCATTTTTGATTCTTTCAATTTCATTATCAATATCATAATTAAATGTATTTTTAATAAAATTCTTAACTTCATCATAATTAGATATATCAACTTTTAATTTAATTTCATCAATTATGATATATACAGTACTTGTTTTAATCATAACTTTAGCATCAACGCCTAATATATCAGCAGTTGCATATAATTCAAAATCTTTATCTTTATAATTAATATATCCATTAAATTCAATATCTTGATAATTTCCATTTATTTCGATATTGAATTCCATATTCATTACATAATCATATACATTTTTAATTATTTCATAAATATCATTGATTTTAGTATATGATGAATCATTAAAAGTAGGATATGTAATATCAAAATCATATAAATTGATTGATAAATCTAATGATATTTCATTATATTCTAAGTTCAAATCAATGAAATTATTAGTATTAATAATAATGTTTATATCATTTAATAATGTAAATGATAATTCAGTATCAACTAAATTAACTGACTTAATTAATTTTTCATATTTATCTTCGTTAAATAATTCATTCAAAATATCTAATTTTGGCATTTCAATATTAAAATCAGATTCAATTCTATTGATAATATCTTTTATATCATCAATTCCAGCAATTAATTTAGTATTAGAATAAGAAATATATAAATTATTATTGATAAAATCAATATTAATTATTTGATTATATACATTAATAATTAATGAAGCATAAATACCATCTTCAAAAGATAATAAATAATTAACATCAAATTCGATATCTTTATATGTTAATTTAATATTTCCATTTATTTTCTTATTATCTACTATTTCAATTATTTTTGTAATTAAACCATTAAAGCAGTTGAAATCTTCATAATATGTTTCATCAAAAGATTCTATTTCTTTATCAGTATTAAATATTTCTACATTAATATCAAATAAATTAACATTTATTGTTATTTTATTATTGATATCTAAATCTAA
>CAJOOI010000170.1 GCA_905236105.1 uncultured Acholeplasmatales bacterium
AATATTAAATGGTACCCCTAAAAATACATCTGCACTTCTTTGATATAATTGACAAGATAATTTACCTTCATTCACATAAAATTGCATGAATGCATGACATGGAGGTAATGCCATATCTTTAACTTCACTAGGATTCCATGCTGAAATTATTAATCTTCTACTATATGGATTTTTCTTTATTTCATCAATTAAATTTGAAAGTTGATCAACACCATCAAAATTGCGCCATTGTTTTCCATATACTGGACCTAAATTTCCCCATTTTTTGGCAAATTCATCATCATTTTTAATTTTATCGATAAATATTTTCATATCTTCATTATTAAATTCATTTGATTTTTTATAAATTTCATATGGCCATTCATTCCAAATTCTAACATCATTATCAACAAGATATTTGATATTAGTTGATCCACTTATAAACCATAATAATTCATGAATTATACTTTTTAAATGAACTTTTTTAGTAGTTAAAAGAGGAAATCCTTCTTCCAAATCAAAACGCATTTGGTAACCAAAATATGAAATAGTACCTGTACCAGTCCTATCTTCTTTTTTTATTCCTTCAGTTAAAATTTTATTACATAAATCTAAATATTGTTTCAATTAAATCACTTCCAAATTTAAAAAATTACTTCTAAGTTTAATTATATTATAATTAAAAAAAAATATAAAGTTATTTTTATGAAATACTTGAAAAAATTGAAATAAATTAAAAAACATGCAAAAAAAATAAGAGATGGAAAATGTCCATCTCTTAAAAATTTATTTATTTGAAGCTAATTCTAAGGCAATTTTCATCATGTTTGTGAATGAATTTTGTCTTTCTTCTGCTGAAGTTACTTCATGAGTAATAAATGAATCTGAAATAGTTAATAAACATGCTGCATTTTTGCCTAAAACTTTAGCATTTGCAAATAAAGCAAATGATTCCATTTCAACACAACCACAACCATATTTTTCATGTACTTCTTTCCATCTATCAGGAATTGTTGAATAAAATACATCAGATGAATGTACAATTGCTTCTTTTAATTCAATTCCTAATTTATCAGCAGCTTTTTTAAGCTTATTATTAAGCTTTTTACTAGGATTTTGGAATTTAGATCCCATATTAAATGCTACTTTTGCATAATTTGATTCACTATAAGCTTTAGTGATTAAAACTGTATCATATACTTTTAAATTCGGATCATATGCACCAGCTGAACCGATTCTAATGATATTTTCAACTCCATAATCATTAAATAATTCATATGAATAAATACCAATTGATGGTTGACCCATACCAGATGCCATTACGCTGATTCTTTTTTTGTTATAATATCCAGTAAAACCATATACATTTCTAACTCCTGTAAATTGGATTACATCAGTTAAGAAAGTATCAGCTATAAATTTAGCTCTTAAAGGATCACCTGGCATTAAGACAGTTTTTGCAATTAAATTTGCATCTTTACATTCGTTATGTGGTGTAGGAATATTACTCATTATAACCCTCCATAATTTTTACTCCTGCAGAACAACCAATTCTATTAGCGCCTGCTTCAATCATTTTTTCAAAATCTTCTTTATTTCTAACTCCACCAGAAGCTTTAACTCCCATATCAGGACCTACAGTTTTTCTCATTAATGCAACATCCTCTACAGTTGCACCACCTGTACCAAAGCCTGTTGAAGTTTTTACAAAATCTGCACCAGCTTTTTTAGCTAATTTGCAAACTTCTACTTTTTCTTCATCTGTTAAATAACATGTTTCAATAATAACTTTAACTAAAACACCATTTGCTGCATCAACTACAGCTTTAATGTCATCATATACGACATCCCAATCTTTTGATTTTACAGCACCAACGTTTATAACCATATCTACTTCATCGGCACCATTTTGGATAGCATCTGTAGTTTCAAAAGCTTTAACTTCTTTTGAATTTTGGCCTAACGGAAAGCCAATAACAGTACAAACTTTAACATCACTACCATTTAATAATTTTCTTGCTAGTGGTACGTAATAAGGATTTACACACACTGATGCAAAATGATAAAAATATGCTTCAGAGCATAATTTCTGAATTTCTTCTTTTGAAGCAAATGCTTTAAGAAGTGTATGATCAATATATTTAGATTTTTCCATATTCTCCTCCTTTTTTAAATATCTAAAATATTGTTTAGAGTTAATTCTTCTAGTTTTACACTCAAAGGTGAAAACTTTTCTTTTGTCAAAATTTTATATAATTTTTTGACACTTGATGAATCTAAAATAGATATGTCACCATAACCATCAATAATGGTAAATAGTTTTTTTGCTTTAGACATTATTTCACTTAAACTTATAAAACGTGTAGTTTTACCGTCATCTAAAATTAAAATATCAATTGCAGGAGGTAGAATAAAAGGTGATATACCATCCCACTTTATAGCAATAAAGGCTGTTCTTGATTTTTCAGTTTTATAAAAACAATATTTTGATACAACAACTTTTTGATCTTCAAGAGTTAATTCAAGCCTCATTTGCTTTTGCATATAATTTAAAACTGATCCATATGAAGAAGAATCTAAATAAGAATATTTTGCTACTACTTCAGGATTTTTTCCAGCATATGTTCTTTTCCATGTTGTAAAAGCTTTTAGCATCAAAGGACGCTTAAATGGCACTACATCAGGAAAAGCCTCATTATAAGTTAAAAATCTAAATCTTTTTGTTATATCATCAACAATATCCAAAATTAGTTCAGCTGCATAATCTGTAAGTAAAACATTAAAATGTACATAAAAATGTACATCAAAATAATTTGGTGAAATTCTATCTAGATGATTGATAACATTACGATCAGACATAACAAAATAAGCTTCAAAACCTAAAACAGGGTGCTTATATGTATAAACTCTGTCTAATTCATCACTATTTGGATCTGGTGGTGTAATATTAGGATTTGAAGTTAAAAATGTTATTAATTCAGTTTTTACGTAATTACTTGTTCCTTCTTTAAGGAAATAATATGCAAAATCCATACCTATTTCTCCTATGAGTTATTTTACCATTTATGAGCAATAAATTCAATTTATTTCGTATTTTTAGACCTATTTAATGCATATTTTTGCTTTTTTTTCCATTATTTAAAAGAAAAAAAGTTCATAATTCTTATTTTTCATGAACTTTTTTTCATTTTTATAGATAATTATTTTAAATAATTATAATTCTTAACAATGTTTTCGCATCTAGGACATAATTCATCTTCATTGATGTGTGGAACAATCATCCAGCATCTTGAACATACTTCTCCTTCTGCTTTTAATACTTCAACATCAAATGATACGCCATTTTTAAATTCAAGTTGAGATACAATTAATAATTGAGATGCGTTATCTTTAATTCCTTCAAATACTTCATTTGCTTCTTTATCTAATGTAATAATTAATTTAGAATTAAAGCTTTTACCAATTAATCCAGAAGATCTTGCTTCTTCTAATTTCTTAAGGATTATATCACGATATTTCATGAATTTATCCATTTTTTCTTCTAATTTTACATCATAATTTGGATTTGGAGTTGGTAAATTATCTAAATATACATCTTCAAATTCATGTTCTTTTAATTCTTGATATGCTTCACTCATTGTAAAAGGAAGAATAGGTGATAATAATAAAATAAGTGATTTTAAAATATCATAAAATACAGTTTGAACAGATAAACGTTTAACTGAAGTTGGACTTTCGATATATAAAATATCTTTTGTAAAATCTAAATAGAAAGAAGATAAATTAGTTAAATATGAATTAACTTCTCTATATACTTCTCCAAAATTAAATGCTTCATAATTATCTTTTACTGATTTGATAAATTTTTGTAATTTAATATCCATATATTTATCAACTAAAGATAATTTATCATATGGTACTCTATTTTTTAATTCAAAATCAGATGTATTAGTTAATAAGAATCTTAAAGTATTTCTAATTTTTCTATATGCTTCTGAAACTTGTTTTAATATATCTTGTGATAAAGGCATATCAGCTCTATATTCTACAGATGCAACCCATAATCTTAAGATATCAGCACCATTTTGATTACATACTTTAATAGGATCAATTGTATTGCCTAAAGATTTAGACATTTTTCTACCTTGACCATCTAAAGTAAAGCCATGTGATACTACAGTTTTATATGGAGCTTTATTAAAACATGCTACAGATGTAATTAAAGATGAATTAAACCAACCACGATATTGGTCACTACCTTCTAAATATAAATCTGCGGGGAATGATATTCCTCTTCTTTGTAATAATTGATAACTAGAACCACTATCAAACCAAACATCCATGATATCTTTTTCTTTAGTAAAATTACCATTTGGAGATAAAGGATTAGTATATCCATCTGGTAATAAATCTTTCGCTTCTCTTTCAAACCATACATTTGAACCATATTCAGCAAATAAATTAGCAATATGTTCTAATACTTCTTTATCTAAAATAGCACTACCATCTTCATTATAGAATACTGGAATTGGCACACCCCAAGCTCTTTGACGTGAAATACACCAATCATGTCTATCTTTTATCATATTAGAAATTCTAATTTCACCCCATGAAGGATTCCATTTAACTTCTTTTATAGCATTTAAAATTTCATCTTTAATTGGATCAATTGAGGCAAACCATTGTGGTGTAGCTCTAAAAATAACTGGTTTTTTAGTTCGCCAATCATGTGGATAACTATGGACGATTGGTTCATATAATAATAAAGATGAACAAGCTTTTAAATCTTCCATAATTACTTTATCAGATTCTTCATAAAATAAGCCTGCATATTTGCCTGAGGCCTCTGTTTGATATCCTTTTGAATCAACAGCAACCATAATATCTAGGTTATATTCTTTACCAACTTGATAATCTTCTTCACCATATCCTGGAGCGATATGAACAAAGCCTGTACCATCAGTTGTCGTAACATAATCAGCATTGACAACTGGTGAAACTCTATCATATAAGGCATGTTTATATTCTAATCCTAATAAATCTTTACCTTTTACATTACCTAAAACTTCAATATCAGATAAACCTAATTTTTGTGTTAATGATTTTAGTAAATCATTTCCACAAATAAATTTACCTTTATTTGAATTAAAAATTACATATTCAATTTGAGGACCTGCAGCAACTGCTAAGTTACATGGTAAAGTCCATGGAGTTGTTGTCCAAATCATGATTTGTAAATCTTTAAATAAAGGATTTCCTAAATCATTTACAACATCAAAATGGAAATAAATCGCATTAGATTTAATATCTTGATATTCTATTTCTGCCTCAGCTAAAGCTGATTCACTAGATGGTGACCAATAAACAGGCTTTAATCCTTTATAAATTAAGCCGCGTTCTGCCATTTTAGCAAACAATCTAATTTGATCCGCTTCAAAATCATGTTGTAAAGTAATATATGGTGCATCATATTCACCTAAAGAGCCTAATCTTTTAAATCCTACTTTTTGACGTTCTACTTGTTTAAATGCATATTGTTCGCATAATTTTCTAAATTCAGCTGTAGATTTATCTTTTCTTGAAACACCTGATTTTTGTAATGCATTTTCAATAGGAAGACCATGTGTATCCCATCCAGGAATATATCTAGACAATTTTCCATTCATATTGTTGTATCTTACAACAAAATCTTTTAATATCTTGTTTAATGCATGACCTAAATGGATATCTCCATTGGCATATGGTGGGCCATCATGAAGTGTATATTCTTCACAGCCTTCATTTTTCTTGATTCTTTTTTCATATATTTTATTTTGTTCCCACTTTTCAAGCATTGCAGGTTCTTTTTGGGCTAAGTTTCCCCTCATTTCAAAATTAGTCTTGCCCATAAACAATGTTTCTTTATAATCTTTCATTTTAACCCCCTTAAATTATAAAAAAGTCCTTAAGCAAAAAGCCTAAGGACGAATTAACCGTGGTACCACCTTAGTTCTATACAAAAAAATGTATAGCACTCATTAATCTTTTAACGCAAGATTTACGAGCTAGACTTATCCTCTAGCCAACTAGGCCAATGATTCAAATATTACATTTATGCTATCTTTCACCATCTATAGCTCGCTAAAATAAATATTGTAATATTACGTTTGGCTTAAACGTATTTCACTTGTTAATTATATAATTTTTATTTACTAAAGTAAATATTTTTTTATTCTAATTCAAAAGCACCTGTATATAATTGATAATATGTGCCTTTTTGTTCAATTAATGAATCATGGTCTCCTCTTTCAATTACTTTACCATGATCTAAAACCATTATCGCATTTGAATTTTGAACTGTAGATAATCTATGAGCTATTACAAATACAGTTCTTCCTACCATAAGTTGATCCATTCCTTTAGCAACTAGTGCTTCAGTACGTGTATCAATTGAAGATGTAGCCTCATCTAATATCATAACTGGTGCATCAGCAATTGCGCATCTAGCAATAGATATTAATTGTCGTTGACCTTGAGATAATTGAGAACCATTACCTGTAAGCATTGTATCAAAGCCTTCTGGAAGTCTTGTGATGAAATCATAGGCATTTGCAATTTTAGCTGCCTTATAAACTTCTTCATCAGTTGCATCAAGTTTTCCATATTTGATATTATCTTTTACTGTACCAGTAAATAAATTTGTATCTTGTAAAACAATACCAATACTTCTTCTTAAATCATTTTTCTTTATTTTATTGATGTTTATACCATCATATCTTACTTTTCCATCTGCTAAATCATAAAAACGATTAATTAGGTTTGTAATAGTTGTCTTACCAGCACCTGTTGCACCAACTAATGCAATTTTTTGACCAGGTTTTG
>CAJOOI010000171.1 GCA_905236105.1 uncultured Acholeplasmatales bacterium
GATTAAACAAGCAGTTATTGCTGGGGGCTGATAGGGTGTTGATAAACCAACAATGCTTCTCAAGTCTAAAAGGCATTTTACACCAGACAGTATGCACAATGTCAACACAGAATGATTAATTTTAATTTGCCCCAATTTGCTTCAATTCATGTATGTAGCGATAAAAAGTAGTTCTGGTCATCTTTAATTCGTGCATTAACTGAAAAGGCCGTTTTCTTCCTTGTTCTACGGCACTATAGTAAAAGGCAAATTTATCAAGTGGCATAACTCTTGGTCTGCCATAGTCATCCCAGTCCCCACGTAACCGTTTCTTTTCTATGCCTTCTCGTTGTCGTTTCTTTTTCTTTAAATAATGTAAAATATGGTATAATATTCTTGAATAGTTTTAGTAGGTAGGTGAGGTTGATGAATGCCAGGATTAGATTAGTGATAACTATTTTATTTGGTTGCTTAGGAGTACATAAGTTTATAGATAAAAAGCCATTACAAGGATTATTATATATATTTACATTTGGATTATTTGTTTTTGGATGGATTGTAGGTATTGTGGTTTCAATACCATTTTTAAAGAAAAAACAAATTGATGAAATTGAAAAGACAAGTAAAACATTAGGAATTGTTTTTGCAGTAATATTTTTTCTTTATGGTTTTGGTAGTATAGGAACAGAAGATTTTTCAATTGCCTCATTCATTATATGTTTAGTTTCTGGGATGGCGATATTAAAAATATTTGTTATAGGTGATAAAAATCATAATCTATCCTATTTAACTGGAAAATTTTATGATGAAAATAATATAATACTAGATAAATATAGAGCTTTAAAAACACCAAACTATATATTAATTCAAATTAATGAACAACTTCATCCTACAAAGGATATTTATTTTTTAGATGATATGATTGAACTATCAAATAAATTTAAAGATAAATATCTAAATAATGCTGATTTTTTCCCATTTAATTCATATTGGGCTCAAATAAGAGATTTAAATGAATATCAATTAAAATGGTATTTATATTGGAGAAAAGAATTCCTAAATAACAATATTTTAGACACGGATATAAGTTATATATTTATTTTTGCTTATGAGTTAATATGTTATACATTTAATTCAAAAGCATCATTTAATATAAGTGCTCTAGAAAAGCTGTATAATTCCTATAAAGATTTATATCCAAAATTAGCTAATTATTTACCAGAATGGATAGATGATATGTTAAGTGAAGTTGGTTATTATTATAATATGAATGATAATGATATAAAAAAAATAGAAGAGGATTCTTTGGTTAAATTTTTAACAACTATAAATGAATTAGATAAAACAAATATTAATACTTGGAGAAAACATTATAGCGAAAGTAAGGGTGAGTTAACTAATAAGCAATTAACTTTACTTTATGGGAATCAGAAATTTAATAATAAATTTAAAAAATATGCAAGTTTACTTGCTAAATATTATATAGATAATAAAATGGACATCATTCAAAGGTGGTTTGAGATTAAAGTTATAACTGAGAAAAAAAGGTTATTTAATAGCATTCCATGTACGTTGCAAAGAATGGAAGGTACTTATAAATATAAAAAATATTTTTCAAATTCAACTTTTGATCATGATATGAATCAAATAGCAAAATTATGTTATGATTTAATATACCCACAAAATGGAATGAACGAAAATGATTATGTAATTAGTCAATATGAGAACGGAAGATATGAATTACCAGAAAAATTCTTTTATTCTTATTTTAAAACAAAAGGTAAAATTATTGAGAATAAAGATAATAAAAAGAATGAAGAAAAAAGGGAATTTTCAATTGATATTACTAAAATAGATAATAATTCTACAAAAATTAGTTATGTTGAAAGCAATAAAGAAATAATAAATTTTGATGAAGCAGAAAAAGAATTTATTGATAAATTTGAAAATAATATATTAGAAAAAAAAGAAGCTCAACAATATTGTGTTAAGAAAGGGAAGATGCTAAATGCATATATTACAAGTTTAAATGAAAAATACTTTCCAATTATTCATAAAGAAATAATTGTTGTAGAAGATAATATTCTAAGACTTAATGTAGAAATGGCGGGAAATGATAATGACAGATAATGAATTAAATGATATTGTTACTGCATTAAATAGTGGCTTAGTTCCTAGAAGCGGAATTGAAAATATCATGGTAGGAAGAGAAGATATTATAGAACAAATAAGTCATGATTTAGAAAATGTTAAGAATGGATTATCACTTACAAAATTTATCATTGGTAAATATGGAACAGGTAAATCATTTATACAGGCAGTAATAGCTCAAAAAGGGTTTTTGAATAATTTTGTTATTTCAAAAGTAGATTTTTCTCCATATAGAAGACTATATAATAATGATGGTATGGGCCGCGCCACATATGTTGAAATAATAAAGAATATGACAACAAAAACATCAAATAAGAATACTATTGAAAATATAATTGAAATGTGGCTTAGTAATCAAATATCAGTTTTTTCTTCGGAAGAAGATTTTGATTTAACAAATGAAAAATACATTGATAAAATCATCACTAATATTAAAAAAGAAATAAAAGATATGGATACCTGTTTTGGGGGTAGTGACTTTTCTGATGTTATTACAATATATTTAAAATCATATATTTCAGGAGATATAGAAAAACAAAGAAATTGTATCAAATGGATAAGTGGCGAATATCCCAATATATCAACAGCGAAAAATGCTTTAGGAGTTTCCGTTATTATTAATGACCAAAATTACTACGAATTTCTAAAGGTAATATGCAGATTTGTTATATTAGCTGGATATTCTGGTTTTATAATTAATTTTGATGAAGTGGTTAATTTATATAAAATATCATTAAAAACAATTAGGGATAAAAACTATGAAATGATTTTAAGGATTTTTAATGATACAATTCAAGGCGATATTCATAATTTATTTATAACATTTAGTGGAACACCTCAATTTTTAGAAGATGAATTTAAAGGGTTGTTTAGTTATGGAGCACTAAAAAGAAGGTTATCTAGTAATAAGTATGAAGATAATGAATTATATGATTATAGTCAGCCAGTTATAAGATTAAGAAATTTAACAAATGAGGAAATATTTATATTACTAGAAAAACTGAGAAACATTCATGAATTATATTATAAATATAATTCTAGTACAAATAATGATGATATTATTTACTTTATTAAAGAACAATATAATAATTTAGAGAATAATAAAACAACTATTGGTGAAATAATAAGAGATTTTTTTGGATTATTAAACATTTTACAAAAAAATCCGCAAGTAAATATTAAACAATTAATCAATTCTGACAGGGAAGAAAAAACAAACAATAATGCTGAAACAGAATTAAATAATATTTTTAAAAGATTTGAGAGTATGTAATTATGAATAGTATTAAATTACTATCCGAAAAAATGCAAGAAAGAATAGCTGAATTTGGTTGGTATAAATTGACTGATATTCAAGAAAAAACTATACCATTAGTAATTAATTCAAATAAACATTTAATTGTAGAATCTGAAACCGCATCAGGAAAAACGGAAGCGGTATTTTTACCTATTTTAAGTTTAATAGAAAATAATGCTGATTATAGAGAGCAAGTAAAGGTTCTATACATTTCTCCTTTAAAAGCACTGATTAATGACCAATTCAAACGAGTTTATAAATTGGCAGAAGAAATGAATGTTAGAATTACAAAATGGCATGGAGATGTGAATTCAAATATAAAAAAGAATTTTTTAAATAATCCATCAGGAATTCTACAAATAACTCCAGAATCTATAGAAGCTTTTATGATAAACCGACCTGAAAAGATAAAAGAAGTATTTAAAGGTGTTGAATTTATTGTAATTGATGAAATACACTCATTTATAGGGCAAGATAGAGGTTATCACCTACAATCATTACTATATAGATTGGATAAGTATTTCAATAACAAACCTAGGATTTTTGGATTGTCTGCAACAATTGACGGAACTGATTTAATCAAAAAATGGATTTGCGATGATACTGAAAAAGTTAAATTAGTTAGTGGATTATCCTCTTCGAAAAAAACTTATTATAATATTATGCATTTTGAAAAACCAAAAGATTCAGATGATGAAATTAATCTGATGGTTATAGAAGATATTTTGGAATTAACAGAAAATAACAAAGCTTTGATTTTTTGTAATAGCAGAGAAAAAGTTGAATCACTAACATATAATTTAAACGAAAAATTAGGTTATAAAAAATTTTATGCACATCATTCATATATTGATAGAAGTTTAAAGGAAGAAATGGAAAATTTAGTAAAAGAAGATGATAGTATTTGTATAGTTTCAACAAGTACATTAGAATTAGGAATTGATATAGGTAATGTTGATTTAGTTATTCAGTTAGATTGTACATTTTCAGTATCCTCTTTGAAACAAAGAATCGGTAGAACAGGAAGAAGAAAGAGTCAAGATAGAATTAGTCAAATATATACTGAAGAGCCAGAATCTCTGTTGTTATCAGCTACTACCATTGAATTGATGAAACAAGGAAGAGTTGAAAAACCAATTATTACTACAAAAAATTATGACTATTTATTTCAGCAGATTCTTTCAATTATTGTTGAAAACAATGGTATAAGAGTTGAAAAACTAATACCGGAATTAAATAGCAATCCTGTATTTAGTAATTTGGATAATCATTCAATAATAATCTTATTAAAAGATATGATTAATAGTAATTTTATTACGTCTCTTGATTCAAGTAGTGAGTTAGTTTTAGGTTACGAGGGTGAAAAAATAGTTCATAATAAAAACTTTTATGCAATGTTTGAATCTGAGGAACCTTATGAAATAATTTATGATACAAAAAAAATAGGTTTATATGATGAGTATAAAAATATAAATCAAATTGTTGTATTATCTGGAAGAAGTTGGATTGTAGTTTCGACTCTACCTAAAAATAGAAAGATTTATGTTGAACCATTTGATAAATATGTATTGCCGAGATTTAAACCAAGTATTAGTGAGAGAAGTGAACTAGTCAGAAAAGAATTATTCAGTTTTCTAAATAACAGAATAATTCCAAACTATGTTAATGAACATGCTGTTAATGTCATAAAAGAATACAAGAAGCCTTATACTAGATTAAACCTTAAAAAGAATCAAAGAATAATCATAAAATCAGGTAAAGAAAATTGTTGTCAGTTATTTATTGATGACAAAAAATTAAGATGTATTGATTTATATTTAATCGCTAATAATGAAAATAGATGTATTTGTGATTACACTTTAGGTCAATTATTTTACGATCAATCTTTTAATATAGATAATATAAAAAACATAAAATATAGTGATACAATTGATAATAAGATTAATGAAGTTATAAACAAAAACAATTATAGTAAATATTTTGGTTATTTACCTAAAGATTTAAAAAAAGAGATATATCTGGAAAGATTCTGCGATTTTGAAGGGCTTAATGAATTTATGAATAATATAGATTTAATTGAGGTGTCTTAATATAATATTTTGAAGGCCATAATTGGTGGTTGCATTGCCAACAGAGGAATTAACAGATACATATAATATATCATTTGAAGTAGATGGTTTTGCTGCTGATATTGACGTACCAAGCGGTGGAATAATGCCACCTGATATGGAACTGCCTGACGCAACAGCAATTGAACTTGTAGATGTTGACCAGCAAGCATTTCCGGACTTGTTTGAGGAATTCATACCAAAAGAAATGCCAGCTTCAGAAGGGTTTAAGTTTGTACGCTGGTATTATTACGATAAAGATGGGAATAAAGTTAACTTTGTACCAGACGAAACGCCTATTACCCAAGATATGGTGTTGCACCCTGAATTTGAAGTGGTAGACTTAGAGTTTGAGTCAACAGTAATAAATAGAAGGAGCAGCCTTTTTAAGCTGCTTCTTCTATTTATGTATTATACTAGATAGTAGTTTTGAACAATATGTTATTTAAACAAATCGCTATGAGTACCAGTGCGAAAAAGATATAAAGAATTAGTTTCTTCTTCAATTTTATAGATAAGAATCC
>CAJOOI010000172.1 GCA_905236105.1 uncultured Acholeplasmatales bacterium
AGCGCTGATGTTAGGATTCGGTACTCCAGTGATGGCACAGGACGGTTCTAAGGCCGACGTAGATGCCGTAAAGAAAATTATTAGTAGCAAACCCGCAGATCTCGACAAGCAGATGAAGCCTTACTACAAGGCTAACAAGAAGAACGCAGAGAATCTGCTTGCCATGGGTCGTGCCTTCTATGAGGCAAACGATACCGCTCATGCTCATGAGTATGCGCAGTATGCTCTGACAGCATCTAAGAACAAGTATGCTCCTGCATACGTTCTGTTAGGTGACATCGCAGCCCTCGCTGATGATGGTGGTGCCGCAGCATCTTGGTATGACCAAGCTATCTACTATGACAACAAGTTGGCTGAGGCATATCGTAAGTATGCGATGGTTTATCGTAAGATTGACCCAAGAGGTGCTGCCCAGAAACTGGATGATTTGAAAGCTAACTGCCCAGAGGTGAATGTTGACGCCATCAAGGGACACATCTTCATGGTAGCCGGTGATGAGAAGAGCGCCTATAATGAGTTCAAGAAAGTACCCATTGCCCAGTTGGATAAGAGTTATCTGAACGAGTTTGCTCGTGCCAGCTATTTCCAGGGACACTTCGAGGACGCTCTTGCTGCTTGTGAGCAAGGTCTGAAAGACAAGCCCCGTAATGCCACCTTCACCCGTCTTGCTATGTTCAGCAACTATGAGTTGAAGAACTACGAGGCTGCCAAGGGTTACATCTATAAGTATTTCAATGAGACAGATAGTGCTAAATACTCTGAGTACGACCACTACTATTCTGCTCTGATTTATGATGCATTAGGTGAGCAGCAGAACGCATTCGCAGAGTATGATAAGGCACTTGTACTTGTCAACGACTCTTCTATGATTAAGAAATGGGCTATCTTAAAGACCCTCTCTGACGCATACCTGAAGAACAAAGACTTCGCCAAGGCAACCGACTATTACAAGCAGATGCTTGCCGCTAAGAAAGAGTTGACCTACGATGACGAGGAAGGTCTTGCCAATATCTACACCAAGGACGGTGATGCTTCCACCGATCCTGCAAGAAAGGCAGAGATGATCAAGAAGGCTGATGAGGTTTACGCTACCCTTGTCCAGAAATATCCGACTCAGGAGGTATACTCCACCTATATGCGTGCTAACCTCAACAACAAGCTTGACAATAACATGGAGAAAGCCCTTGCTAAGCCCTACTACGAGAAGCTTGCCTCACTGCTGAGTGGTAGAACGGACCGTACGAAGGGACAGGACACCATGTTGAAGACCGCTTACCACTATCTGATGTTCAACGCCTATATCAACAAGAACGTAGACGGTGCAAAGGGATTTGCAGAGAAGATTCTCCAGATTGACCCAGAGTACAAGGCAGCGTTAGAGATTCAGGCACTGAAATAATCAAACTATACAAAGGAGCGTAAGTTTTGACTTACGCCCCTTTCTTATATAACCAACATGAATCTGAGGAAACTAACATATATCATATTGGGAGTATTTGCTGTTACCATTATAGGATTGACAGCATGTACCTCTCGTAAGAAAGATGTTTCCTCTGGTAATCATCCTAAGAAAGACTATGAGCTCCAGGTTGAACAGATGATGGACATAGACCTGGATAGTGCGCTGCCTATGATTGACAGCCTTGAGGACCGACATCTCTTTCCCGAATACAAGGCGAACTACTACCGGGGACAGATTCATTACAAGTTAGGGCAAGAACTCACAGCAGAACTATATTATAAAAGAGCCCTTGCCAGCAACGAGTTAATACAGGAACGTCCTACCATCTTTTATTTTGTTTCAGACCAGTTATCCACTATTTTAACTGTCAAAGGCGATCAAGACGGTGCTGTCAAGGTCGCAACAGAAGCCTACTCCGTAGTAAGTAATGACACCACACGGGAGGGGAGCTATTGGTCTGCAATCCTTCTTCATGATATCGGTTATAGCCAGATGCAGTTAGGGCATTATCACGATGCAGAGAAAAACTTCACTAAAGCATGGAACACGCTGAAGAAGTTGGCACAGGATGAGCCTATCTTTGATAATCTCTATACTTGGGCAAGAATCACCTACAATATCATTGATGCCTATACCAGTACTGAACAGTTTACAGAGGCAGAGAAATGGCTTTCTCAGGCAGACGAGGCGATTAGCCATATGGCATCCTCTCCTGACTGCCCTGCCTCCACCGCAGAGGAGTTCATCGCTGGTCTTAATACCCACAAGGCTCTCGTCTACGTGAAGACTGGTCGAAAAGGTGAAGCCAACAAGGCATACCAACGCTTCATAGGGACAAACTACTCAAAAACCAGTAACGGACTTATTGAGCATAGTGAATACTTGGAACTTGCTGAACGTTGGGAAGACCTCGCCAACTTGACCCCCAAGGTCGATTCTGTTGTACAGTCGTGGAAGATTCCTCTATCACTGTATTACCTGAAATCGTATCTTGCCCCTTATCTGAAAGCGTATATCAAATCCGGGCGGAAAGAGCAAGCCCTACAAATGGCGGAGCGAATCGTTGACTCAGTCGACTCTATCTATCATTATGAGCGACAGCATAATGCGGCAGAGCTTGCCATCATGTATGAGACTCAGGAGAAAGAGAAACAGATTGCCGAACAGCAGTCAATGTTGAAGAACCAACGCTATTTAACGGCACTCATCGGTATTCTTATTATACTTATCTCCCTCATTATTATTGGCCTCCTTCGTCTTCGCAATGCCAAGCAGCTCGCAGAGAAGAACCAGGAGTTAAAGCAAAAGAACAAAGAACTGTCTCAAGCCAATGCCCGTGCGGAGGAGTCGTCACGCATGAAGACAGACTTCATCCAGCAGATATCCCATGAGATTCGCACGCCACTCAATGTCCTCAGTGGCTTTACCCAAGTGCTGACTAATCCAGAGACAGAGCTGACGGATGAAGAGCGTAAGGACATCAACGACCGCATCACGAAGAACACCAACCGTATCACCGAGCTTGTCAACAAGATGATAGAGCTCTCCGACATACATAGTAAGAGCACTATTGAGCGAACTGACAGAGTGACCGCCTCACAGATTGCCTTACAGGCAGTGGAAGTCTCCGATATGCCCACTGCCAAGCATATCACTTTCCATTTGGAGATCGACCCATCAGCAGACAAGATGATACTTACCAATGTCCTTTCTGCCTCCCGTGCACTGGCATTGCTGTTGAACAATGCCGCCAAGTTCACCAAGGAAGGTCATGCGGAGTTGCGAGTCAACATCGACAATACCACTCACTTTGCCGTATATACTATTACCGATACAGGTATTGGTATTCCCCCTTATGAGGCAGAGCATATCTTTGAGGAGTTCTTCCAACTTGACAATTACTACGAGGGAACTGGCATCGGACTCAGTGTAGCCCGTAGTATTGTACGCCGTCTGGGTGGTGACATCCGTCTTGACACCAGCTATCAAGGTGGCGCACGCTTCATCATGACCCTTCCTGACGAGAAATAAAAAAAGGCTTTCCTCTCGGAAAGCCCCCATATTCATTTAAACTATACCTGTGTTATGCAGGTAGGCTGATAGCCTCTGACGGACAAACATCAGCACATGTGCCGCACTCTGTGCAGACATCAGGGTTGATTGAATACTTATCGCCCTCAGAGATAGCTCCTGCTGGGCACTCATCGATACATGTTCCACATGCGATGCAGTCATCACCAATTACGTATGCCATAATCTTTTTCTTTTTATAA
>CAJOOI010000173.1 GCA_905236105.1 uncultured Acholeplasmatales bacterium
GAACCTCTGTCGAGTCTGTCTTCGATGATCTTCTCAAGACCGTCAAAAGCGCCGCCGCATATAAATAATATATTGGAAGTATTGATCTGAATAAGCTCCTGATGCGGATGTTTCCTGCCTCCCTGCGGAGGAACACTGGCATCCGTTCCCTCTATGATCTTGAGCAGAGCCTGCTGTACACCCTCGCCGGATACATCTCTGGTGATAGAGACATTTTCACTCTTTTTGGTGATCTTGTCAACCTCATCGATATAGATTATTCCGAGCTCGGCTCTGGAAATATCATAATCGGCAGCCTGGATAAGCTTGAGCAGGATGTTCTCAACATCCTCACCCACATACCCGGCCTCCGTCAATGTAGTGGCATCCGCTATCGCAAAGGGAACGTTGATGATCCTGGCCAGGGTCTGCGCAAGGTATGTCTTACCCGAGCCGGTAGGCCCCACCATCAGTATATTGGACTTCTGCAGTTCTATTCCGTCCTCATCGTCCTGCTGTTTGGACATTACCCTCTTATAGTGGTTATATACCGCTACGGACAGCACCTTTTTGGCGTCCTCCTGTCCTATGACATATTCATCCAGGAACTCCTTGATCTGAACGGGTTTGAGCAGGTTGATGTCGATATTACCGCTGAATTCCGGTTCGTCCTCCACCTCCAGATCATCCAGGATATCTACGCATATCTCCACGCATTCATCGCAAATATATACTCCGGTAGGTCCGGCTATAAGCTTTCTGACCGCATCCTGCGATTTGCCGCAGAAAGAGCATTTTACCTGTTTTTCAATCTTTGGACTCATTTCTTATTATCCTTGTCTGATTCTTCGCTCCGTTTGGTGATGACCGTATCGATGAGTCCGTACTCTTTGGCCTCCTCTGCAGTCATCCAGTTATCGCGTTCCGTATCCTCCGCGATCTCCTCAAATGGACGTCCCGTGTTTTCCGCAAGGATCTTATTCAGCTTCTCCTTGGTGCGCAGGATATGCTTAGCGGCGATCTCGATCTCCGTAGCCTGACCCTGTGAACCGCCTGAGGGCTGATGAATCATGATCTCTGCGTTGGGCAGAGCCATACGTTTGCCCTTTGCTCCTCCCGACAGAAGGAACGCACCCATGCTGGCGGCCATTCCTATACAGATCGTGGAAACGTCACACTTGATATACTGCATGGTATCGTATATTGCCATTCCGGCAGTTACGGAACCGCCGGGGCTGTTGATATACAGATGGATATCCTTCTCGGGGTCCTGAGCTTCCAGAAAAAGAAGCTGCGCAACGATAACGGATGCTACGCTGTCATTGACCTCCTCACCGAGAAATACTATACGATCTTCAACCAGTCTCGAATAAATATCATACGAACGCTCTCCTCTGGAGGTCCGTTCTATTACATAAGGTATTAAAGGCATTGTTTTTTACCCCCGCTTCTGATAAATCACTTCTCTACCGCATTGTCTGCCAGGAACTCGGCCGCATTGCGGACTTTAAGATCATCACGGATCATCTTTTCAACATCTTCGGTTATATCCTCTTTGATCTTATCCACATCCTGTCCGTATGCTTCAGCCATGGTCTTGAGTTCTTCCTGATACTGCTCTTCCGTGGCTTCCAGCTTCTCTGCCTCGGCAACTGCCTCAAGCACCAGGCGGTTTCTGATGCGTGTCTCGGCCTGGGGCTCGATCTGATCCTTCATCTGCTCTCTGGTCACGCCGCTGTACTGTGTGTATTGGTCAAACGACATGCCCTGATACATGAGCTGCTGTGCAAACTCGCTAATCATACGATCCTTCTGGGCATCCAGCATGGGACCGGGAATATCGATCTTTGCGTTCTCGACTGCGGCTGCAACGGCAGCATCTTCCTTTGCCTCACGTGCTTCCTTCTGCCTTCTCTCCTCAAGATTCTTACGTACATCGGCCTTGTACTCGTCAAATGTCTCGAATTCGGAGATATCCGATGCATAATCGTCATCAAGCTCGGGAAGCTCGTCATATTTGATCTCATTGACCATGCACTTGAATACTGCGGCCTTGCCGGCAAGATTCTTGGCATGATAATCCTCGGGGAATGTAACGTTGACTTCACATTCCTCACCGATATTCTGTCCGATGAGCTGATCCTCGAAACCGGGGATGAAGCTGCCCGAACCTATCTTTAACGAATAATCACCGCCCTTTCCGCCTTCAAAAGGAACTCCGTCCACGAAGCCCTCAAAATCAAGAAGGATGGTATCGCCGTCCTGTACGGGTCTGTCGGTAACGGTGATCTGTCTGGCGTTGTTCTTACGTTCTCTCTCGATCGCTTCGTTAACGTCATCATCCGTCACTTCGGTATTGACCTTGTCGATGACTACTCCCTTGTACTCACCGAGCTCAACCGGGGGCTTAAGAGCAACCGAAGCAGTATAGATAAAGGGCTTGCCCTTTTCGATCTGTTCAATATCAACTACGGGAGAGGATACGATCTCCTCACCTGACTCATCGCAGGCTTCCTCGATGGTCTCTCTTATCAGGATATCGCTGGCACGGTCATAGA
>CAJOOI010000174.1 GCA_905236105.1 uncultured Acholeplasmatales bacterium
TAACATTGATAGTAAAAAAGTATTTGGATTCTTTTTTTTCATTTTGCTATAATAACCTAAAGATTTTAATACAAAATTTCTAGTACCTTCATTTAAGTTTTCTAAAAAAGTTGCTCCTTCGTAGCATCCACTAGGTCTTCCATAAGGCATAAACATACCCCCTCTTTTTCACAATTATGTATAATAACATATAAATATATTTTTTTCAAAAAAAGGCTTTATATTAAAGCCTTTTATATACTAATTCTTTAATTGTCTTACTTTAGGAGCATCGGAATTATCTTTTTCATCCAATTGTTTAATATATAAAGTTATATTATCTAATAATTCTTGTGGTACTTCAGTTATCTTTAAAGCTTCCAAACTTTGTTTAGTAGCTTCAGTATTATTACCTATAATACCTTTAAATAATATAACTAAATTGTTAGATAATTCTAAAGCTTCTTTTTGAGACATAGTCCCTATTCTAAATAATATTTCTGATCCTATTACAGGTATTACATCATTCTTAGATGTTTGAAGTGCTGTTTTAGTTGTTATATGATTTTGTATTGTTTGAAATAATTGTACTTCTTGTTGTCTCATCATCAAAGTTGTATTATTATAAGCATTTAATTTAGTAATTAATCCTTGCTTAATTTGAATACAATCTAAATATTCATAACTTGTCTCATCAGAAATATTTTCTAATTCTTTATCTATTTTTTCAATTATAGATTCTGTAACTTTATAATAATTCTTAATAGCAGATAAATATAAACCTACTGCTTTAAATATTTCTCTATATTTTATAATTTGAATATCTAAATTAGTAATATTATCATCTAGGCTCTTGCTTAATTCTTTTAATACATCTGAATTAACAGTTCGTTGCATATTTTTAGAACTTCTAAATATTTTAGTTATTAAACCTGTTTTAATTGGTGTATCAACATATACTTGTTCAGCTAATGTATCAAGACTCTCTATAGAATCATCTAAATTTAAATATTTACCTATCTCTGTTATTAAAGATATTATATAATCAGAATATTTAGATAAACCTTTATCTCCTTCTAGCATGAATTCTAGTAATGCATCATGATTAGATATATCTATTGAAGGAATATTTTTTACTTCTTCTTCTAATCCTTCTAATAATTCTTCAACTGGAAGTATAACTTTAATATCAGGTTCTTCTATAAGATTTTTACGTAATCTATCATATTTTTCTTTATCACCTACTATAGTTCTTAATGCTTCATTATCACCAATAACACTGCCTAATACTCTTCTAAGTAAATATCCTAAATCTTGCATATAATATTCATTTTTTTCATATCTATCTTCTTCAATAGTATATACTCGATAATTATCAAAACTATTTTCTATATAACTTTTATTAGCATAATAAATATCTCTATCAGTTACATCTTTAAAATCAATAGATTTTAAATCTTCTAAACTATATCCAATTTTAGATAATATATATCTTAAAGTAATACCTTCATTATCAAAATATGATTTAAACTTAGTATCCATTAAAAGAGACGCAATTATAATTGAAATACTATAAGCTTCACTATTGGTTTTAATAAAATATAATTTATCTTTTTTATCCATTAAGTCTTTTTGTATTTTACAAGCAATAGTTAAGCATTCAAATATATCACGAGAATGTTCTTTTATTTTTTTGATACCATTATCAATTGCATTTTTCTCTTTTGCTTCTGCTTTTAATCTTTTTTCTTCTGCTTTTTCTTTTTCTTGTTGTTTTTTTTGTTCAATAAAACTATTTAACTTAGTTTCTAATTCTTCAAATGATTCTAATTCAATATTAAATTTTTTCAATATTTCTCTAAGTTGAAAAGAATCATTAATCTTCTTATTACTTATATTTGATAAAATGGAAGCTACTGTAATATCTTTTCTTTCTCTTCCTTCATTTACTCCACCAAATATAAAATCAGAAAATTTATCTTTCATAATACGTGGATTAATATATTTATTACCATGTTCTACACCAAAGTGTTTAAAAATATCATCGTGAGATATACCAATTTTTGTTTTACAATAATTACCTAACTCATCATTAAGATTATAAGTACCAAGCAATAATGATAAAGCTTCAGCATTCTTACCTTGTAAATTTTGTTTTTTAAAACTATCATAATATACCATTACACATGATAAATATTTAAATATAGAAACATCCATATCCTTAAATAATTCATCTATTTCTTTTTTTGTTTCTTCTTCTTCTTTTTTCTCTAAGTACTTATTCATAACATCTATTAACTTAGCTGGTATATTATCACCAGCTATAGAATAATAAATAGTCTTCATTATTTCTGAACTAAAAGTATAATTTTCAAATATTTTTAAATCATTCTTTGGTTCTTCACCAAGTAAAGAATAGAATTTAGATACTATTTCATTATTATTAATTTTAATAGATTTTAATTCTTCTATATTAACTGGTTTAATACCAGTTAAAGTATATATAGTATCTAAATTTATATTTTTATCTTTAAAATATACTAGTCTCTTATAATTATTAAAATAAAGATTAATAAGTATAGCTAAAGATATATAATCACTATCTTTATTTAACATTTCTACTTTTTCTTGAGATATTTTTTTATAAATTTTATATGAATCTTCAATAAACTTAATCATTTCTGCATTTAATTTAGATCTATATTCATCTATACTAAGTTTATCTTTGTTACTTTCAATATCATAAACTAAATCATATATTCCATCTATTAATGAAGAATCAATATCTAATTTTTCTAATAATTCTAATAATATAGCTTTTCTCTCTCCTAAATCATGAAAATGCTCCTTTATTAAATTGTAAAATATAGTATTTTTCCCACTATATCCAGGGAATTTATCTACTAATACTTTAGAAGGATTAATCTCTTCTATACCACTTAAGTCAATATTAAGAATTTTAGTAACATTTTCTAATTTTAATCCCTTTTTATTTAATAATTCCCTTATTTTTCCACTAAATTGTGTTTTAACATTTCCATCCACAAAATAGAAAAGCGCTAAAAAATATGCAACTATCTTTTTACCATCTTCAGTATTTCTTACAACTTCCATTTTGTTATAAGAATTTAGGTATGTATATATTTTACCTACATAATCTAAGTAACTAATAACTTCTGGACTTTTATTTTTTTTATATTCAATATAATTTTTTTCATAGAATTCTTTTTCTTCTATTTCAATAATTTTATCTATATCTTTTTTCTCTTGTTCAATAATCTCTTCTAATTCTTTCATTGCAGATTCTACATTTGTAAATTCATATTGTTCTAACCAGTGTATAAAACCTTTATCTTTCATATAAAAATCGTATAATACCATTGTAGGTGTAATATATTTAGCATTCAATTTATTAATACCTGGATATTTAAATATATTTATATAACTACAATCACTATTTAATGATGAAAAACTATTTGACAACCTACTATATACTTCCAATTTAAACCCATGATTTTGTATTACAGTATATCCTTTAGCTTTGTGAAGGTATAATGCATTTAAAAAATGCCAATATATATACTCACGTTTTCTTGATTCAGAAACATCTTTATCAAATACATAAGTTTTAATATGTTGAGTACCTATTCTAATGAATTCATAATAGTCTTTTGATATACTTCTTAAAAATTCTTCGTTTGACATGTTTTACCCCCTTTTTATTTTTTAGGTTGATTTTTCATTACTTTGGCATAACCATTAGTATCTTCTTCTGTTTCTTTTAAATAAGTAGAAAAATCTGCTATTAACTTATCAACTGTTTCTTTTGGTAAATTAGATGACTCAATCATCTCTAAGCTTCTTCTAGCAGCATCTGAATTACCACTTATAATATTTTTAAATAGTGCAATTAAGTTATCTGATAATTCTAATGCATTTGCTTCTGTACTAGTTCCAATTCTAAATAACATCTCAGAACCAATAATTGGTATTATATCATTTTTAGAAGTTTGTAATGCTTCTTTAGTAACCATATGATTATTTATAGCTTGTATAATTTGTAATTGTTGTTGTTTCATTAATACTAAAGTTTTTTCATAATTATCTATCTTATTATTTAAAGCATCTATTAATTGAGTTACCTCTAGTAATTCAGAATAATATTCTTCATCTCCTACATACTTAGGTTGTACTTCATCTTCTAGATATTTTTTTAATTCATAAGATATATTTTTATATTTGTTAATTGCTTTAATATATAGTGTAATTACTTTAAATACTTCTATATATTTATTTATTTGTATAATTAAGTTTGTAATACTTAATTCGATTTCATCATTTAATTTAGTAAGTACATTTGAATTAACTTTTCTTTCGATAGTTTTTTCAGATTTAAATAATCTAGTAATTAAGCCTTGTTTTACTGGAGTATCAATGTATAATTGTCCTACCATTTCATCTATATTTTCAATAGTATTATCTCCAAGCATTAAACGAGTTATTTCAGTAATTTGTGCTTGTATATATTCAGAATATTTTGATAATCCCATATCACCAGTTAATAAGAATTCAGTAATAGAGTCAGTACTATTTTTATCTACATTAACTACACTATCTATTTGTTTTTTTAAATCAACAAATGCTTCTTCAGCTGGCATTAAATATACTACAGATGGTTCCTCATCAAAACATTTCTTTATTCTTTTATATACCTCTACATCAGGTATCATTCTTATTAAAAGATTAGAAGAAGAAAATACAGAATCAAATATTCTTCTACCGAATGCTGCCATATTTAAGTAATCATAATTAAATAAATTTATTTTTTCTAGTTTTTCAGCATATTCTTTTTCTATTGTATAACCAGGTGAAGTATGCCAATTCATAAAATCTCTATATTTTTCAAATAACTTACATTCATCAACATCTTTAAAATCAATAGATTTTAAATCTTCTAAACTATAACCTATAAAATCTAAAATATATTTTAAATTAATACCTTCATTTTCAAAATATGCTCTATACTTATTATCATCCATTAAGAAAAAAGCAATTAAAGGAGCAACTTTATCTATATCACTCATTTCTGATATTTTTAATTTATCTTTATTTTTAATTAAATCTTCATATACCTTATATGTAACTGTTATAGTTTCTCTAAATAATGTACTTTTAGCACCAAAATTACTCAAAGTACTTTTAGCTTCAGTTATTTCTTTTTCTCTTTTTTTGGTAGCAATCTTTTCATCTAAATTAGTAAATATTTCACTATTAAGTTTAAATCTTGATAAGAATTGTTCAAATTGGAATGAATCAATTAATTCTTTATTAAATGCATTAGATACTATATCTTCTATAGTAATCTTTTCTCTTTTTTTATCCTTATTATTACCTTCAAATATAAATGGTAAAAAATATTCTTCAATTATATCTATATCTAATTTAAAATTGCTTGGTAAATCAGCATTGTAATCACTTTTGATTCTTGAGAAATTAACTCCTTCTTCATTATTCAAATAATTATAATAAGTACTATTATATAGTCCTAATATAATTGATATAGCTTCAGCATTCTTACCTTGTAAATTTTGTTTTTGTAATTTAGAAAAATAAGTCGTTACAAATGTTAAATAAGAAAATACTTCATCACTTATACCATGAAATAACTTTTCTACTTTAGCATCATACTCTATCTTTTCTAATTCTTTAATATATGTTTTAATTACTTTAGTATAATCAACTGGTAATGTATTACCAGTTACATTAAAGAATAATCTATTTAATACTTTAGTATCAACTTTATCAGAATTTGTTATATATCCAAATATAGAATCAAAAGTTATTTTATCTATATCACTATTTATTTTTTTTAATTTCGAATAGAATTTAGATACTAATTCTTTATCATCTATCTCTACTGAGTCTAAAGATTTAAAATCAACTGGTATACCAGTTATAGTATCAACAGTTTCCTTAGTTATACCATTACTTATAAAGAACTTAGCTAATCTTTCATTAATTTGATATGACTTAAGAAGGAATGCTACTAAAATATAATCATCTACTTCTTCTATTACATCATTATTTATATCTACCTTTTTATTAGCACTAACTAATATCTTATATATTCTATATACATCTTCTAAATATTTAATTATATTTAAATCTAATTTATCATTATATTCTTTTCTAGTCATATTATTTTGATTATTTGATATATCATATAATTTAGATTTTAATTCATCTATTACCTTATAATCTACACCTAATTCAGTTAATATTTTTTTTATTACTACAAAATTATTTGATGAGTTTTCAAATATACTTTTATAAAAATTATATAAATTTCCAGAATTACCTGAATATGAACTATATTCTAATCTTAAAATTTCAGCAGGATTTATTTCATCTATATTATCTATTTTTAAATTAATTAAATTTAATATATTATCTAATGTTAATTTTTTTTCTTTAAATAATGATATTACAGCATCACTATAATTAGTGTTTAAAGATGTATCTTTAAATAAGAATAAAGCCACAAAAGCAGCTATCATATATTTACTTGAATCATCTACTCCTACTACTTTTATATTAGCTTCTTGTTCATTTAAAAGTTCATATATTCTTCCAATATACTCAAAATAACTTATAGCATCCGGTTGCATATTTTTACAATATTTTGCCAAAGTCTCACTATAATATTTATTATCTTCGATATCATTAAGTATTTTTAATTCAGAGATTAATTCATTTAATCTAGGTTGATCTATTGATTTTTCACCACCTGGATGATTAATTGATAAACCATGATTTCTAAGTACCTCTTTAATTCCCTTACCATGTTCTAAATAATATATTAAAAATTTTGTTGGTGATATTCTAAAGAAGTTATCTTCGTTATACCCAGGAATAATAAAACGTTTTCCATAAGAATTTAAATCAGCTACATCATTTAAATTTATATTATTTGGTTTGTAATCTATAGAACAATATTTTTTTAATGTTTTTGTACATTCATAATCACCATTTCTAATAGGAGCTAATAATAAATAACTAAATTCCTGATTATCGAAATTATCATTTTTCTTATCTCCGCCATGTAAATTAATATAGTCAGCAATATAAGCTCTAACTAATCTTGAAAAATCATAATAACAATCTGATGAATATTGTTTAAATTCTTCTATTTTCATATAATCCTCCCTACTCATATAAAAGGATGAGTTATCATCCTTTTATTTTCTTTTGAAAGTTAATTTTTTTTGGAATCCA
>CAJOOI010000175.1 GCA_905236105.1 uncultured Acholeplasmatales bacterium
AAATATGCCAGGGAGATATTCATAGTCATGGTTTCCATACAGAAGCACTACATTCTCTGGATGCTTCTTTTTATACTCTATGATTTCCATGAAGTTATACTGCAAGTCCATGAAATGAATCTTATCGTATGGGTCAAAGTAATCCCCAACGAAGATATTGATGTAATCCTCGTCAACGAGTCGCTTCCAAGCGTCTCTTCCATGGATGTCGCCGATGATGTTGTAGGTGGCCATTGACTATTCCATCTATTGTCGTTTGCAAAAATAGCATTTTTTGAAATCTTCAGACAATTACACCTAATCTACCCTAAACAAATTAAAAATCCATATACGTATTTTGTAAAATCATTTCAAAATAATTTGTTATGTAAATATTTGATTACCAATAATAAAACAATAATTCATCATGAAAACCAACAAAAATACCTCGAACAGCCCGAATGCTGATACCAAGTTTTTTGGTGTTCCCGTAAAGTGTAACAAAACCGACCTGCCCGACTATGAAAAACTCATAGCCTACTGGTTCCTTCATCCTAAAATCTCTTCCAGAAACGTCAAGTATTGTTTGAATCAGCTGGACGAAGGAATTATGACCATAGAAAGACTCCTTTCTCTTACCAGAATTAGTGTGAATAACCAATTCCTCAAACTATCAAATGATGCCAACCTCCCCGAAATCATGTGCAAAAAAATCCAAGATTGGACAGATGCGTTCGGTGAGCCAACGGCGTCCGATTGGGCTTATTTAGAGAAAAACCACAATTTCAAGAAAGAATCATTAGTTAACGAAATAAACAAAGTGAGCGAAAGAGACAAAGCGCCACAAGCTGACTTCCACAGCCCTAAAGAAATGGCAACCTGTGTTAAAGAAAGAGTATATGGGCAGGACAAGGCTATTGATATGCTTTCGGTTCCTTTCTTCCAACAATATGAAAGTAAAAGGCGCGGAAAGCCTTGCTTGATTAAAACTCCCGTTTTATTGATTGGCCCCACAGGGTCAGGCAAAAGCGCTATCTTTCAAGGATATGCTCGTTGTAGCAAATGTATAATCGTCCCAATCAACTCAAGTGAGATTTCGGGGACTCAGTGGAAAGGAACGCACATGACAGATGTAATTCTTCGTACCATCAAAGATAAGCATGGCCCGAAGTTTAAGAATATTGTCGGCAGAGATAATGTAATCGATGAATATATCTGTGTATTATTAGATGAGGTGGACAAAATCCCCCATCATGACCAGAGAATTGCGAGCAGTTCGGGAACGGATTTCAATACCGATATCATGTGTGACATAATGAGAATGTTAAATTCAGGGGAGTATCTGTTTTTGGATGACGGATTCAATCAAGACGGTTCGCCCAAAGGCTACAGAATTCCTGTTGACAATATTTTGGTTGTGTTCGCTGGTGCCTTCAGCGGCATTGAGGATATTGTCAGGAAGAGATTGCACCTCAATAAAACAATCGGTTTTTCCCAAGCGTCTTCTTCCGCTACAAGTATAGATGCTTTGTTGAATCAAGTTACTTCAGAAGACTTGATTGAATGGGGCTTCATGCCTGAATTGATTGGTCGTATCGGTAACATCTGCGCTTTGAATTCCCTCACACCGGATTTAATTTATAATATCATGACTAATGCCAAAGATAACATTTTGCAATCTCACATCGACTATTGCCATCTGTACAATATCGATCTTCATTTCACCCCAGAGGCCTTGCATTTGATTGCTGATGTCGCTTACAAGTCAGGGCTGGGGTTCCGTAACGTGAAGACGCTGCTCTCTAGGTGTCTGACCCCGATATACTATGAATTCAGAGATGATTTTTTGATTAAAAGCGTACAAACCGTCAATATTGACAGGGACTTCATTGCCAAACAACTCAATCTGTTCACAAAATAATAAAACCTAATAGCCATGACACCATCTTTGTTCATTACCAAATCGTTTGTGACGAAGCTTGAATTTGTTGTATCAGACTCCGCCCAATTATCTGCAACGCCTATTTCCCACCTAAAGACAAGTCTTCACGTTGATGTTGAAACAAGCAACTACTTAAGCAACATGTATCACCTTGTTGAGATTCATGTAAACATTTCATCGACGGATGAAGAAAACACTCCAGTGTACAATCTCGTCTTGAATTATTCAGCTATCGCTGGAACGACTGAAGTCAATGTCGGCGAGGATGTCTTGGATGAAATCCTGAAGATGCAGGTCCCCAAACTCCTGCTAGATGACATGCGTTCCATCGTTTATCAGGTGACTCGCGATGCGGGATTCCCTTTTATGATGCGCGACGATACCTTTGACAGTCCAATACAGATTGACGAGACAGAATCTCCAGAGCCATCCTATAGTGAAAATGTCAGCGATTTCATAAATGCACTTTGTCAAGATAATCCTGACGATGAAGATGACGATGAAGATGACGATGAGGAACTGTTTGAACCAGACCAAAGTATATATGATCCTTTTGACGCATTCTGCCAAGACACTCCTGATTCGCCACAATCGGAGAAAATTGATTTCCAATGGATGATCAATTTCGATTGGGCCAATGAAGACCCTGAGTTGTTAAAAGCGGTCCAAGACTTTTGGGCGGTTTACTCTAGTCATTTAGTAGAGGATACTTTTGTGGATTATGAGTCTCTGCCAATCTATAAGTGCTATTATCGTTTCTTCACCCCAATCAAATACCATCATCCCGATTTTAAAGAGTGCGACGATTCCATTTGGCCAATCTTGTTCCAAATGCTATATGGAAGTTTCCAGTCGGAATGCGATGTGGATGATAATATGATTGGTCTCCCGGAAATAAAATTCACTTACTATAGTGACAAGGAAAGAACCAAATATGTGTTTATGAACAGAACCATATCCAGTTTGACTCTCGAAGAATTGAAAGAGTTGCTTTCTGATCTTATCACGGAGGCACTGACCAACATATCCGTCAGTCTGTTGGAGTATCGAAACGCAAGTTTTATGTCAGATGAAAATCTTCAAGACATACAGTTGTGGTCCGAACTGGATTTCTATCGTCTTTTTGATGCTAGTGTATCCGACGAGGGAATTTCGTTGCTCAACACGATGTATAAAAAGATAGAAGATTGTAGCAATCAAACATGTATATATCAATCCTGATAGGATAATTTGTATTTTTGCGCGAAATAACTCATTAAGTATTAATCCAATGGAAAAGAACATCATAGTTTGCTGGAATAAAGCAAGTGCCAACGTCATCCAAGATGCTTTCACTGGCATCAACGAGGCTGCAAATAAAGAAATCGAAAAAATTAGAAAGCAGAAAAGCGACGTAATAGAACATTTTGAGTCTTTAATCTCTAATAATGAAGACCCAGATCAGATTCATTTACAATACATTTGCGATAATACACGTGGAGAAATAAGACACAATCCGTTGTTTGTTAGTATAAAAAAAGAATTTGAAAACATCAATGGTATTGATAGCATTTCCAAGCTTAAGGCGATAGTTGAGAAACAGGAAAAACAATATAAAGAGAAACTGATTTCAGAGATCACAAGATACAAATATGAGATTTGCACCAGTTTCGACATGCTTCAAAAACGAATCAACGACAATTCGCAAGCTGTCGATGGAATAATCGTTCTCTGTGAATTAGAATGGGATCACGAAAAATCCAAAGCTCAGTACACGGAATATGCTGGAATTACTCTCGTACAACAATTCATCAGATACGAAAAAAGGATGAAGGCTCCTGTCGTTTTCACCTCCATGGACCCCAAAGAGATAATCCTTAAAACGAGACCCGATGCCACAATCATCTCAACAACAGTGTTACAGCATAAGTTCGTTCCATTTAAACGGTCCAATGTAAAAGGCCTGTTGGATGGTTTTGATGGTATGGAATATATGAAAAGCGACAGGCAGTTGGATTTCACCATTGAACAATACTGCGACACGTTAGGTATGCTGCGACAGATAAAGCATCGCTCT
>CAJOOI010000176.1 GCA_905236105.1 uncultured Acholeplasmatales bacterium
GAACCTCGCATCTACCACCATTTCACCTCATAGTTTTGCTCAATATTTGTTCGTCTCTTGTTCAATTCTTGTTCAATTATTTATTGAACATATATTGAACATATATTGAACAAGTGATGAACAAGAGTCGGAGGTAGTAGCTCGGTAACTCGGCGGTTCTTTAGCGGTTTATCGGTAGTTCATCTGAAGTACGATGGAGGAAAAATCCGAATTTATTCCTTACTTCGCTCACCTTTTGGATAAAAACCTCATGTCGGGCAACAAATAATCTGTTTTATGGTGCTCACTTCATCAATTTTTGCTATCTTTGCGACTGCATAACAGATCGTAAATAAAGAAATGAGACACGTAAAGATATGGATGTTTGCCGCCATCCTGACAATCAGCGGCCTCGTATTAAATGCCTGCTCGAACGACGACAACGGCATAGCAGACCCTACAGAGCAGCTTCAGAACGGCGAGTGGACAGGTAGCGGTGAAGGACGCAGCGGTTCTATCATCGCCAAGGTGTTGGTGAAGAATCATCAGGTGGAACAGGTCACAATCGTCAGTCAGTCGGAGTCGGTATTTGCGCAGGATGCCATCAACAGCATCGTTGCAAGTGCCCTTGGCAGGCATGAGACGATGAGTGCGGAGGTGGACGGTATCAGTGGTGCCACTCTTACTTCAACAGGCGTGATTGATGCCATCAATATGGCCATTCAGGCGGCAATGGGCAAGCAAGCAGGAACGACCGAGAACTATCAAGACGGCACATGCGACATTGTCGTCATTGGTGCAGGTGGTGCAGGCCTTTCGGCAGCGGTGGCAGCATCGGAAGCAGACAGCAGCCTGAAAATTGTCGTGCTGGAAAAGCAGGGTATTATCGGCGGCAATACCAATTACTCTACAGGAGGCATCAATGCAGCAGAGACAGACATTCAACAAGCACTCGGCATCGAGGACAGTAAGGAACTGTTTTATGAGGACATCATGCGAGGCGGCAAGCAGGAAAACATCCCGTCGTTGGTGAGAAACCTTGTGGAGAATGCTCCCGTCACCATCTCGTGGCTCACAGGACTTGGAGCCGACCTGAGCGATGTGGGGCTGATGGGCGGCAGCAGCGTGAAACGCACACATCGTCCCAAAGGCGGTACTGCCATCGGTCCACATTTGATGAAAGTGCTCAGGACAGCCAGCGAAAAAGACAATATCGAGATACGCACTTCGAACAAGGTCACAGGACTGTTGACAACAGGTGATGCTGTGACTGGCGTAAAAGTGCAGAATGCCGATGGCAGCAGCTATCAGCTCACCTCAAAGGCAGTCATCATCGCTACCGGAGGCTTTGGAGCCAATCTCGCTATGGTGACAAGCCTTCAACCCTCACTAAGCGGATTCGCAACATTGAATCATCCTGGGGCCACAGGCGATGCCTTCGATTGGGTGACGGCCATCGGAGGCGCAACCACTCAGATGGCAAATATCCAGATTCACCCCACAGCAGAAGCCACTAACCATATCCTCATCACAGAAGCGGTTAGAGGTAACGGAGCCATCCTGGTGAACCACAGCGGGCAGCGTTTCTGCAACGAGATGGACACGCGCGACGTGGTGTCGGCTGCCATTCTGAATCAGGAGGCTGGTGAGGCATTCCTCGTTTTCGACCAAGCCGTTCGAAAATCACTGGCATCCATCGAAACCTACGCAAACCAGCATCTGCTCAGCGAGGGAGCCACCATCAAAGAACTGGCAAACTGTGTAGGCATCCCTGCAGAGACACTCTCTGCAAGTGTCAGCCGCTATAATTCCCAGCAGGAAGCAGGACACGACGAAGACTTTGGACGCAGCGCCACAGAGATGACGGCACGACTGGAAACACCACCGTTCTATGCCGTTCGCATCACACCAGCCATTCATCACACAATGGGCGGTATGAGTGTAAACACAGAGACTCAGGTGCTACGAACTGACGGCACACCGATTCCAGGACTTTATGCCGCAGGCGAGGTGACAGGAGGTCTGCATGGTGCCAACCGACTGGGAGGTAACGGTGTAGCCGACATTGTAGTCAATGGGCGATTGGCAGGCATCACAGCAAGCAAGAGGTGCAGGTTTCGCTGACCTGCACC